>DBDP01000116.1 GCA_002293625.1 Clostridiales bacterium UBA929 | reverse complement strand
CACGATCTCCGGCAACCCTCCCGAAAGGGCGGGAGCGATCAGCAATGATAGCCACGTAACGGGAACCAACCCGAACAGGGACAGGATCAACATCTGCTTCTTCATCACCTCGCGTCCTGACGCCTCGCCGCCTTTTCAAGTTGACGCGACATTCTGCCGGAGATCGTCTCGGCGGCGTCCCGGATATGGGAAAGCTCCGCTTTGATCTCCTGCGGCGTTTTCCCAGCAAGCAGAGCTTCCGCATTCGCGAACCCGTACCCCTTACCGTCCACACCGTACTTCATACAGAGGATATACGAAGCGCAGTACGCCGTAAATGATGAATCCGCCGCCTTCTCCCGATCCACTTCCGCGTGTGCCAGCTCATACGCTACGTATTTGAAGGTATCCTCAAACGCCATTCCCTTACGAACAAGGATGTTGCCGGTATGGGGGTCGGTCATGGCGGGTTGTTGCAGTTCGTCCACGCCGGTCACCGGCGCTTTCGCGATCAGCGCCTGCAATAGCTGCCGCTCCGTATATATAGGCGGCGTGATTGCTTTCATCCTTCTTGTATCCACTTGGGATATATCGAACACCTTCTTTACGTTATACCCGATCCCCGGTGAACCGTCTTCTTTTGTGTACTCATGCGGTTCCAGTATGGATAACCCCGTCTGCCCGTTCTTCACCGAGCCGCCTCTGTCCTTCCAATGCTCAAAGCTGCCCAAGCGGGTAGCAACTTTGTCCGGCAGGCGATCCTCCTGTGCCAGTATCAGCAGAGCGTTGACCGCGCTGTATCGCTCAAACCGGCTCTGTACGTTCAGGTATTGCCGGAATAAACTCGGTTCTCCGGCAACGCCCAACGCCACTCTATCCGAGAGGGCGAATACGTCGTCTCGTTCCGCTTTTTTCTTCGCGGCGTAGTCTTCTTTCGAAATCTCCTGTGTGTTGGTAAGCAGATCGTCAAAATCGTTCATCTCATTGCATTCCTTTCCTTCTTACCGCGCGGCGGCGGCTGATTGTGCGTGGTTACGGGATTGCTTCGGGGTTTCGGGGGAGCTTCGCGCTTCGGCGGTTCCTCTGATTCTCGTTTGATTTTGCGGAGTTCTTCCCTCACGGACGGTCTACTCGAAATAGCTCTTTCGGACTTCTTTCTGCTTTCGGAGGTAGGCTCGGACGGAGGGAGGGGTTCCGCGAAAGGGCGGGGAGGTTCCTCCGGCAACATATCGGGAATGTCGGGGGATGCAACCGCCCTGTCCACTGTAGCGATACGGTACCTCTCAATCAATCGGCTGATCTTCGGCGAATCCTCGGCTTTCACCATCACATCGCAGAGACCGTCCGGCTGCTTCTTCCGCAGAACGCAGTAGACGATCCCGTACTCCTTCGCACCCGCCGAGAAGGAGCGCAGCTCGCTTTCCTTCATCGAGAAGATTTCCAGCGCTTTACCGGATTTCAGCATGGAGGTTAATCTTGCCTTGCCTTTGAGCTTGAGGGATTTGTCGTTGTTCTTCAATGCAGCGAGTAAGAACACGGATATTTCCTTTGCCATGCTGCCGGTGATCTTTGCGGCGACTTCCACGCCCTCCAAACTCATGCGGACAATCTGTTCAGCGGCGTCGCCGGAATGGTTCATGGGTGGTCACTTCCTTTTTCATTTGGTTTTGATCCTCTATAGATCGATGAAACTTCTCCCGCATAACGCATGATCGCGTTTCGATGTCCCCGCACAGCTTCACCTCCCGCCGCAGTTGGCTGATACGTTTCGATAGCTCGTCAACACCGTCTCTTGACTTCCGCTGATTACACAGTGTTTGGATTTGCGAGGTCAGGCTGGCTTTATACTCGTTGAGCTGCTCCGCGGTGTCGATGTTGTACCTCACCAGCAGCCGCGCTTCCCGCGCAATCCTCTGAACGAAACGGATGTCCTCACGGAACAGGAAGTACACGCGGTTTGGGTTGGGGGTTCGCTTCTTTGGTAAGACGCCCATACGGGTTAGATAATGAAAATACAGGGCGCGAAGCCCTGTAATCCGATGAAGCGTATGGAAGGTTCTTCTGAACCTCATGGGTTTTCGCGGCGGGGGCTGCGACACCGCCTCCTGCCGGTTCTGCGCGAGGATACGGCGGCGGATGGATTCGATGGTATAGTCGAAGTTCCGTTGCAGCCGGACGAAACGCTCCTTCCCCGGCGGCCGGACGGATATGTCTTTCCCTCTCTTCACTTCATACCCCATCTTGCGAAGAGCTTCCCAAAACTGACGCTCTGTCAGGGAACGGCGTATCGCGGCGTCTATATCCTTCTTCACGATGCCGCGCCACGTCTGCTGCCCGTCCTGTTCCGCTTTCCATTCGCTGTAATGTTTCGATTGCCCGCGTTTTGGATGATCAATAACGGATAACCCATACTCCCGGCAGAGCGCGTCTGATTCGCGCTGCATATCGCGGTAGTCCTGCTCGGAGCGGTAATACTTCTTGCCGTCTGTCATGGATACGTTATTCACGACAAAATGCGTATGCAGATGATGGGCTTTATCCAAGTGCGTCGCGACGACCACTTGAAATCGTTCTCCCCATAACCGCTCCGCCAGTTTTACTCCGATTTCGTGCGCCATCTCCGGCGTAGCTTCTCCGGGGGCGAACGATTGGTAGCCGTGGTAGGCGATAACGCCTTCGGTTTTGCCATAGTGCTTCTTGGTTGCCATCATCTCGTCTCTCGCTGTTTCCGGCTGGCAGTTGATGCCGGTAACGAAGCGTCTCATGAGTTCGCCCTGCTCGGTCTTTCTGCTTGCGTAGGTGATTACGTCTGACAGTCCTTGTAACTGCGAGGGTGTTTGGTATGTTGTTTCATGAACCTTCGGATTCTCTGTTTTCTCCGGGTTCTCGGCGTAGAGAACTACCTTCCCAAGCCAACCCTTCACCGACCATATGGAAGTCGTTGCCACCTACTCCATCCTCCTCGGCAGCATGACGGCGTTGGTGATCGTAACGATAGCGGCGTTCAGCAGGGCAATGTCATCATCGTACTGTTTCGCGTCCAGAATGTTCAGTGTTCGGGCTGATTGCGCGATTTGGTGCATGGCGGCGCAGATACGCCGAAGCTCTGTCATCATGGTAAAGTAGTCTGGCGGCGGTTTGTCTGTGGGAACGGAGTTGTTGATCAGGTGGCGAAGATAGGCTTCGCGGGGTAATCCGCTTCGCTCAACATGCCTGCGGAGTTTCTCGGATTCCTTTTCATCGAGCCAAAACTGGTAACGGATATTTCGTTTTCGCATGGTGTGCACATCTCCTTTCTATAGGGGTTTCAGGGGATTTCCCCTGACAAGATGTGCCTGTGTGGGAGTACAGGCACGATGCTTGCTAATAGTATCAGCTTACAATGGGTCGCGGTTAGGATTGATTCCGAGCATAGAAAAAGACGCCCATCTTTCAAAGCGCCTCCGAGTCAAAGATGCCCTACCTTACCGCCCTCCTCTCCCGCTTGCGGGATAACTGCCAGCGTTCGTAGTCCGCAATCGCCGTGGAGTAGGTGGTGGCGCAAGAGTTTTTCGCGGTATTCGGCAGGTAATCGTCTCGCTGGCATTTCCGTTTATGCGCTTCATCCTTCTGCGCGTGGTAGGGGCTGGAGAGAAACGCCCGGATCATCGCTTCCGGGTCTGCGTTGCACCAATAGGCGAGTTTGTTCATCAGCGCGATGTCGTCCGCGCTCTCGTTCCCATGCCGCCGCTCTCCGTTCCATAATCCGCGGAATACCCTGTCCCGTTCCAACCCAACATTCAGAAAGCGCGGCTGCTCGGCGAGTGGTACAGGGGTGACAACGCTGATCGTCCTCTGCTCAGGTTGAAAGAATCTGTCATGGATGCTCTGCAATTCCGCTGTCCGGGTTGCGATGGGTTTGATCTCGCCATAGACATTGCCGGTGACGGTGAAGTAGCGACCCTCGTTGTAGATTTCCAGAAAGTGATCCTTCTTTCGGTGGCGGTTGATGTTCGCGCCGGGTGCCAGCACAAAGATGTGCAACCCCGTTCCGCTGGGGCTGACTTCGGTGTAGGATGCCAGCGTATCGACAATCTCTCGCGCTTCCGGGGTCAGGGTTCCGTTTTCGTCCAGCACATGG
>DBDP01000130.1 GCA_002293625.1 Clostridiales bacterium UBA929 | reverse complement strand
CGCCGCGCTGTCGCCGCCGCCGACGATGCTGATGGCGTTTGATTTCGCCATAGCGCGCGCGATGGCTTTCGTGCCCTCGGCAAAATCGGGGAATTCAAATACGCCCATTGGGCCGTTCCACACGACCGTTCCGGCGGACATGATTTCGTTGACATATTTGTCGGTTGTCTTGGGTCCGATGTCCATGCCCATCATACCGTCGGCGATGTGCTGCATTTGATGGGGTTTCGCGTCCGCGCCAAAGTGGTCGGCGCAGACATGGTCGCCCGGCAGCAAAAACTGCACACCGAGCCCGATCGCTTTCAGCAGCAGATCCTTCGCCAGATCAAGCTTGTCCTCTTCGCAGCGGGAGTTCCCGATGGGGCGTCCGGCCGCTTTCTTGAAGGTATAGGCCATCGCTCCGCCGATGATGATGGTGTCGCACAGTTGGACGAGGTTATTGATGACGCCGATCTTGTCGCTCACCTTCGCGCCGCCCAAAATGGCGACGAAGGGACGTTTCGGGTTTTGCAAAGCGCGGCCCATCACGCCGATCTCTTTTTGGATCAGGAAACCGCAGACGGCGGGCAGATACGCCGCAACACCGGCGGTGGAGGCGTGGGCGCGGTGCGCCGTGCCGAAGGCGTCGTTGACATACAGACCGTCGGAACCGGCCAAGTCGGCCAGTTTCTTCGCAAATTCGGTGTCGTTTTTCTCTTCCTCCGCGTGGTAACGGACGTTTTCCAGCAGCATCAGCTCGCCGGGTTTCAGCGCGGCTGCTTTCGCGGTCGCGTCTTCGCCTACGACGTCTTTTGCCATGGCTACGGGTTTGCCGAGCAGTTCAGAGAGCCGCTCCGCGACAGGCGTGAGACTGTACTTCGGGTTAAAGGTACCCTTCGGGCGGCCGAGATGGGAGCAGGCGATAACCGCCGCCCCGCGATCCAGCAGATACTTCAGGGTGGGGATGGATTCCGCGATACGCTTGTCCGCGGTAATTGCGCCGGTTTCGTCCTGCGGCACGTTGAAGTCGCAGCGCACCAAAACCTTCTTTTGCGCGACATCGACGTCTTCGATGCTCTTCTTGGTATACTCCACTGTCATTCCTCCGTTCTCAATTTACAGAGGCAGTATACCAAAGAATTTAGGTCATTACAAGCATTTTTTTACCTTTTAATCAATAAAGGGCAGTAAAGGGGACGGTTAAGGAACGAGAGGGGCGTTCTACATCTCAAACGGTTCCCCGTAGAAGCACGTCGCCATCGACACAGGTCCGGCGTTGATTGCGACGGCGCAGCCGATTTCGTGCGTTACAATCTCCTTCGGGCGCACGACCTCACCCAAAATGTTAACGGCGCGTTCTACCTCGCCGGGAGGCACCTCGGTGTAGAGAATCTCCATCCGCTGCGTCTCCGGCGCGACGGCGTGTTCGAGTACAAGCTGCGCCATCCGCGGCACGATGTTGCGGTCGCCGCGCACTTTGTCGATCGGCGCGATGACGCCGTTTTTAATCAAAAGCAACGGACGGATCCCCAGCGCTTCCCCGACAAAGGCGGACATGCCGGAGATACGTCCGCTCTTTTTTAGGTGTTTTAGTGTATACACCCACAAAATGGCGCGGTTGCGCCGGGTGAGGTCGCGCAGGTTTTGCACGATCTCCGCGAACGGCATTCCCCGCGCCGCCATGTCTGCGCATTTCAACATGTTGCGCCCGTATATAAACGAATACGTCCGAGAATCTACGACCTCAATAGGGATACTGCTCTCATCGGCAAACAGCTTTGCCGCCATCATCGCGGAGTTGCAAATGCCGCTCGCGGTGGAGGAGAGCGTGTGAACCAAGATATGCGTATATCCCTCTGCCTTCGCCTTGCGGTAGGTTCTCAGCCAATCGTTTGGGGTAATCATCGTTGTGCGCGGAATCTCTTCCAACTCAATCAGTTCCTGCCAAAACCGGCGTACATCAATCTCGGTTTCCAGGCGTTCCATACCGTTATAGTTGACATGAACCGAGCTGACCCATATGGGCTTGCCCCGTAGTTCCTCTTTGGTTAAGTCGCCGGGTGAGTCAATGATAAAAAGTATATTTTCCAACGCAGTGGCTCATCCTCTCGTTAATGGGTTGTATTTACTATACAGGAAATCAGCCGGATTTACAACGCCGAATTTTGCGAAATTCCTCTTGACAATGCGGTTAGTCTATGCTAACATAAGACCAGTTAGCCAAGACTAACTCCTTGAGGAGGAACGAACGATGACACTGCGTGAACTGCCGGTCGGCAAGAGCGGCCGCGTGATTTCCGTCGGCGGCGAGAAGGCGCTTAGGCGGCGGCTTTTGGAGATGGGAATTACGCCGCATACGATGCTGACCGTTCGAAAGGTCGCGCCGATGGGCGACCCGATGGAGCTGCTCCTTCGCGGCTACCTGCTGACATTGCGGCTGGACGACGCCGCGCGAATTGAGGTGGAACCGGCATGACGTTTGCACTGGCGGGAAACCAAAACTGCGGAAAGACCACGCTGTTTAACCAGCTAACCGGCGCGAACCAGCATGTGGGGAATTTTCCGGGCGTGACGGTCGAGCGGAAAGTAGGAGTGGTTACCGGGCAAAAGGAAATGTCCGTCGTCGACCTGCCGGGGATATACTCCCTGTCGCCCTATTCGAGCGAGGAGATCGTGACAAGGGACTATCTCCTGCGGGACAAGCCGGACGGAATCATCAATATCGTCGACGCGACGAACATAGAGCGCAATCTGTACCTTACTTTACAGCTTGTGGAGCTGCAAATCCCGATGGTGCTGGCGCTGAACATGATGGACGAGGTGCAGGCCAACGGCGGGAGCATCGACATCGCGGGGATGAGCGAGAGCCTCGGCATCCCTGTCGTACCCATCTCGGCGGCGAAAAAGCAGGGATTAAGCGAGCTTGTACGCGTAGCTGCGGAGACCGCGCAAAATAAGCGGAAGCCGGAGCGCGTGGACTTTTGTTCCGGCGCGGTGCATCGGACGATCCATGCGGTCGCGCATATGATCGAAGACCACTCGCTGCGGGCGGATATTCCTCCGCGTTTCGCGGCGTCTAAACTCATAGAAGGGGATGAACCCATTCAAGCGGTTCTTGCCCTGACCGAAAACGAAACGGATATGATCGAACACGCCGTAAAAGAAATGGAGACGGAACTGGACACCGACAGGGAAGCGGCGCTGGCGGATATGCGTTACCAATTCATCGGGGAACTGTGCGGCGAATGCGTAGCCAATGTCAAGGAGAGCCGCGAGTACCGGCGTAGTATCAGGCTGGATTCATTGCTGACGCATAAATACTTAGCGATTCCCGCCTTTTTAGCGATCATGCTGACGGTGTTTTGGCTCACGTTCAATGT
Organism: Clostridiales bacterium UBA929; assembly: GCA_002293625.1. Taxonomy (GTDB): domain Bacteria; phylum Bacillota; class Clostridia; order Oscillospirales; family UBA929; genus UBA929. The sequence goes on along the minus strand of DBDP01000130.1, from coordinate 8,726 downwards.
CATTGGCAACCGCCTCAGCGACTTGGTGACAGGCGGGATTGACGCGCTGGGGACGCTCACGGACAACGCGTTATCCTCTTACGGGCTGAACCCTGTGGTTCACTCATTCGTTTTGGACGGCATCTTCGCCGGTGTCGGTTCGGTGCTGAGCTTTATCCCCATCATCGTGACGCTGTTCTTTTTCCTGTCGCTGCTGGAGGACAGCGGCTACATAGCGAGGGTGGCGTTTGTGATGGATAAGCCGCTGCGCGCGATCGGGCTGTCCGGCCGCAGCTTTGTGCCGATGCTGATGGGTTTTGGCTGTTCGGTACCCGCAATCATGGCGACCCGGACGCTGGCAAGCGAGCGCGACCGAAAGATGACGATCCTGCTGACACCGTTCATGAGTTGCAGCGCGAAGCTGCCGATATACACCCTGTTTACCACCGCGCTCTTTCCGAAATATCAGGCGCTGGTGATGATCGGGCTGTATGTCGCCGGGATTCTGCTGGGGATCCTCTCCGCGGTAATTATGAAAAAAACGGTGTACCGGGGTTCGCCTGTGCCGTTTGTAATGGAACTGCCCAACTACCGTTTTCCCTCCGCCAAAACGGTGCTGCTTTTGATGTGGGACAAAGCGCGGGACTTCATCCGGCGGGCGTTTACCGTGATCTTTTTGGCGTCACTGGTTATTTGGGTGCTGCAAACGTTCGACCTGCGCTTCAACGTTGTGGACAACAGCGCTGACAGCATCTTAGCGTCGGCGGGTCGCGGAATCAGCGTGATTTTCCGACCGCTCGGCTTCGCCGACTGGCGCGTCTCGACCGGCTTAGTCACAGGTTTCATCGCGAAAGAAGCTGTAATCAGCACCTTAGGCGTTCTGACCGGCGCGGGTGTCGCCGGATTGGGCGACACGCTGCAGTCAATGTTTTCTCTGCCGTCGGCGCTGAGCTTCTTGGTTTTCACCTTGCTGTACACACCCTGCGTAGCCGCCGTGGCGGCGGTCAGGCGCGAGTTCGGGAGCTTCAAGGGCGCGCTGTTTATGATACTGTACCAAACCGGTCTCGCGTGGCTGGTCGCCGCAGGGGTGTATCAGCTAATGCTCTTGTTTTGAATGGAAGAACCGGCGGTAGCTTTGCGGTAAACACTTTCTAAATACGTTCTCTGGACTCCCCCTTCCTCATATATTGATAGGCAGAGGGAGGTGCGGTATGCACGAGATTGCGAAGCAGGTGTCCGACTATAAATCGCTGAAAACCACCATTAAAGACTTGGAGAGCAAGCTGGGTGAAATAGAAGCGGTAATCAAGGCGTATATGGGCGATATAGAAGAACTGTACGTAGACGGAACCGTGGTACGCTGGAAGACGGTGAGGCAAAACCGATTCGATACCACGGCGTTCCGCGCGCAGCACACGGCACTCTACGAACAGTTTTTAACCCAAAACGAGACGCGGCGCTTCACGGTAACGTGATCGCGCCGCGTTTGGCTGTTCAGCAATAGAAACGTATTTCTCCGAAGAATTGCCGCCACTTTTGTATGACTGTTTGGTGTCTGGCTTCAATGATATCCATGATATTTTTTAGCGTATTCAAGGGAATCCTGGAACTGTTTTCAAAGAGTAGGCACTTTCCGGCTTTAGTAATCCAGATTTTGGTCGCATGTTCCGACGGAACCCCCAATGAGACATGCACATGTACAGCTTCCAACGGTTTTCCCTCATTTGCCCAAAAGTAAACCGAATAGGCTCCGATTCTAAAAACCTGAGGCACCGTCGAAGCCTCCTTCACGCGAAAAACGAATAATCAGATGCGCTGTGGATTCTAAAAGCTCAAGGAATCCGGCTATATCCGCATCGGAAAAACCTATAACATCTTCCCATCTATACTCCGGCAGAAAACAATAAGCGGAGTTAAACCCGTTCTCCACAGGTTTTTCTATATAAACCCGTACCTGTTCGTCCTCTTGAAGCTCCGAATGGACAATTACCGTACCGTCCTCCAGTTGCAAAAACGGATACATCATGACAATCCCTCCTCTCTCCCAGTATACCACTACACAGCGGTATAAATCAATTGACTTTTACTCCATCTAAAACTTTCCGCTACTGCCTACGAAGCCGCGCTGGATTCAAACTGGCTGTTGTACAGCTCGGCGTAGAAGCCGCCCTTCGTGAGCAGTTCTTCATGCGCGCCGCTCTCGACAATGTCGCCGTCCCGCATAACCAAGATCAAGTCGGCGTTGCGGATGGTGGAGAGGCGGTGGGCAATGACGAAGGATGTGCGGCCTTTCATCAGCTCATCCATCGCGTGCTGGATAATCACCTCGGTGCGGGTATCGACCGAGCTTGTCGCCTCATCGAGGATCAGCAGCGGCGCGTTTTGGATGATCGCGCGGGCGATCGTGAGAAGCTGCTTCTGCCCTTCGGACAAGCTGGCTTTATCGTTGAGAACCGTGTCGTAGCCGCCTGGCAAGGTGTTGATGAAATGGTGCAGGCTGACTGCTTTGCAGGCCGCTGTCACATCTTCGTCGGTGACGCCGCTCTTGCTGTAGATGATGTTCTCCTTGATCGTACCCTCAAAGAGCCATGTGTCCTGGAGTACCATGCAGAATTGCTCGTGTACGTTCGGACGGGGGACTTCGCCGATCGGAACGCCGTCGATCCGGATTTCGCCGCCGTCCAGTTCGTAGAAGCGCATCAGCAGATTGACCATCGTGGTTTTTCCCGCGCCTGTGGGTCCGACGATGGCGATCTTCTGCCCGGCTTTGACGCTTGCGGAGAAATCGTGGATGATGGTTTTCTCCGGCTCGTAGCCGAATTTAACGTTTTTGAACTCGACGTCGCCGCGTACCCTGTTCAGCGCCGCGGTCTTACCGCTCTCGTCGGACAGTTCCTCTTCGTCAAAGAAGCCGAAAACGCGCTCGCTCGCGGCGGCGGCTCTTTGCAAGTTTTGCATCGCCTGCGCGATTTGGGAGAGGGGTTGGGTAAACAGGCGGATATAGATCATGAACGCGATAATGACCGAGAAGAACGCCGGATCGTTGATCGCGATTGCCGCGCCTACTACGCAGACGGCAACATAACCGAAGTTGCCGATGAAACCCATGATCGGCATCATCAGGCCGGATAGGAACTGCGACTTCCAACCGCTGGTATACAGCTTTTCATTGAATACTTCAAAGGTTTTCTTCGCGGACGCCCCGCCGTTGTAGGCTTTGACGACGTTATGGTTGGAGTAGATTTCCTCAATGTGCCCGTTGATGTCTCCCAACCCCTGCTGCTGCGCGATAAAGTGTTTCTGCGACTTTTTCATAATCACCGCGATCAGCACAAAACCCAAAAGCGACGAGCCGATGGCGGTCAGCGCCAAGAGCCAGTGCGTATAGAACATCATGATGACCGAGCCGCCCAGCAGCGTAACCGCACCCACCAAATTACCGACGCTCTGGTTGAGCGTCGTGCCGATGGTGTCGACGTCGTTCGTCACGCGGGAGATAACGTCGCCGTGGCTTGTTTTGTCAAAATACTTGAGCGGCATACGGTTGATCTTATCCGAGATACCGCCGCGGAGTTTTTGTGAGATTTTTGCCGTCACCGTCGCCATGATGAAATGCTGCGCGTAACCCAGCACAGCCGACGCGGCGTAGAAGCCGATTAAAATAAAGAGTATATTCCGAACGGCGTCCATATCAATGGAAAAATTGGGCGGGAAGAACACCTTTTGAATCTCCGCCGCCATATCCTTGGCTTTGTCGGGTCCCATAACCTGCAATACGGTACTGATGACAGCCGCGATCAGCGAAATGACGATGGCGGGGAGGTACTTTTTGCAATAGCGAATCAGCTGTCCCGTCGCCTTCTTCATGTCTTGCGGTTTCTCCGTCGGCATCATCGGGCCGCCGGGACCACCGGGTCCTCTGTGCCTTCTCTGCTCCCTCATGATACCAACTCCTCCTCGGAAAGCTGCGACATGGCGATTTCTTTATACACCGCACAGCTTTTCAGCAGTTCTTTATGCGTCCCGATTCCGGCGACGCGCCCCTCGTCGAGGACGACGATACGGTCGGCATCCATCACCGTGCCGACCCGCTGCGCGACGATCAGGCTGGTAACACCCGCCGTCTCGCGCTTCAAAGCGTCGCGGAGAAGGCGGTCGGTTTTGTAGTCCAGCGCGGAAAAACTGTCGTCGAAGATATAGATTTCCGGCTTGCGGCAGACGGCGCGCGCAATCGAAAGGCGCTGCTTCTGACCGCCGGATAGATTTGCTCCGGCTTGAGCGATGTCAGCGTCATACGCGCCCTCCATCGCCTCGACGAAGTCCGTGCTTTGGGCAATCCGCACGGCTTGCCTGACACCTTCGCTTTCAGCGTCAATATCGCATCTCTTTTCGTTGTCACCGTACGCTATGTTGGAAGCGACCGAACCCTTGAACAGCACAGCCTTCTGCGGGACATAACCGAGCTTGCCGTAGAGCGTCTCCAGCTCATAGTCTTTTACGTTGACGCCGCCGATCAGCACTTCGCCCGAGGTCGCGTCGAAGAAGCGCGGCACGAGGTTAATCAGCGTGGACTTTCCGCTGCCGGTCGAGCCGATGAACGCCACCGTTTCGCCGCGCTTCGCGGTGAAGCTCACGTCGTGCAACACATCGTCTGCCGCGCCGGGATAGCGGAAGCTGACGTGGCGAAACTCTACCTCGCCCTCCAGCCCTGCGATCCCTTCGGTTACGCCGCCGCCGGCGACCGCCGGATTTGTACCCAGCACCTCGTTGATGCGTTTTGCCGCGACGCTCGCGCGGGGCAGGAAGATAAAGATCATCACCAGCATCATAAACGACATAATCACCTGCATCGCGTAGGACGAAAACACCACCATGTTGGAAAACAGGAGGCTTCGTTCCGCCATCTGCTGCTCGAAGCCGCCGGAAGCCGAAACGCCGTTTACCAATATGGCGCCGATCCAGTTGATCAGCAGGTTCAGCCCGCTCATCACAATCGTCATCACGGGCATCATCAGCGACATAGAACGCCCGGCAAAGAGCTGCACGCCGGTGAATTCGGTGTTGGCTTTCTCAAACTTACCGTCTTGATATCCTTCGGCGTTGTACGCGCGGATGACGCGCAGGCCGGTGAGGTTCTCCCGCGCCACGCGGGTGAGGTTGTCGGTCAATGTCTGCATCTTTCGAAACTTCGGGAAGACGATGATTACGATAAACAGCACGAACAGCATCAGGAATCCCGTGGCTCCGGCGGTCACCATCGTCCACTCAAAACCCTTGCCCGCGATCTTTGTAACCGCCCACACGGCGGTCACCGGCGCTTTCACAATCAACATCAAGCCCATCGTAATCAGCATCTGCACCTGCGTGATGTCGTTGGTCGAGCGGGTAATCAGACTGGAGGTGGAGAATCGGTTGATCTCCTCCATCGAGAACGACTCCACCTTATTGAACAGCAAGCTGCGCAGACGCTGGGAGAAGGACGAGCCGATCCGCGCCGCGAAGAAACCGACAATCACCGCAGACGCCGCGCTGCCCAGCGTGCAGAGCAGCATACGCAGCCCCTCCCGCCATATGTCGGCGACGGTGCCGTTCCCGTTCGTGATCGTCAGCGTTATGTTCTCCATGTACTCCGGCGTCTTTAAGTCCAGCCACACCTGCGCCACGATAAACACAATGCTGAATAAGCCTTGCAGCCACTCCGCCGCGCTGAGGCGCTTCAGGATTTTGAGCATTCGATCCCCTCCGTTCCGCCGTGTAAGCGGCGTAACGTTCAGTATACGCTTTTACTGGGAAATGTGTCAACCATTTCCGCGCGAATTTTGCAAAAGGTTTACAAATGCCTTGTAACATCCCCCGGCGGCGTTGCCGCCACCCCACCCCACAATCCCCAGCCCCCTTCGATCCATTGAGGTAACCTCGAAAAACTCCCGTTCCGGCTTGCGACACCGCACCAGAGGTGCCTGCTCGCAAGCACTGCANNCAATCAAGGAAACCCGCATGATTACAGGCTTGTCGGAAACTAAAGGCCATTAAACAAACCCAATAATCATAATTCAAACGCCATCACGAGTGGGGAGTTCTACTTGAGATGGCGTTTTTGTTTTCGACAATCGATGGGGCGCGTGGGCAATTGCTTTGATAACGCCAAGATGGAGAGCTTTTGGGCGACGCTCAAAAATGAGCTGATTTATAAGAGCCTGTCTACCATCTTTTCAAATCCTTTTGGTTGGTGTATTATGTAACACAACAGGAGGGGTTCAAGATGAGGAAATCGTATCTATCTGTGTAATAACCTGGAAAGCTTTAAGGAGATGATAAAATGACGTACGACTTGATTGTCATTGGCGGCGGTCCCGCCGGTTATCACGCGGCGGAACTGGCGTCGAACGCCGGTTTGAAAACCCTGCTATTTGAAAGACGCGCCGTCGGCGGCGTGTGCTTAAACGAAGGCTGCATTCCGAGCAAAGCGCTTCTATATTCGGCAAAGTTATATGACTACGCCAACGGCGGCGCTCGGAAATACGGCGTGACCTGCCAAAATCCCGTGCTGGATTACGCCGCCGCCGTCAAACGTAAGAATAAAGTCGTGAAAAAACTCGTGGCCGGCATCGAACTGTCGCTGAAAAAAGCGGGTGTCGAGATACTCCGTGAAAACGCCGTGATACAGAGGCGCACAGACGACGGTTTCACGGTCAGCGACCGTGAAGCAAAGCATCTGCTCATCTGCTCCGGCTCCGAACCTGTTCTGCCGCCGATCAAGGGTGTTGAGACCGCAATGACCAACCGGGAGATCCTCGCCTTGACCGAAGTGCCCGAAACGTTGGATATCATTGGCGGCGGCGTAATTGGGCTGGAGATGGCGAGCTTGTTCAATTCTGCGGGCAGCAAGGTTACGGTGTATGAAATGCTGGATAAGATTGCCGGTCCGTTCGACCGCGAGATCTCCGATCTCTTGCAAAAATCATACGAGAAAAAGGGTGTCACCTTCAAGTTGAACACACAAGTCACAGAAATCACCGGCGCGTCGCTGGTCAGCGTGGGACGCAAAGCGTCAATAGCAGGCTTGGGACTGGAAGTCTTGGGTGTTGTTCAAGAAAGCGGAGCCATTGTCACGGATGAGCGGATGAAGACTTCCGTACCGGGCGTGTACGCGGCGGGTGACGTAAACGGCAAGTCCATGCTGGCGCATACCGCTTACAGAGAAACCGAGGTGGCTGTTAATAACATCCTCGGCAAAAAAGACATCATGGAGTATGGTGCCATTCCCTCTGTTATCTATACCAACCCCGAGGCGGCGGGAATCGGTGAGACGCTGGGAACGGCGAACCGAAAAGGGATTGACGCCCGCGAAACCAAGCTTCCGATGCAGTATTCTGGCCGGTTTATAGCGGAGAATGAAGGCGGCGAGGGATTGTGCAAACTAGTATGGGATAAGAGCCGCTTAATCGGCGCGCATATGTTAGGCAATCCCTGCTCGGAGATCATCTCCACGCTCGCGGCGGTCATGTTTCGCGAGATGAGTCTGGAGCAAATAAAGAAGATCGTTTTTCCGCATCCGACCGTGGCGGAGATCGTGAAGGAGGCCGTATTCCATGCCTAAAACCAGTTTGCTCTTAAATCAACATTGTATAACCCCAACACCCCAGCCGGGAGCTATAACTACTCATTTACATACCAAGGGACGGCAGGGAAAAAGTATTACGCAGCAGCCGCTTACTTTGCGAAGAATTCGGAAGGGGAAGACCACCGAAGAACGAACTCGCCTATGATAACTGCGACATAACACAGGTTTTGCTAGCACAAAAACCGGAAGCGCGATGCTTCCGGTTTTTGATGCACTTTTACCGCCTCACGAGAATAAACACCGCTTCACAATGTCCGCGACTTGCGCGGCTTCACCACCCACTCTACCGCGAATCAACAACCCACGCAACAGCGTCACGGCGTCTTCTTCCCTCAGATAAGAAGCGGCTTCGCTTAGTTCCGGGGAATTGGTGAACGCGGAGGTCAAAAGCGCGTTGGGTTGCGGCGCAGCCGGAGCGGGTTGCTTGTTTGTGCGCGTGATTTGATTCATCAATCTTTCCGCCAGAACCTTGTATCCCTTTTCATTCAGGAAGGACACAGCCAGCGCGTCGGTGAGCGGGTCTTTTTCATCCGTCTCGCCGGTGAAGTAGTAGGGAGTGATATTGAGGCACTGCGCCATCGCGAGCGCGATCTTGGCGCTGATACTCCCTTCCCGAAAGACGCGATAAATAGAGGTACGTTTCAAGCCGGTCAGTTCGATGATCTCGGCTTTTTGCTTGTTGCGAAGGGGGAGAAACTCATTCTTCACCCTAAACATCGTCTTTTCCTCGTCTTTGCTTACGTCGGTCCTCTTCAGGCGCGAAATGATTTCTTTTGTGATCATGTTTTTTGCCCCCCTGTTTTGTTTTACTACAATGGTACTATAGCACACGGAATGCAAGATGTCCAGTGGATTATTGAATAAATATCATTTTATTATTTGTTATGCTCTTTCTACACCATCCTAAACTCCATGTTCGCAATCCAAAGGGAGTGGTTATCGAATTTGCAGGCGCACCGTACCTTGTCCGAGTGGCTGTTCAGGTACAGGATACCGTCCAAGCGTCTGTGGTTGTAAACACGGCGGGATATACCGTCTTCTTTCCGAATACACCACATAAGGCGGTAACCCAAGACGATGAGGGTGTTTACCGGGAGTTTACCCTCGGGGACAACCTGTTCGT
>DBDP01000106.1 GCA_002293625.1 Clostridiales bacterium UBA929 | reverse complement strand
CGCGGGCAATCAGCGCCTCGCGGACCTCCCGCGGCATTCCGAGCGGGTTTGTGCTGACCGAAAAATCCAGCGTTACGTTCGGGTTGCCGTAAACGTCGCCTCCGTGGTCATAAGGCTGCAAGCAGAATCACCCCCAGCCGGAAAAGACTTGCTAAAAAAAGCGTTAAGAACCCCGTGCAAACCATCAGCTTGTTCGCGTTCACAATGTCGCTTGCTTGGATCGGGCGCGTGTCGTCCCCGATAAACGGTTTGTCGTGCGTCCGCCCAAAGTAAACGGCAGGTCCGGCTAAGCGGATCCCAAGCGCCCCGGCGCAGACCGATTCCGTCTGCGCGGAGTTGGGGCTTGCGTGTTTCCTCCTGTCCCTCCGCCATACGCGAAAAGCGCCTTTTCCGTCAAAACGCAGCAGGTGTGTCGAGACGGCCATCAGCAGTGCGCATAACCTAGAGGGAATGAAGTTGATGGCATCGTCCGTCTTGGCGGCGGCGCGACCGAAACGGATATATGTTTCGTTCTTGTAGCCGACCATCGAATCCATTGTGTTCACCGCTTTATACAGGCAGCCCAGCGCCGCGCTGCCCAGCATAATGAACACAAGCGGAGCCGTCACGCCGTCCGAAGCGTTTTCCGCCACCGTCTCCACCGCCGCGCGGGTGATGCCGTCCCTGTCCAGCGCGGACGTATCGCGCCCGACAATCATCGAAACACGATTCCGCGCGTCCTCAATGTCACCGTTGCGTAAACTATAGTAAACCTTCATGCTCTCCGTTTTCAGCGACTTTTGCGCGAGAAGCTGCCAGCAAAGAAAGCTCTCCAGAATATACCCCACCGGCGGCAAAACCCGGTAGCACAGAAACAGCGCGGCGAACGGAACGCCCGCGCATAGAAGAATTACAACGCAAACCAATATGAACCCGCCCGCACTTTCTCCCCGCGCCGTCGCGGGAAGTGTCCGGCGCAAAAACTTCTCCAGCGCGGCGATCAAGCTCCCCATCCATCGCACGATATGCGGGAAGTTGTACGGGTCGCCGAAAACCAAATCCAGCAGAAAGCCGGTGAGCAGCGCGCCGAAAGACCATAGCAAAACCGTCATGGACGTTTCCCCTCAACCGTCAGCGCGCCGTTTTCTAGGCGGCATAGGAAGAAACCGCCGTTCGGAACGTGATAGGTATAAAAATCCCGTTTGGGCAGCGCGAACCGTTCCATCACCGCCATGATGTTCCCCCCGTGGACAATCAGCGCGGCAGTTCCCGCGCTCCGTGTTTCCGCAAACGTTAGAAAGGCTTCACAGCAGCGGTTTTTGAATTCGGTTACGCTTTCGCCGCCGGGAATGTCGCCCATGCAGCCGCTATCAAGCCATCTTTCGTATTGTTTGTCACCCAGTAAGTCGTCGGCGTTTTTGCCCTTAAATGCGCCGAAGTCTATTTCGCTCATCGGGAACAGTTGATAACGTAGGCCGGGAAACAGCAATTCCGCCGTCTGGCGGCACCGCAGAGCCGGAGCTGAAAACACTTCCGTAACGGGTGGTAAAGCGCCTCTCCCCGCGAGCGCGACAAGCTCCCGCTTCCCTTCCTCGCAAAGAGGCTCGTCCGGGTTGCCAAGGTAGCGGCGTTCCAAATTGCCCTGTGTTTTCCCGTGCCGGATCAGCAGAACGCGCGCCATAGTATCCCTCCCAGCAGCAGCCCCGCAAGCAGGGTCAGCTCCGTGATTTGTAAATAATACCCGGTTGTGTCGCCGGTCGCGCCGCCGAAACGTTTTTTCGCCATCCGCCGGTACCAAACCGTGACCGGTGGACAGAGCGCGATCCCGGTCATTCCGTAAGGGAAGGTAACCAATACCCATCCCGCGAGACACGCCGCGGTAAACAGGGCAAGAACAAACCCCACCGCGCGCCGGTCCGCTTTCTGCGTAAATGCCGCCAGCATCCCGTCCTTCCGGGCGTTCGGCATGGTCAGGGCGTTTATCGCCGCGAAGCAGCGCGACAGCGGATAGACAAAGACGATGTCCGCCCCGCGCGAGAATAACTCATGCGTAAGCGCGAAACTAACCAGCAGATACACGCCGAAGCGGATCACGGCGAATGCGCCCGCGTGAGGATCCTTCAAAATTTCCAACCTGCGTTCCTTATCTTGCCAGGACGCCAGCGCGTCGGAGGTGTCGCAGTAACCGTCCATATGGATGCCGCCCGTAATCCAAACGGGAAGCGCCGACGCGACCGCGGCGAACAAAACCGCGCCGACGTCAAAACCCCGGCAAAAAACCTGCCATTCCCATACCGCGCCCCCAACGACCGCGCCGACCAGCGGCAAAAACGCGATGGAGAGCCTTTGCGCGGCATCGTTCCACGTCACCTGCGGCATGGGGATGCGCGAGTAGGTGGAAAACGCCAGCGCAATCGCTCTAAGCCAACGCATATTTATACACCACCTCGTCCGCGAAATTCATAAGCCGACTGTTTACCCGGTTCAGCGCGTCTATATAAGCGTTGGTTTCATCGCTGTATTCCGGCTTCGGGGTCAATCCGTCTATCGACACCAGCACGGTATTTTGGCACTTCGCGCACAGGGCGTCGATGTCCTTGAAAATACGTTCCTCGTTTTCCCCGCCGTCAAACAGCGCGTTGCCAAGCAGGTTTGACACATCCTCCAACAACACGGTTGCGCCTTGCGGGAGAGGGATTTCCGAGACGCGGGAAGGCTTCTCTATCGTGATGTAGGCAAAGTCCTCCCGCTGCTTGCGGTGACGGTCTACACGTGCTTTCCCTTCCTCGCCGAAGGGAATCATCGTGGCGATATAATACAACGCGCCGCCGCTCATCTTGGCTGTCAGTTTTTCGGCATACGCGCTTTTCCCGCTCCCGCTTGGGCCTAAGACCAAAACCGTCATCGTTTGTATTGGTCAACCTGAATGTCCGCAAACGTCGCGGCGTCCCGGTATACGGAAAGCGCCATATCCAGCAGCGGGAACAGAGCGACGGCTCCCGTACCTTCGCCGAGACGCATTCCGGCTTGAAGAACGGGGGAAAAGCCCAGCGCCTCCATCAAAAAACGCGTGCCCGGTTCGCCGCTTTCGTGCGAGGGCAGAATATAGCCGCGAATGTCCTGACATAACCGCACAGCCAGCAGCGCGGCAGCGCCGGAGATAAAGCCGTCCATAACAATCGGAACCCTGTGCAAAGCGCCGCCGATAAACAAACCGGTCATCGCGGCAATGTCCAACCCGCCGACTTTATGCAGAACATCCATCGGGTCAGCCGGATTCGGCCGGTTAACGGAAACGGCCTGCTCTATAGCGGCTATCTTACGGGACAGCCCTTCGTCGTCCAACCCCGCGCCGCGCCCCGTGACCTCACGGACGGAACGGTTCAGCAGGACGGCGCAAACCGCGCTGGAGGTCGTGGTGTTGCCGATGCCCGTCTCTCCCGTCGCGATCAGGCGAACGCCTTTGTCTTTCAGTTCTTTCACCGTTTCTATCCCGGTCATAACGGCTTTTTCGGCGCATTCCTGGGTCATCGCGGATCCTTCGGTCATATCATCGGTGCCGCGCATCAGTTTACAGTCACGTAAACCCTCCACCGTATCGACCATGCCAATGTCAACGGGAAGCACCTCCGCGCCGCAGAACCGCGCCATCACCGAAACGCTGGCTTTCCCCCGCCCCAAAATTCCGGCGACGGCGGTGGTGACTTCATGCCCTCCGTTCGCGACGCCGCGCCGCGTCACACCGTTGTCGGCGCAGAACACGGCAACCGCCTTGCTGCTTATGTTGATTTCGGCAGAGCCGGTGACCGCCGCGATCCGCGCCAGTAAATCCTCCAGCTTTCCGAGACTGCCTACGGGCTTCGCCACTTGGTCGAAACGCGCGATACAGGCGTCGTACGCTTCTTGGTCAGCGGGTTGAACACGGGTCAAAACATCACTTAGGGTCATTTTTCTTCATCCTCTCTATAAATCGTTCCGCGAACGCGGGACGCGCGGGAAAGTAAAGGTGTGGGAATCCGGCGTAGAGCGTGTCTGTTGCGTGGACGCATGAATACGTAATATTCCGACCCGCCTTTTGCGCGGTAAACCCGTCGCCGGGGGTGTCGGTGTCCCAGTAATGGAACTCATGGGCGCGGATGCTTTCCCCCGCTTTGCACAACAGATTGTCCCGCTTTGCGGTAAGCGTGATATAGCCAAAACGTTGTAACTTTTCTGTTTTATAGGTTTTGCCCCGGATTACTCCGCAGTCGTGCAAAAACAGAAATCCGCCGCCCTCGGCGACCGTCGGCAACCCCGCCGCCACCGCCCGCCGGATACTCTCCCGCAGTCCCGCGTTTTCCGTGAGCGTCCGGGTGTACAGCTCGGGGTAGCCTCCGCAGAGGTACAACCCCTGTATACTCTCCGGCAATTTCTTGTCGCGCAGCGGGCTGAAAAAGACCGGTTCGCAGCCTAAAGACGCTAACAATTCCAGATTTTCTTCGTAGAGAAAGCAAAACGCCTCGTCCCGCGCAACCGCCACCCGCAGGGTCGGACGCTCCCGGTCATCCGCCATAGGGTTGTCCCGCAAATCGGACGCGGTTCCAGCCAGCGCGATCAATCCGTCTATATCCAGCGTCCGCTCCGCCTGCCGCCCAAGCTCCGCCAAAGTCTCCTTCCATCCGTGAACCTCGCCGGGAGACAACAACCCCAAGTTTCGGCTTTGAACGCTCCATTCGCGCCTTCGCGGCAAAAAGCCGTATGCCCGTACCCCAGCGTGTTCGGCGATTCTTCGCAGGTCGAGGTAGCGGTTTTCATTCGCGTCGTTAAAGATCACACCCTGTATAAAACTATCCCTCCTATAGCATGAAAACCCTTCAATCATCGCGCCGAGAGAATTCGCCGCGCCTTTTGCGCTGACCATAAGTACAACCGGCGTTTGCGTTTCCCGCGCAACGGTATAGGCCGACGCTTGGTCGGTCGCGGCGATGCCGTCATAATACCCCATCGCGCCCTCAATCACCGCGAACTCCCGGGTATGATGCGTCAAATGACCGCGCAGCCCCGCTCCGTCCAGAAAAAACGGGTCTAGGGTGTAAGCCGGAACGCCGGACGCCTCCCGGTGAAACGCCGGGTCGATATAGTCCGGGCCGCATTTGAAGGCGGTCGGCGCGAAGCCGCGCGCCTTCAGCGCGGACAGCAAGGCGCAGGTCGCGGTGGTTTTCCCGCAGCCGCTGCCGGTTCCCGAAATCAATAAGCGTCTCATAACGCGTTTTCCGTCTCTTTCTTTTTTTCAAAAGAAAGAGACGACGCACTCAAAATCGTCGCCGGGTTTTGCGCTTCCATGATGTGCATTCCGCCGACCGTTCTGGCTCGCGCCGCGTTTAGCTGTACGATTTCCGGCTCCAGCTCGGCATGGGTGAAGGCAGCCAACGCCGCCGACACCGTTTCCAGCGTCACGGCGGTCACGACGATCCGAA
>DBDP01000033.1 GCA_002293625.1 Clostridiales bacterium UBA929 | reverse complement strand
AGTTTATAGAGGTGCCCTTGAGTTAACGCCTGACCAGCTAGATTTCCATTTAACAATGTTAGCACTTTCTGTGTAATTTAAACATGCGCCATACGCTAAATCTGATAAACCTCTTGGCCAAGAATCATAGAAGTTTATGCCGATGTTTGTAGAGGAGTATTCCGCTAGTATAAGTCTTGGGCAAGCATTAGCCCATGCATTTATAGCCGTTCTTACATAGCTTCGATAGGTAGCGTCTCTTGTTGTTATTGCGTATTGATATTGATAATCTAGTTCAACCATTCTTCCCGAAGGTCGCGATAAATTCTCAAAGTAAAACGGAACTGGTAATACTCATGTGCCGTTACTGGAAGTGCTAACTGAAGAAATAAGAGAATCGCGAATAGAACGGAAATCCATTTTGATTGCTTTTTCATCGTATTACGTCCTTTCTTCTGTAATGATAATCTTTGATACATTTGCTGGTTTTGTTCTAATTGCTCTATTCTATGTCGCGCTTACCACCCTCACGTCGCCGTTACGATATGCGAGTTTTCATGCCGCGACGTTTGACCTTCCGAATCCCTCGCATAGTAAGAAACGCGCGCATAGTATTCCTTTCCCGCCGTTCCTTCATAAGTAAACGAATAAGAATAGCTGCCAGAGGGGGAAACCGGGTTATATAAGCCTGTCTTAAATTTTACAAGATCCCAGTCGTTTCCATCTTCTTCATACAGCATTATAGCCGAAAATCCGATTTCTATCATATTAAAGCTGGTTCCGGCAACATTTGCTTTCACTTCAATTACGCCGTTCCCTTTGGCTTCCAGTGTAATCGAGTAGCTGGAAATTTGATTGCTCGCGCGGGCAAACACGGTAAGGCTCGCGGTTAAAAGGATTACCGTCAACAAAATAGATACTGCTCTTTTCATGAATTTCCCTCTTTCTTTTGTTGCATTGTAAACCCCTGCTTTCGCCTGCATTTACACGGCGAAAGCAGGGGATGATTAGCGTTTTATGGTATGGAGTCCAGCATCGCCGTAAGCTCTTCGTAGGTGAGGTCGCCTTGAATTTGCACTTCACAAAAACCCTGCGCCCAAACGGCGGTCAGTCTGTCGTTATTGGTAATAATCGTGTATTCTCCGTTATATTGTTCCGGTATTCTTACCGCGGACGCTTCATAGAAAGTATCGGTGTTATTTATTTCCGGATGTACGCGAATGAAAAATATTCTTTCTTCGTTATCAAACCACGCGATAATCGGCGTTTCGGCAAAAGTTTTCAGCGCTATGATACCCGCATTGATGCCGCGGTTCGGGCAATGCTTCGCGATGTGCTTCTCGGCTAGGGCAGTCAGGTGATTGTAGCGGGTACGAATGAGTGCGTGTTGGAACGTTTCTTGTCGCTCTTTCGTATCCATGTTGGGTTGCTCCTTTCGAGAAAATCTTTCCATCTACATAGATTATATATCCCCAAAGAAGACTTGTCAACGATTAAGTGCAATAATTGTCGAGAATGGTCTCCTCCTGTTCCCTATATCTATAACGCAGTCATTGCCACATTACCCCGTTTGCGGCAATACAAGCGGGGTTCCCGCACCTTTTTCACGGCGAAACGTAAGATGAATAAGGCTATTCAAAGCACGTTTCACGCGCGTTTTGAGGCGAATAATCTGTTATGGAGGACGAAAATGGCGACTATCAGCTTATGCATGATCGTGAAAAACGAGGAGGTGGTGCTGGCTCGCTGTCTGGAGAGCGTAAAGGCCGCCGTGGATGAGATTATCATTGTTGACACAGGCTCTACCGACAAAACGAAAGCGATCGCAAAGAGATTTACGAATAAGGTATATGATTTTGAGTGGATCAACGATTTTTCCGCGGCGCGGAACGAAGCGTTTTCAAAGGCGACGAAGGATTTCCAGATGTGGCTGGACGCGGACGACGTGTTCAAGCCTGATGAACTGACCAAGCTCATACATCTCAAAAACAACATTGACCCCTCTTTTGAGATCGTCACGATGAAGTACCACACGCATTTCGACGCCAACGGCGTACCGATCAACATCTCCACGCGCGGGCGGCTGTTCCGTCGCGACAAAGGGTTCCGCTGGGAGGATCCCGTCCATGAGTACATCACGCTGCAAGGCGTCATCGCGCACAGCGATATCGTTGTTCACCACCTCCGCAACGAGAAGGTAGGGCAGGCAAACCGCAATCTGGATATTTACACAACGCTGGAGAAAAGCGGGGCGGACATGACGCCGCGCCAGCAATACTACTACGCGAGAGAACTGAGGGATCACGAACAGAACGCGAAAGCCGTGTATTATTTCGAGCGTTTCTTGGACGGCAGGGGCGGATGGGCAGAAGACAACATCGCAGCTTGCCACAGCCTCGCCATCCTCTATCGCGTATTGAACGACCGAAGCAAAATCGTACCGATTTTAGCAAAGGCGTTCACTTACGGCACGCCCCGCGCCGAAATCTGCTCGGAACTCGGCTACTATTACAAGCAGGAGCAGGACACAAACACCGCGTATGCGTGGTTTCGAACGGCTGCGAATCTCGGGGAGCCGGACACGATTGGGTTTATTCTTCGGGATTATTGGGGTTACATACCGAATATAGAATGCAGCGTCTGCGCTTACCAGTTGGGGGATTATGACAGCGCGGTCAAATACAATGAAAAAGCGGCTGAATACAAACCAGAAGACCCGGCAGTCTTGCAAAACCGAAAATTCTTCGAGGATAACCCTCCGGTGTAATCACCTCGGCTCCAAAACCGGCGGTTCCGGCGGCGGTCTTAAGATCGTGTCCGGCTGCGCGCGGCGGCTTTGCGGACTTCCAAAAAAGTTCTTCTTGTCGGCATCCCAAATCTTCCAAATCAATTCGGCGGCTTCCGCGCGGCTCGCGATCTTTTCCGGGTGGAACAAGCCGTCGGACATACCGTTGATATAACCCATCACATGCATCGTCACCACGGCATTGTTGTACCATGCCCCCGACGACACGTCGGGAAAGAACCGCTGATTGAAGTCGACCGTATTCGGTACGTGCAAGACCTTATAGCAAAGCTCCGCCAGTTCGGCACGGCTTACGGCTTTGGTTGGGCGGTAAGATTTACCGTCCCCTTGCAGCAGACCGCATTGGATGGCGGACACCAGCATCGGCGCAGCCCAATGCCCCCGTATCTCTTCCGGCGCGCCGGACGGGTCACTTTCTGGAATACCGAGCATTTTACAAACCAGCACAACGGCTTCCGCGCGGGATAACGTTTTGCCCGGCATGAACAACCCGTTACCCGTACCCGTGACAATGCCTCTTTTATGCAGCTCGGTAACCGCTTCCTCGCTCCAATGCCCCACAATGTCGCTGAAAATTACGCCGAACAGCCATGAGCGGTATAGGTTCCACACCCACTGCGGTTCCTGCCCGAGCGCCCAACTCCCCACACCGGCAAGACCGTACTTCCGGCACAGTTCCATCCGCGCTTCATAAGAGCGGTCGTTTTCATACCAGATGTCATAAACACCCGCCTCCAATCTCTTTCCGCCCCAAAGATTCAGCACCGGGTCGCTGCTTTTGACCGTCATAGACGCACGCGCGCAGTGGTTAACGCCGTCATACCACTTCGCGCTGGCGTGATGCGACGTCAGCGTTTCGATGTCTGCAACCGTGAACGCTTTGCCCGTTACCCTGCCGCCGCTGTTCAGCGTCGCCCAGTAACGCCCGTAAAAAGGGATGCCCATCAGCAGTTTTTCCTTCGGGACATGCTTCAGCGCCTCTTTAATCGACGCTTCGGTAAACGCATAGGAAGCGACGGGACCTGCGGCGCTGCCTTCATAAGATTGGTCATACGTCATAATCAGAATACGGTCGCAGTATTGCGAGAGCTTCGCGTAATCGTATTGCCCGTGCCATCCGATTGCGTACTGATGCGGGTTGGCGGCGACCGCCGCGCTGAGATGCGCGTTCGCGGGCAGATTTTCACGCAACATACGTATAAAATCCGTAAAATTACTGCGATCAACTTCGGTAAGGTTTTCAATGTCTACATCGAGACCGTCCAAACCGTACTGACGCACCCATCCGGCGAGTGTCGCCGCGACAGACGCGCGTTTCCCCATCGCTTTTCGCCCGGCCGTCCTGTCCCAATGATTGGAAACGAAGGCGACAACTTGAATCCCCTCCGCTTGACGCGCCTGTATAAAGCGTCGGTCGGGCGTTTTTGAAAGCGCGGCGTCCCCATTTTCGTCTATATGGAAATAGTCCGCCATCACCATAGAAAGGTTGCCGCGTGTCCTCGCGATGTTGTTTTCATAGATAGGGGTTGAGCCGCCGTACAGGTATGAACGGCTTTCATACGCCGCGGCTGTATGAAAGAAAAGTACCGTACATAAAGCAAGCGTTGTCAGCCGTTTTATATAAAAATGTTTTTTAGACATAAAAAATCACCGTCCTTAGGTTACCCAAAGACGGTGATTTCAAAGGCGGTTTATTCTGCCGTTTCTTCCTTCGGCGCGGGTTCTTCTTCGGTTTTCGCGGGTTCTTCAGGTGCTTCGGGTTCGCCGGCTAAATCCCCGGCGATCAGGGTCTCTTCACCGCTCGCTATGGCGACTATCTCATCGGGACCGTCTTCGTCGGCAATCGGTTCCGGCTCTCTTTCGATCAGGGCGCGAGCCGATAGGGAGATTTTCTTCCGCGTGTAATCAATGTCGGTAATCTTGACGTCCAGTGTATCCCCTTCGTTGATTACATCGGAGGGTTTCATAACTCTGTGGTCGGTCAGCTGGGAAACGTGGATCAAACCGTCCACGCCGGGCATGACCTCGGCAAACGCGCCGAACGGCATGAGCTTATTGACGGTAACCGAGACGACGTCACCCCTTTGGTAGAGGTCGGTGAATTTCTTCCACGGATCGTCCTCCGGCTTCCTGTGGCGGAGCGAGATGCGGCGGTTTTCTTTATCGACGCTGATGACGGTGACGGTCAGCGGGTCGCCGACCTTGAGCATATCGGACGGAGCCTTCAGACGCTGCCAAGACAGCTCGGAGAGGTGGACAAGACCGTCCACGCCGCCAATATCCACAAACGCCCCGTATGTTGTCAGGGATTTTACAACGCCGTTATACTCTTTACCGGCTTCTACGTTATTCCAAATCTCCTCGGCGCGGGCGCGGCGATCTTCCTGCGAAACGGAACGGATGGAACCGACCACGCGGCGGCGGGAGCGGTGAAACTCGGTAATACGCAAGCGAACTTTTTGCTTGAGCAGATCGCTCATCGGCGCGTCCTTCGGAAGCCCCGTCTGGGACGCCGGAATAAATACGCGGACACCTTTGACCGATACAACGACGCCGCCCTTGTTCTCCTCGACGACGACGCCTTCCAAAACGGCACGGTTGTCCTGCGCGGCCTCGACGTCTTCCCAACTCTTTACGGTGTCGAGACGGCGCTTGCTGAGCATGACCGTCCCTTCGACGTCGTTAACGCGCATGACGTAAGTTTCGATCTCGTCGCCTACCTTGCAGAAGGTGGAAACATCAATGCCCGTATCGTAGGACAATTCATCCAGCGGGATGTATGCCGCGTGTTTTGAGCCTAAATCGACTTGAATGTCGGTCGGGGTAATACCGGTGACAATGCCGGTGACCTTGTCGCCCGTGTGCAGCGGGCGGAGCGTGGATTCAAACAGCTCTGCAAAGGACGCTTCCTCCATCCCCTGCGTTTCTTCGGTTTTGTTCATTTCTTCAGTCATTGTTAAAACTACCTCCTCAATGATGGCGGACGGCGTGGATGCTCCGGCCGTGACACCGGCGCGCATTCGGCGAAGCTCAGGCCGCTTTGCGTAAGCGGTTATGATATCTTGCTTCCCCTCGGCGAAGAGAACGGGACATTCGCACACCGAGACCAAATGCCGCGTATTGGCGCTTGCGGAGTCTCCCACAACAACCATGACGTCCACCCGGCGCGACAGTTCTGCGGTATCACACTGCCGCATAACGGTTGTTCTGCATATTGTATCAAGAAATTTTGCATTTGTACACTCTTTTTTCAAAAAATTTTGGCATTGTTCATATTTTTCCCGTCGGGAGGTTGTCTGCGCCGCGAGGGTTAGCGGTTCATCCCTGCCAAACGCGCCGCTTTCCAGCAGCGAACGCAGCTCCTCAATGCCGGAAAACACCACGCATCGGCGGCACCACGCGGCGGTGGCTTGTATCTCCGGGTGATTGCTGTCGCCGAGCAAGCAAACGGTTCGTTCGTCCTCCACCAAGTCATGAATGCGCTTTACATCTGGACAGGTGGCGTCGATATGGCGGATACCTCGCTCTTCCAGCGTTCTGTACAGCTCCGGCGGAGCGCCGTGGCTGCGGATAATCAGCGTCGCGCCGCCGGGCAGTTCGTCTAGAGAATGGATAACACGCACGCCCTTGCGCTTCAGCTCCGCCACGGCGCGTTTGTTGTGAATCAGAGATCCCAGCGTAAAGCAGGGCGCGTTTTCTTCCGCAAGGCGTACAGCGCGCGCCACGCCGTAACAAAAGCCCGCCGACGGCACAATCTCAATCTTCATAGCGCTTGGATTTGGTCTGCGATTTGAGACTGTATATCTCCCGGTGCAAACGGTCGGACAGTGCGGCGTATTGATCCGCCCGACTGCCGTCTGTTTTTTCCGCGAAAAAAGGCTTCCCGAAAATAACCTCAATGCGGTTTATGAAGCATTTTCGCCCCGGCGTCACATACACCGGCAGCAGCGGCATCCCCGAACGGAACGCGAGCATCGCGGCACCCGCCTTCATCGCCTCCGCTTCGCCGTCGCCGAGGATCCGGCGTCCGTGCGGAAAAATCAAAACCTTCCCGCCCTCTTTAAGGGTTTTCAGGGATGTTTTAATCGCCGCCATATCCGACGCGCCGCGCTCAACCGGGAACGCTCCGAGCTTTCGGATCAACCGGCCGAATCCGAAGATTTTGAACAGCTCCGCCTTCGCCATAAAACGCGGATGATCCCTCACCTTCAGCGCCAGCGCTACGACCACCGGGTCGGCAAGCGACGAATGGTTGACGCATACGAGCGCGCCCCCTTCGGGGACGTTTTCCCGCCCCGCCACGCGAAGGCGGTACAGCAGACGGTAAATCCCGCCGACGAGGATATGCGCGAACCGGTAGAAAATCATAGTCCGAGCCTCTCCCGTATCAACCCTTCAATCAGTTCCACGCTTTGTAAAAAGGTATTGCCGGTAGTGTCCAACTTGACGGCATCCGGCGCGGGGCGCAGCGGCGCTTCGGAGCGCGAGCTGTCGTTGCGGTCACGTAACTCTATATCCCGCAGAATTTGCTCGTAAGGAGGGGCGTTCTCTCCCAGCTGCCCGTACCGCCGCCATGCGCGGTCTTCCGGCGCGGCGGTGAGGAAAATTTTCAAGTCCGCGTCCGGCAGCACGACCGTCCCGATATCCCGACCGTCCATGATTACATTGTGACGCTTCGCAAGTTCCCGCTGACGCTCCAGCAGAAACGCCCGAACTTCGGGAAGCGCGGAGCAGTCGCTCGCCGCTTTGGAAACGTCGTGACGCCGGACTTCTTCCGTTACGTCTCTCCCGCTGTCAAACACGCGCTGCTCGCCGTCGGTGAAGTCCATCGATAAGTTTAGAGAATCCAAATCAAGCCCGCCTGTGTTTAGAAACCGCAATCCAATAACCCGGTAAAGCGCGCCGGTATCGACGTAGAGAAAGCCGATCCTTCCCGCGACCTCGCGCGAAATGGTACTCTTCCCCGCTCCCGACGGCCCGTCTATAGCAACGCTCTTGATTCCGTACACCCCTTTCCTGCCGCGCAGCCGGTCGACCACGCGATTTGCAGGTTGTATCCGCCCGTGTAGCCGTCGAGGTCAAGCACCTCTCCGGCAAAGTATAACCCCTTAACGAGTTTGGACTCCATCGTTCTGGGGTTGATTTCCTTCAAGTTCACGCCGCCGCGCGTAATCACGGCTTCCTCCATCGGGCGCGGGCGCGAAATCCTGACGGGAAAGCGTTTTATGTGCCGCAGCAACGCGCCGCGCTCGGCTTTCGTGACCTCCGCCACCTTCCTGCCGGGCGGTACGCGCAACAGAGATAGTATAACAGGAATCATCGTTTTATGCAACAGTTCGCCGAGCGCGTTCGAAAAATCGCGGGACGAAAATTTTTCAAAATCCCGTAAAATACGCGCGTCCAGCTGCTTCTCGCTCAATCCGGGTTTGAGGTCGATTTCCGCCGATAATCCCGGCGTCCAGTGTGCAGACGCGCTTAACACCAACGGTCCCGAGATTCCAAAATGGGTAAACAGCATCTCGCCCGGTCCTTCGGAATAAATAGTTTTTCCCGCAGAGTCCAGTAATGACAGCGTCACATTTCTCAGCGACAACCCCTGCATCGCCGCGCAAAATTCGTCCGGCGACTCCAGCGGCACGAGCGACGGCGCGGTGGGGATGATAGTATGCCCCGCCTGACGCGCAATCTCGTAACCGTCCCCGGTTGAGCCGGTCTTCGGGTAGGACAGACCGCCGGTGCAAACGATCACCGCTCCGCCCAAACCATCCAGTTTTGTGACCCGCGCCCGCCTACGCATGACGCCCAGCCTGTCCAGTTCCCGGACAAGAGCCGATACCACGTCCGACGCCTTTCCGCTCGCCGGAAAGACGCGCCGTCCGCGCTCCGTCACCAGCGGAACGCCCAGCTCCTCAAAAAACGCCATCGTATCCTGAGGGGTAAAGCCGGACAGGGCGCTTTTAAAAAAACGGAGATCGCCGCTCCCGTCCGGACGCATGGGAGGCAAGGTAAACTCATCGGGAGCGCAATTGTTGGTAAGGTTACACCGCCCCTTGCCGGTGATTGAGAGCTTGATACCGGGACGGTCGTTGCGCTCCAGCAGAAGCACCCGCACGCCGCGCCGCGCCGCCTGTATTGAAGCCATCATTCCCGCGGCACCCGCGCCGATCACGGTAACGTCATGAGCGCACATACCGAATCTCCTTTTCGGTCAAGTACCGCCACTCACCGGGTTTCAACGACCCCAGTATAAGTTCGCCTTCACGCACGCGTATTAGGCGCGTCACTGTCAAGCCCCTGTCTTTACACATGTTGCGAACTTGATGTTTCTTTCCTTCGGTGATGGTGATTGTCAGTTCACGACCCGGTTTCACCGTCACCAGATACTCTTTTTCCACGCCGGAGGAGGGATGGGTCAGCTTGCGGACAACCGCGCCGTCGTTCGTCATCAGCATCAACCCTTCGGACTCTTTATCCAAGCGCCCCACGGGAACCAGATACCCAAGCGCCGGCGGGAGAAGCTCGCGCACTGTCCGTTCCGCGTGGACGTCTCGAAGGGTGGAGGTAACGCCGCGCGGCTTATTCAGCAGTATGTAAATCGCCGCGGGAGGCGGCGGCAGCGGTACGCCGGAAACGGTAACGGTTTGGGTTTCGGGATCGGCGCTGTCGCCGAGGCGCGCCGTTATGCCGTCAACGGCAACGCCGCCGTCGGCGATCAACGCCTCGGCGGCTCTGCGCGACATCACGCCGCGAGACGATATCAGTTTTTGCAGACGTTCCCTCAATGAATACCTCCGCCCGCAATCAGCGGGCAACGCGCTTTTTTCTCGCCGTCCAGCGTCGTCGTAAGGATCCCGACGCGCTGCCCTTCCAAAACAGGCGTCCACACATACTGCGGAATGAACATCTCGGTATCCGGCGGCTCTTCGTCTTCGCGCAGTAATATTTTGACGGTGTGCGCAGCGACGACCGGCATAAGACCTTTTCCGAAGACGCGCACCTTCGCGACCTCAACGCCCTTTTCGCATACGGTCATTAAGTCGTAATTATCGAAACCGTGATCCAGCATCGCGGTGTGATCCGCCCAGTCATCGCGGTCGTTCAGCGTAACGGCAATCAGGCGCATCCCGTCCCGCGTGGCGCTGGATACAAGGCAGCGTCCGGCGTCCATCGTATAGCCGGTCTTGACGCCGTCGGCACCCGGATACGACCACAGCAGCCGGTTATGGTTCTTGATCGTAATGTCGCCGACTTTGGCGTACTTACTGCTTACGATACGGGAAAGCATTTCGTTTTGCAGGGCGGCGCGGGTCAGCAGCGCCATGTCGCGCGCCGTGGAGAAATGCCCTTCGGCGTTCAGACCGTGCGGGTTTTGGAAGCTGGAACCGCGCATTCCGAGCGAGTGCGCTTTTTTATTCATCCGTTCCGCGAACGCATCCACACTTCCGGCACAGTGGATGGCGAGTGCCGCAGCAGCGTCGTTGCCGCTTTTCAGCATCAAGCCGTAAAGCAAATCACTTACCGTCACCTGCTGCCCCGCAGTCAGGTACATTGACGAGCCCTCAACACCCGCGGCTTCCGCCGGAACCTCCAGCGTCTCGTCGAGAGAAGCGGATTCCAGCGCGACCAGCGCCGTCATGATTTTGGTGGTGGAAGCGATCAAGGCGCGTTGGTCGGCGTTTTTTTCATACAGCACCGTACCGGTCGTTGCATCCATCAAAATGGCGCTCTCGGCGGACGCGGCTATTTCTGTACTCTCCGCCGATTCTTGATTCGCGAACACGGTCGGTAAAAGCATGGGAATAATCAGTAAGCAGGTCAAAACCCGTTTCATGTGCGGTCACCTCGCGAACATTGTTCCCCGCGCATGTATGTTTCATGATAGGGTTTTTGTGGTAACACGGTACGCCGGGTCGGCGCACCCTACATTGGTTCTACTTCTTCTTTCGCTTTGCGCTTCTCAATGAAATTTTCCACCTGCTTCGTGATCTTCGGAATCAAGTCGACAATTTTGTCCAGCGCTGTTTCCGGCTGCCCCGCCACCGGCAGCAAACGGACGTTATGCTCGGTGACGACAAGGAACGCGATGGGGTTGACCTTAATGCCCGCGCCGCTTCCGCCGCCGAAATTCTTTTCGGCGCCGAATTCCGAGCCGCCGGAGCCGAACCCCAGCGATAGCTTGGAGACGGGGATAATGGTGGTGCCGTCCGCCGTGGTGATGGCGTCGCCCACGATGGTGTTGACGTCAACCATGTCGCGAATCTTGGTCATGGTGGCCGTCATCAGTTCGGCGATGGTGCTTCTGTTTTCCATTTTTTATGCCGCCTTTCTTCTCGTGATTTTGAGCATGAATTTTAGCAGGGAAAAACTGATTAGGAAGATACGCCCTATCGATACCGTAACGGCGAAGTCTCCGCTCCATTGAATCTTTTCTATATCAAAATCCAGCGCGACGACAAGGTCTTGCTTTTTTACGCGCAGGGTACCCGTCACGGCGGGGCGCAACACGCCGAGCGCCATTTCCGAACGCGCGTAAAAGAGCGCGTCGTCGCAGGGGTCACTGCCGCCGAAGGTCACGCGCAGAATCAAGCGGTCTATTCGAACGCTCCTGCGAAGGGTGCTAAGCACTTTCTTCCCGTGTTCGAAGTAAAAGGAGATATCCTGTATAGAGAACCGCTTTACAGGTTTTTCTTCTTTAGGCTTGGCTTCTTTCTTGGGTTTTGCGGGTTTTTTAGGTTTGTCTTTGGCTTTTTGGAGTTTTTTTAGTAAGTTAATTCTCAGAATCCCCACGCGGAGAATCAAGCGCATCTTACCGTCCGGCGTCCGTGACGCCCGCACGCCCACGCGGGTAAACCCTATCAGCAGCAGCGCGGCGAGGATGATCCCCAACGTGAGCATAAGACGCCTCCCCTACCCCAGCGTTAACTGCCCGTCCAGCTCGGTATCGGGCAGTTCTTCCAAGCTCGTCAAGCCAAACGCGCGGAGGAACGCGGGTGTCGTCCCGTATTGAATCGGTCTTCCGGGAACGTCCAACCGCCCGACCTCGCGCAACAGTCCCTTTTCCACAAGCCCCGCGACCGTCGCACCGCTCTCGATACCCCTCGCACGTTCTATCTGCGCCCGCGTAACCGGCTGATAGTAAGCCGCGAGACTCAAAACTTCCAGCGCGGCGCGGCTCATCGGCGGCGGTTTGCGCTCCTCAAGCGTTTTGCGTATTAAATCCGCCCATTCCGGCGCGGAGGTCATTTGCAACGATTTATCAAGCCGCACCAAACGTATGCCGCGGCGTTCGTAGCGGTACTTTCCCGCGAGCGCTTCGGCGGCTTCGTCAACGGTGTGCAGGTCTGTTTCCAGTGCGGCGGACAGGCGGGAGAGAAGCACCGGCTCACCCGCAGCGAAGAGAATGCTCTCTATTGCGGATTCGATTTCCTGATGATCCATTCGTCGCCCTCCTCCGCCAAATCAATCTCCCGGTTACGGCACATCTCAAGCACCGCCAAAAACGCGGCTACGACGGCGGAACGGTTCCGCGCCAGCGAAAATAACTTGTCCAGCGGAAACGTCCCGTGCTTTGCAAGACGCTTCTTGATGGTTTCCATCATATCTTTCACGGGGTACGGTTCCCGCCCCACAATGGGTGAGAATACGGCGACCGGCGGCGGGCGGCGGCGCTCCGTACGTTCGCCGAGGCGTCCGAGCGCTTCCAGCAGTATGTCAACGGTGTGGGTGTGGTCGTATCCCGTGCCGCGCTCTGTGGGTTCCGGCGGCTTCGTAATCAACAGGCGGTAATTTTCGGCGCGTTCGCCGAGGTAGTCACGGATGATCTCCATCTTTTGGCGCTCTTCCTGCGCCTGACGATCTTCCAGGGCTTTTTTCAGGAGGTCGATCTCCTCGTCTTCCTCCCCCGACATCACCAAGTTCCGGCTCTTGAGGTACACCAAGTGCGACGCCATCGCGATAAACTCGCTCGCAACCTCCATGTCGAGCTGCCGCCGCGCTTCGATCCAAGCGGTAAACTGGAAGCAAAGAAGGGAAATTTGCAGGTCTTCAATTGCGATCTTGTTCTTGCTCAATAAAAAGAGGATCAAGTCCAGAGGACCCTCAAAGTCCTCCATCACCTCCTGCGGGGCTTGCACCACCCGTTCAAGGCGGAATGTCAGTGTCTCGTCCATATCAAATCCAAATCACTCCACCGAAAGCACGGGAAAAGAGATTGAGGATACCATTTTGCATTTGAGCGATAAACCCGAAGATATTTACAGATCCATAACGCCCCAACATAAGAAGCCCTGCCAGTAAAAGCATCCCATACCGCTCCAAACTCATATATCTCCAGTATATACGGTCAGGCAGAAAAGCGGCCAGTACCTTGGAACCGTCCAACGGGGGAATAGGGATGAGGTTAAAGAGACCTAAACCGGTACTCAAGATGGCCATGTAGGAAAAAAATTGATATAAATACCAAAGGTAATTATTGCTAAATATTGCAGCCGGCGGAAACAATTTCATACACCCTACCGCAATAAATGCCAAAAGAAAATTGCTCATAGGACCTGCCATTGCCGTCAATGCCATATCGCGTTTGGGTTTTTCGAAGAAGCGCGGATTGACCGATACCGGTTTTGCCCAACCGAAACCCACCAAAAGCATCAGCAACGCACCGAACGGCTCAATGTGACGCAGAGGATTTAGAGATAGGCGACCATCCCGCCGTGCCGTTGGATCACCAAGCGCGTACGCCGACAACCCATGGCAAAGTTCATGGATAACAAGCGTAGCTAAGAGCGCTACAAGTGTTATTAGCGTATAAATAAGTTTTGCGTGAAAAGCCTCGCTCTGGCTCCAAATATCCAGCAGCAACCAAAACCCCTCCTATACGTCCATCCGGCAAACGTCTTCCCAAGTCTCCCGCCGTACCGCGACAAACGGTTTGCCGCCGCGGATCATGACAACCGGCGGTTTGGGTACGCGGTTATAGTGCGACGCCATCGCGTAGTTATACGCTCCGGTGCAAAGAACCGCTAAATAGTCGCCCGGCTTGACCGGCTGCAATAATAAATCTTTGCCCAGCAGCTCGTTTTCGCAACACCGCCCGGCAAGCGTCACCGTTTGCGTCTTTTCCTTGGACGCCTGTTCCGGGAGCGTGATTTCGTATTTCGACCCATAGAGCATATAACGCGGATTATCGGTCAGACCGCCGTCTACCGAAACGTAGGTGCGCACGCCGGGGATTTCCTTGACGCTGCCGACTTTATAGACGGTCAGCCCCGCTTCGGCAACGATTCTGCGTCCCGGCTCGATTACCAGCGCCGGAAGCGGATACTCATATTTCTTTGCCGCAGCCTGAACGGCTTCGGAAATCACTTCCACATATTCGGGTATGCTTCTGACCTCCTGATCCGGCAGATACGAAACGGCGAAACCGCCGCCGAGGTTCAGCTCATTCAGCGTATGGGAAAGCTCGCCGCGCACTTTCGTCATGAACGCGAGCATCACATCCGCCGCCCGCGCATACGGTTCCAGCGCGAAGACGGGCGATCCTAGGTGGCAGTGAACTCCCTCCAACACAATTCCCGGCAGAGAGAGCGCGAGCTTAACCGCCTCAAAAGCAGCGCCTGTTTCAATCGGAACGCCGAATTTGCTGTCCAGTTTACTGGTCTGCACGGCGGAATGCGCGTCAATCGTAATGCTCGGCGACAGGCGGAGAGACACACTTGCTTTCCTCTCCAGTTCCTCCGCGATACGGGAGATGCGCTCCAATTCCTCTGCACCGTTCGCGACAATGCGGCGAATCCCGTTCTCTATAGCATAGCGCAGCTCTTGCTCGGTTTTGTTGTTGCCGTGAAAGATTATCCCTTCGGGTGAAAGCCCTCCGTTCAGGGCGGTGAACAACTCCCCGCCGGACGCTACATCCGCCAGCATCGCCTCTTCACGCAGGATGCGAACCATGTGTGTACAGCAAAACGCTTTGCTGGCATACGCCACCCGTCCGTCGCCGGGGTAGGCGTCGGCCAGCGCGCCGACAAAGGCGCGGCAATTCTCCCGAATCATGTCCTCATCCATCAGGTATAGAGGGGTGCCGTATTCCGCCGCCAGCGCGGCGGCATCCGCGCCGCCGATGGTCAGGCGTCCTTCCGCGTTCACTTGTTCCATCATTTGTACTCCTTACTGTATCCCGGATAGTATCGCCGACAAAACCTCCCGCTTGCCCGCCCCGTTTGCAGAGGAGAGGGGCAGTACGGGCGACGGTAATTCCAGTGTTTCCTCAATCAGCCGCAAAGCCGCCGGTATCTGCGAAGGTTTTAGCTTGTCAGATTTGTTCGCTACGGTGATGAACGGGATCTCCGCCTGCCGGAACAGCCCGGCCATCTGTGCGTCAAGGGCGGTCGGCTTATGCCGCGCGTCGGTCACCAGCACCCCAAGCGTGATATGCTCCGGCTTTGCAAAAAACGTTTCCAGCAACGCGGCCCAGCGCAGCTTTTCGGCATGGGACACTTTTGCGTAACCGTAACCGGGCAGGTCGGCGAAGTAAAAAGCGTCGTCAATGAGAAAATAGTTGACGTGCGACGTTTTGCCGGGGGTATTGCCCACATGCGCAAGGTTCTTTTTACCCGTGAGCATATTGATTACCGAGCTTTTACCGACATTTGAGCGCCCGGCAAATACAACGGTTTTCCGCCCGTCACGGATAAACTGGTCTTCTCGCGCCGCCGATGAAACAAACCGCGCCGTCACAGAACGGCTTCCTTCAAAACCGTGTCAATGGTATCGGCCAGTATAAACCGCAAGGCGCTCCGTACAGTGGGGTCGATGTCCTCAAGATTTCGTTCGTTTTCGGCGGGAATGATCACATTACGAATCCCGGCGCGATACGCCGCCATTGTTTTCTCCTTCAGTCCGCCGATAGGCAGCACGCGCCCCCGAAGCGTAATCTCCCCCGTCATCGCGACATCACGCCGCACCGGTCTACCGGTAAGGGCGGACAGCATCGCGACCGTCATCGTGACGCCTGCGGAGGGGCCGTCTTTCGGAATCGCTCCCTCGGGGCAGTGGAGGTGAATATCGCGGTTTTTGTAAAAATCCTTATCGATACCCCAAGCGTCGCAGCGTCCGCGGAGACAAGTGAAGGCGGCTTTCGCGCTCTCTTTCATGATGTCGCCCAGATTCCCCGTCAGCTCGATCTTTCCGCTGCCCTCCGAGACGCCCGCTTCAACCTCCAGCACCTCGCCGCCGACCGGCGTCCACGCGAGACCGCAGACAAGACCTACCTCCGGCTGCCCCAAGTCGCGTTCCGGGCGGTATTTCCGCACACCTAAGAAGTCGGGGAGGTTGGACGCGTTTAGGATAATTTTTTCGTTGTGACCTTCGGCGTATTTTTTCGCCGTCTTGCGGCACACGGCGGCGATTTGGCGTTCCAAAACGCGCACGCCCGCTTCGCGGGTATACCCGGCGATAATGTCGCGCAGACCTCCGACTGAGAACGAAAGCATCTGCTTGGAAACGCCGTGCTTTTTCATCTGTTTTGGGATGAGGTGACGCTGCGCTATCCGCAGCTTTTCCTCATCGGTGTAGCTTGTCAGCTCCAGCACTTCCATCCGGTCCAGCAGCGGGCGCGGGATGGTGGCGGTGGTGTTTGCCGTTGTGATAAACAAAATCTCGGAGAGATCGAACGGGATTTCCAAGTAATGATCCCGGAATGAGGTGTTTTGCTCAGGATCCAGCACTTCCAGCAAAGCCGCTGACGGGTCTCCCCTGCTGTCGGCACCCAGCTTATCCACTTCGTCCAACAGAATAACGGCGTTTCGGCTTCCCGCCTGACGGACGGCATTGATGATGCGTCCGGGCATCGCTCCGATGTAGGTTTTTCGGTGACCGCGTATGTCGGCTTCGTCACGCACGCCGCCGAGCGACAGCCGCGAGAGTTTGCGCCCCATTGCCCGCGCCATCGATATGGCGACCGAGGTCTTCCCCACTCCGGGCGGTCCCACGAGGCACAAAATCTGCCCCTTCAGCTCCGGCGCGAGCTTTTTAACGGCTAAGTACTCTAAAATCCGTTCTTTGACTTTGTCCAACCCGGCGTGGTCTTTATCAAGAATTCGCTTCGCGGCGTGAACATCAAGACGGTCTTTCGTCTGTTTTTTCCACGGCAGCGACAGGCAGATATCGAGGTAATTCCGTATCACCGCCGACTCGTGAGATTCGGACGGCTGGCGGGAGAGACGCGCCGCGTCTTTCTTTAGT
This sequence comes from Clostridiales bacterium UBA929, assembly GCA_002293625.1. Lineage (GTDB taxonomy): Bacteria > Bacillota > Clostridia > Oscillospirales > UBA929 > UBA929. Next base: position 16,877 of record DBDP01000033.1, on the reverse strand, counting down.
TTCTCCGCCGTTTCTTCCGGCAAACCGAGGGCTTCTATCTTCTCTGTGTAGTTATCGGACTCGCTTTCGTCCGCTTCTCCCAATTCGCTTCGGATGGTCTTTAGCTGCTCTCTAAGATAATAGTCTTTTTGGTTCTTCGCGAGCCTGTCGCGGAGCCTGTCATGCATTTCGCTTTCGAGGGAGAGAATCTCCACCTCATGCGCGAGGATGGTGAACAGTCTCTCCAGTCTCTTCCCCGGTTTCACCGCTTCCAGAATCGCCTGTTTCTCCGCGGGCTTCACGGGGATGTGCTGTGTGATATAGTCGGCCAAATATCCGGCGTCCTCGGCAGCTTGGACATTGATAACCACTTCGGGCGACAGGCGCGGCACCAAAACCGCGTATTCCTCAAACAGGTCTTTGACGGTTCGGATCAGCGCCTCCATTTGCCGGGTTCTGGTTTTCGACTCTTTTAACGGTTCCACTTCGGCTATGCTGTACGCATCGTCCTCGACGACACGCATAAGCGCGGCACGCTGACGCCCCTCCACAAGGACGCGTACGTTCTCCCCCGGTAAACGGATGATCTGACGCAGCACCGACAGCGTTCCGATGGGATAGAGGTCGCCTTTCGCCGGGTCGTTGGTGCGCATGTCCTTCTGCGCCACCAAAAACACCATTTGGTCGTTACGGACGGCTTCGTCCAGCGCCCGCACCGACTTGCTGCGCCCGATGTCGAAGTGGATATACATTTGCGGAAAGACGGTCAGTCCGCGAAGGGCAATCATCGGCAGTTGCATGTGATAGCTCCCTACGATACGTTCTTTTGGCCTTTCAGCCCTTCCGCCGAGATGCGGGCCTGCAAGTCGGGGTCGCGCGTTAATAGCGGCTCGACCCTGTCGCGGATTGTTTCCCGTGTGACGACGACCTTTTCAATCGACGGATCCATCGGCACGTTATACATAACCTCGGTCATCACCGATTCAATTACGGCACGCAGCCCGCGCGCGCCGATTCCCCGGTCATGGGCAATGTCGGCAATCTCGCGCAGCGCGCCGTCTTCAAATTCCAGCTTTACGTTGTCCATCTCAAAGAGCTTCTTATATTGCTTCACAAGCGCGTTTTTCGGCTCGGTCAAGATGGAGATCAGCTCTTCGCGCGTCAATTGCCCCAGCGGCGCGATAATCGGCAGGCGTCCCACCAACTCCGGGATGATCCCGTATTTCAGCAGATCGTGCGGAGTGACGTCGCGAAGCGCCAACGTGAGGTCTTTCGTTTTTTTGCTCTCCACATTCCCGGAAAAGCCCATGCTCTGCTTTCCTTTGCGGTTCTCGACAATCTTCTCGATGCCGTCGAACGCGCCGCCACAGATAAAGAGGATGTTCGCGGTGTTGATTTGCAAGAATTCCTGATGGGGATGCTTCCGGCCGCCGGTCGGCGGCACGTTGGCGATCGTGCCCTCCAGTATCTTCAATAGCGCCTGCTGTACACCCTCGCCCGATACGTCGCGCGTAATCGAAACGTTTTCGCTCTTTCTCGCGATCTTGTCCAGCTCGTCGATATAAATGATGCCGCGCTCGGCGCGCTCTATATCGTGGTCGGCGGCCTGAATCAGGCGGAGCAGGATGTTCTCAACGTCCTCACCCACGTAACCGGCTTCGGTCAGGGTAGTCGCGTCCGCAATGGCGAACGGCACGTTGAGAATCTTCGCCAGAGTAGCGGCAAAGTACGTCTTCCCGCACCCTGTGGGACCGAGCATCAAGATATTGCTCTTTTGCAGTTCCACGTCGTTTTCGGTGTCGGCGCAGAAAATACGCTTGTAGTGGTTATAAACAGCCACGGCCAGCGCGACTTTCGCGTTCTCCTGCCCGACGACGTATTCGTCAAGCATCGCGCGTATCTCATGCGGGCGCTTCAACGTATCCGGCTGAGACGCCACGTTCGGGCGGTTCTCGCCCCCGTCTTCCAAAATGGTAAGGCAAAGCTGTATGCATTCGTTGCATATGCAGGCGCTGGGTCCGGCAATCAGGCGGCGTACTTGATCCTGATGCTTTCCGCAAAAATTACAGCGTACCTGTCTGCGATCATCCCTTGGCATAGATTTTCCTTTCAGTTTCAGACAAGAGCACTCAGTGCGCGTCTGTTACTAATGATTTCTCAACGGACGCATACGATGCGCCCCTATCTGTCTTTATCGTTTGTCAAATACCTTGTCAATGATTCCGTAAGCGAGCGCCTCTTCCGGCGACATATAGTGGTCGCGCTCCGTATCGCGAGCCAGTTCTTCGGCTGTGCGCCCTGTCAGTTCGGCGAGAATACGGTTCATCTTGGCCTTTGTCTTCATAATATGCTCGCTGTGGATATGAATGTCTGTCGCCTGCCCGGACAGACCGTGACCGTGGATCGCCGGCTGATGGATCAGAATCTCGGAATTCGGCAGGGCGTAACGCTTTCCCTTCGTGCCGGCGGCCAGTAAAAAAGCGCCCATCGAAGCCGCGAGACCCACGCAGATGGTGGAGACGTCGGCCTTGATAAAATTCATCGTATCATAAATGGCGAAGCCGGAGGTAATGCTGCCGCCGGGTGAATTGATATAGAAACTGATCTCCTTATCCGGGTCCTGCGCTTCAAGGTAGAGCAACTGCGCCACCACCAGCGACGCCGTAACGTCGTTTACTTCCTCGGAGAGAAAAACGATTCTGTCGTTGAGCAGACGGGAGTAGATATCATAGGAACGCTCCCCGCGGTTGGTCTGCTCGATAACCATTGGGACAAGGCTCATTTCGGTTCCTCCGTTTCCTCCGCCGGTTTGGCGGCTTTCTTTCTGGGCGCGGCTTTCTTTTTGGGCTTCGGTGCCGGTTCGGGTGCCGGTTCAGTTTCCGGCTTTTCCGGGGGGGTATCCAGCTTAATCGCCGAAGACGTAATGAGTTTGGATGCTTTTAAGGCTAAAAGATCCCGCGTCAGCGGCTTTTCGGGGATATTTTCGCGAACCTTTTCGATATCCTCTTGATATAGCTCGGCGAGGCGGGCGTATTCGGCGTCCAGTTCCCCTTCCTCTAATTTTAACCCTTCCAGCTCCGCGATTTTGTCGAAAATCAGACCGCATTTGGTATGTGTTTCGGCCTGCGGGCGGAACTGCGCCGTCAGCGTCTCGCCGGTCATCCCGGTCATTTGCATGTAGGTGTTGATGTCCATACCCTGCATTCGCAGACGGTACGCGAAGTCGTTGATAATTTCCTCTAATCGTTTCGCGATAAGAGCGTCGGGGATATCGCCCTTGATCGTTGGGATGATTTGGTCGAGCAACGCGTTCTCAAACGCGCCGTCCGACTCACGCTCCCTTTCGTGCAGTATACGCTCCCGCAACGAGTCTTTATACTCTTGAAGCGTGTCAAACTCCGATATGTCCTTAGCAAACTCGTCGTCGGCTTCGGGGAGTTTCTTTTCCTTCACATCATGGATTTTGCACTTGAACACTACCGGCTTCCCCGCCAAAGACTCCGCATGGTAGTCTTCGGGGAACGTGATCTCCAGCTCGGGTTCGTCCTCCGCTTTCGCGCCGACCAGTTTATCCTCAAAACCGGGGATAAAGCGGTTGGAACCAAGCTCCAGCGTTTGCTTCTCGCCTTTGCCGCCTTCAAAGGGGACGCCCTCCAGGAACCCTTCATAATCAAGGACGACGGTATCGCCAAGCTGCGCCGCGCGCTCGACCGTAACGAGGCTCGCGTTGCGCTCGCGCATACGGTCAACCTCGGCGTTTATTTCTTCTTCCGACGCCAGAACGGGCGGGGCGTAAGCCGAGAGACCCTTATACTGCCCAATTTCGATTTCGGGATACACATGCACCTTGGCAACGAAGGTATATCCCTCCGCGCCCAACTCCTCAACCTCGACATCCGGGCGCTCAACCGGCTGGATACCCTCTTGTTCCACCGCTTGGTCGTAGGCATCCGGCCATGTGGCGTTGACAGCGTCCTGATAAAAGACGCCCTCGCCGTACATCCTCTCCACGATCCTGCGGGGTGCTTTCCCCTTACGGAACCCGGGAACGTTCATCCGCCCCACGTTTTTGCGGTATGCCTGCTCACAGGCTTTCGCGAATTCCTCCGCACCGATTTCAATCGTCAGTACCGTGAGATTCTTTTCTTGTTTTTCCACGCTCTTAACCGTCATTTGTCGCGCCAATCCTTCCCGCATAAGGTAACCTCGAAAAACACCCGCCCCGGCTTGCGACACCGCGCCAAAGGCACCTGCTCGCAAGCGCTTCGCTCTTTCGCCTTCGGCGAACAATGCGTTTTTCGAGCGCCCTTTGATTCATTCCGATGTACTATATCATAAACGGCGTAAAAATGCCAGTATTTTTTTATTGGGTACGATTGTTCTGTTCTAGGGTAAAAGGAATCATACAGCAAGGGAGTGCGGGGACGGTCTCCCTTGCCGATGATTCGCCGCAGTGTGTAGCGCGGTTAATCTATCAAGTCCCAATCGGAGACATCGCACTGACCGTAATTATTTTCCCCCACTGCAACGACAGTTCCGTCCGATTTCAAGCCAACCGTATGTGAATACCCCGCCGACACCGCGATAATGTCGTGCCAATCAGAAACATCGCATTGACCTTGCTCGTTATCTCCAACTGCAACAACAGTTCCGTCCGACTTCAATCCAACAGTATGATTAAACCCGGCAGACACTGCGATGATATTCTTCCAGCGTGAAACATTGCATTCACCATCGTTATCGCTACCCACGGCAACAACAGTACCATCCGATTTTAGACCAACTATATGAAAAAAACCTGAAGATACAGCTACAATGTCGCGCCACCCGGATACATCGTATATACCATCAAGAATTCCGGTGCTAACAACTCTACCATCCGATTTTATTCCCACGGTATGACTACCTCCCGACGATACCGCGATAATATCTCGCCAGCCGGATACATCGCATTGACCGTATATGTTATTTCCCACAGCAACAACTGTGCCATCTGATTTTACGCCAACGGTATGGTTTTTTCCCGATGACACCGTGATAATATCCTTCCAATCAGACACATCACATTGTCCGTCATCATTATCCCCCACGGCAACGACTGTACCGTCAGATTTTAATCCCGCAACATGATTATCACCTGATGACACTGCGATAATGTCACTCCAAGTTGATACCTCCTGGACTGAACCAATACCGGTGGTGACTACGGTTCCGTCCGCTTTCAATCCGACAACATCCAGCGAATCTCCCGTCACGCTTATAACACCATTCCAGCTTAATATTTTTTCTTTATTTCTTTCATCTTCTATATATTCTCCTGCGCAAACGACAGCACCGTCTGTAGTCAATCCTATCGTACTAAATGTTCCCGCTGACAACAACACCCTTGACAGTGGCGGATATAGTTCATTGGTTGCAAGGGTTAGCTGATCAATGATGAGAGGATTCCTTGGATCACCGAGAGCCAGTAAGATTCTTATCGCCTCTTCATAGTTCTTCTCGCCAATCAACCGCTCCGCTTCCTTGGCTGCTTCATTGTAAATTTCCGACAAACTCTCCTCAACCGAAGGGTACCCACTATCCATATATGAGATCAATAGGTTCTCCGCTTCCGCATATTTCTTTTCACCCATCAATTGCTCGGCTTGATCTACTACCTGAAGCGTTTCTTCACGGAGTCTATCCCGCTCTATCCTCGGCAAAATCAGTGCTCCCGCTATTCCAATCAGTACAGTGATGCAAAGAACTACCGATGCAGTGCGCAACCTTTTTTTAATCCGCAACGCGCGTTCTTTCTTTTGCTTCTCTAAATACGCCTCATTCAGATACCTCCGCTCCTCTGCCGCGAGGCGTTGACGTTCTAAACGCGCCTTTTCTTCCTTTCTGTGCCATGCCTCTACTTGTCTTCTGCGTTCTTCTTCCTCTAAGCGTGCTTTCTCCAGTCGATCTATAATCGTTTGGTTGTAACCCTCCAAAACCGCTTTATCCTTCTCACTCAAAAATCGTACCGCCTTTTTAAAGTTCCCGTAATCTTGAAGCGGTCTATGGTGGTTAGGTAAATCTTCCGCACTCCTCAGCTTCAACTCCGCGCATAGCAACCCCACATACGCTTCGGCGTTTTCCGGCTCCGCGTCTAAAACGCGGTTGAAGTATGTAGCCGCCTCCAAGAAGTCGCCGTCTTCCAAGAACAAATTCGCTCGTCTTAGGAGCGCATCTATCGAACCGGCGGGAACTGCGACCGTAACGGGTTCCGCAGCCTCCGTCTTCGGTTCGTCTATTTCGAGCACCTTCTTGATCCCCCGCACCAAGTCCTGCATGAAGCCGAGCTTGCTCATATCTTGCGCCTGCAAGTGTGAAAACTCGTCGGGCAGGTTGTAGGCGTCCATGTCGCGGTAGGCGGGGATCAGCACCTTCTTCGCGCCGCCTTTGATCAGCGCGAGGTAGCGGCTCCACTCGTTCTTCACCCATACGGCGTTGAAGTTCTCCGGGCTGGAACCGACAACCACCATCACCTTGGAGGAGTTCAGCGCCGCGAAGATATGCGGTTCATACGCCGAACCCAGAACGTTCTCTAATGTAATCCGTGAGAAAAAGACGCGGAACCCTTCCTCGGTCAGTTCATGGTACAGTTCCTGCGCTGTCACGCTCTCGCGGGTTCTCTTGCCTTCGGCGTCGGTTTCTTTATAGCAGATAAACACGTCATAGGGTTCATCGTAGCTGGATATCTCCAGTATCCCCTTTTGGATCTGCTCAATGGCGCGGGCTTCGTCTTCGTAGATACCGCGCTGGCTGCCGTCCGCGTGGGTTATGGCTTGCTTGTAGTCCTCGTCCGCCATGACGGAGGTCATCAGCGTTCTGTTGCAGGTGATGATGCGCTTCTTTGTTTTGTGGTCTTCCACGTACTCTACGCCGTATTTACACAGAACGAGCGACCAATACGCCTCCGCGTCGGTGTTGTCTTCGTTCAGAATCGTTTCGTAGATACCCGCCGCTTTGTCGTAGTCGTTATTGCGCCGGAAATGATTCGCGCGGTCATACAGTTGCGCGCGTCTGTCGCTGTCCAGCTTCGGCAGCGTCTGTTTCGTTCCGCAAGAATCGCACTCGCCGACGGTTGTCCCCTGCTCGAGCTGTAAGTCACCGCCGCATATTTTGCATTTGAAGATTGTCATGGTGTGCCTCCCCTATTTTAACGCGCGGGTGCGGTTATTTCGGTCTTTGATTTGAACGATTAGGGTGCCGCATATGGCGCGTATCTGTTCGGAACCTGTCAGTCTCCCCAGCATAATCACATTTTTCTGAATCTCTCCCTCAAGTTCCGTGAGGGATTCATGGCTCATGGGATCGCTGTACCGCACCGTGTCGATAACGTTTTGGATGTCCTTTTGTGTATCGGCGGGGGCATTTAGGCGAATTGTCGCTAATTCTGCGTTCAACTCTTTGATAAATTGACGCTCGGAGGCTACTTTTTGCTCTATCTCTTGTATGTACTCTTTACCGGTATGCAGGAGGAGAAGCAAGACAAAGAAGACCGCAAGCACGGCAATATGCGCGATGATTAGCCACAAGGCGCTGATTTGCAAGTCTTCTACCACGTTATCAACCAGAACAAACACAGCCGACAGCAGAGTTGACGTAATAATATAGCGAATAAGCGTTATCGGGATTGCGGCAATCCACGGATACCCTTTCTTAACGCCGATAAAATACAGATTCCCGGCGGCAAACAGCGCGGCACCGATGAGTCCCGCCACGTACGCGGTAATTAAAACTGGCGTTCTCGGTAAAATGAAAAGCAAGAGCGTGAACAGCACGGCAAGCACCGCGGGAATCGCAACGGCTGTTACTTTATTGATTTTTGTGTTCAAATTCATTCCCGTGCCTCCTATATTTCGCTTAAAAGTTCTTGCATCTTCGCGTTGTACAACTCGTCCGGGATTTTACCCTTTAGCAGCTCCAATTTCGCGAGGCGCTGCTCGAAGGGTTCATTTTGCGCTGCCGGAGCGGGTTGTTGCGTTACGTTTTCCATTGTATTTTGAACCATACCGCCGACCGTTTGCCCGACGGTTCCGCCGACGCCCGCGATCATCCCCATCCCCAAGCCGATATTGGTCATTTGCCCAACCGCTTCGTTTTGCGCCATCTTTTCGGCGACCTCAAACCCGCGCTCCTGCTGGTAGGTGTATCCCTCAAGCGAACGCTTCTGCGCGATGCCCTGCGCCTCAATGACTGTGCGCTGCGCCTGCGTTTCCTGCTCAATCACACCCACCTGCTGACGCAAACGCGCTTCCGCGACATCCGTATACTGCCTAACATGCAGGTCACGGAATTGCTGATACGCCCTGTCGCTTTCCGGCTTAACAATCGTCGTAACAAAAAAGCGCTCCAGCGACAGTCCGTAGTCAGTGAAATCCGGCTTGAAAATCTCGTGCAGTTGATCTGAGAGCGTCACAAGGTTTTCATCTATCTCAAAAATGTTGATGTTTTGCTTCTTGATCTGCGATGCCATATGCGTTTTAATGCGCGTCATGAGGAACGCGCGGAACATATGCACAAGCGACTGCTGCGAAAGATATTTTTCTGTACCGACGAGTTTCACAAGCAGTTTCCGGGAATCCTCCGCGCGTAGGCTCATCTCGCCCGACGCGCCAATTTTAATTGGGAATTTGTATGTAGGCTCCATATACTCAAGCTGGCTGTCCGTTCCCCATTTGATGGACATCTGCTCTGTTTTATTGATGAAATAAACCTCACAGTGGAATGGTGTCACGCCGCCGGTGGGTGCGCCGAAAAGTTTTTTTACCAGCGGAAGGTTCTGCGTTTCGAGTGTATATCGCCCTAGACCGAACAAGTCAAGCGCTTCGCCGTTCATGAAGAACAGCGCTTCTTGGCTTTCGTGAACAATCAGCTGCGAACCTGTGTTGAAATTTTCCAGCGGGTGCTTCCATATAAAGGTTGAATTATCCCCTTCATATTGAATTACACTGGCGATGCTGTTTGTCGGCATTCCCCCCATGCGCGTAAGCCTCCTACATTCATCTTTTGTAAACAGCAGCTTGTGCCGCTGTCATTGCTTTTAAGAATATCATATATTATGTCGTTTAGCAAGGGGGTTTGTCGAATTTATACTTTTGTTCGGTTTTGAGAATGTGGTATTATTTACCATTCTCCTTCACTTCTCTCGGAGTAAGTTTACGCAGCGAGTTAGACACACATGATATGTCGGTATACAAAATATTTTAATTCTATGTATTGCACTACGAATTTTTCTGTGGTATACTCACGTTAGACGGCTTTCTGTACATGCATGTATTGTCATTCCTTCGCTACTGTTTTCAATACTAATCTATTTTCAGAGAGACGTACTACAAACAAAGGAGATAGTATAATGGCACTGATTCAATGTAATGATTACAAAAAGGAGATTCCAGATCAAGCGACGCAATGCCCGCACTGCTGAAGTCCCGTACCGAACGAAACAAATGTTGAGTTAATACAGGATACAAAGGTTCCGGTGAAGCGGTTTCCAAAATGGATTATTCCAGTGGCGTGTCTTGCACTTATCGCAGTGGCAGTAGTGCTAATTTTCATGCTCAAACAGCCGGAAATCCAACCGGTTATGTCCGCGGAAGACTTTGATTTAAGACTTTCTCAAATGGCGAACGCACATAACGCACAAGAGTTAGCGGAGATTTCAACATCGGTTATCAATGCAAAAAAAGAAGATTTTGAGGCTCTCAGCGGCTGGTACAGCGATGTTGACGTTCTCGACAATGAGGTTCTTAAAAAGATGATCACTTTGTGGGAAGACGAGACGGAAGTCACTCTCTCCTTCGAAGACGGCAGAGTGTCAAGTGTTGATTATTGGAACGAGGAAGCAATCTTTGATAACATAGTCGATTATGTCGCTTATTCACAGATAGGCGAAAACCTGTCAATAACTACCTTCGAGGGTACAGAATCAGTAACAGTCGAAAGCGAAGACGCGGCAACAGAGTTACTGGTAGACGCCATCGTTAACAGAGAGAATGTAAGTATGCATTACCGATATGACTACACAAACAAGAATGGTGATGCCGCAAGAATCCGTGTTTCGTTTTCCATCTCCCCGCTAGGAATGGATGATCTCTATTTTTCATCGACAGACTTCTCGCTTAGAAACGAGGAGTAGCAGAACAGACTGAAGAAAAAGCCTTGTGAATCCGGCTGACGCCAGTAATCACAAGGCTTTGCCTATGGAGCGGAAGACGGGATGGTGGCGGACGTGGTATCGGAACCGATATGTTCACATTGCACGGTCAGACCGCCGCGGTACTTGTTGATGATCCGCTCCTGATCCCGCTCGGTATAGCTGCGGTAACGTCCAAGCTCGCCGCCCAACTGCCCGTCGCCGGGAACCTTGACATGGGTTTTCGGGAACCCGTCATATACGGTCGTGTAGCTCCATATCTGCGTTGTTAAGCCGTCCGCCGTTACTCCATCGCCCAGCGCAAACGCAGGGTCGATGTGCGCGCCGTGTACCTCCACCGGCTTATAAGTGTAACCCCTCACCCGGTTGAGCAGCTCCGCCGCCATGTCTTCGGTCATCCACTCGTTGTAAACGTATAATTCCTGTGTCGCGTCGCCGGTGCCGGCCGCGATTACCGCGCCGTCCTCGTTGCCGTACCGCACGAGCAGACGCCTGGCGGTGGAGGGGTCGTTGATCTCTGTCGCCGAAGTTATTGTTTTGCCTATATCGGTCGTGACGGAGGGCACTCTCAACGGGTAAAACTCCAACCGCCCGGCGTCGTTCAATGCGGCGTTACAGCCGCACGCCGACGCGATGAACCCCAGCACTTGACGTTTGGTCAGATCGTTGGCGTTGCCAATGATATAATCCTCCGGGATGACGTCAATGTTTTCGATTTCAATGTCGTGCAGCCCACAGATCGTTTGCGCAACCTCGCGCATCGGCGGGTTATAATGCGGCGATACTTCCGTCACCCACACCTCGTCCAGCATCGCGACCGCGTCCAAGCATTCAAACGACACGTTGTTCAACGTTGTTTTACGGGAATCCACGATGTATGAACCCTTCGGCAGCCACTCCGACGCCGCGTCACCCAACACCAGCCGCACAAAAAAATCAACCCTTGCCGTGGCGCGCGGCTGCGTTTCTTTCGCCCGGACGCTAAATTTTAAACCGCTGACCGCGACAGTGCCGATACCAAACGAATCCTCCGGCATGACGCCGCGCGTCAGCTGTATTCCGGGGTGCAGTAACTCGTCCGTGTATTCGTCCGTGCCGTCAAAGACGATCTTATACTCCAAGTCGGCGTTCGGGTTCGCCCATAGGTTTTTCCATGTATCGGACGTCTGTTGCATATGGCTACCTCTCGATCAGGGAAAACTTGATACCTTCCCATATCGGGCCTTTCTGCGAATGGATATGCCGAAGGGTCGCCGCTCTGGAAGAGTTGTAAAAGGTTTTCGTAACGCTCCCGGCTAATGGGTCAATATAGGTAGCGGTCAGGTATGTTTTTCCGGTTAGGACGCTAAGGAGCTGCTTAATTTCCTCCTCGTTCATCGGATTCATCGTGATTTCCAGCTTAACCTTACGCGCGATAACGCTTCGGTACATCAGGGCGTCCCGCGTCTCGCGTCCGCTGTCCTCGCTGTCTAGGTCGTTTAACTCCCATCCGACGCTTTGCACGGGTTGAAACCTCGAAAAATCCACGCCCTCTATGATTAATGAGTTCGCCAATGGGTACACAACCTTTCAAATTATTTTTGAAAAGCTATTGACAGTACGTGTGATACGTGTTATAATGAAATCAGAAAGGGGGTTCCGATATGACGTTTCGGGAAGCGGAAAAAATGGTTAAGGATGACGGGTGGAAGTTAAACAGCGCGGAAGGTTCGCATTACCATTACAAGCATGATACAAAACCCGGCAAGGTTACAATCCCGCATCATAGCGGCGACCTCCCAAAAAGAGTGGTAAATTCAATAAGGAAGCAAGCGGGGTTGAAATAACCCCCGCCCTTCCTTAACGGTTAGAAAGGATGGATTGTTGTGAAATACGTATATCCCGCGTGTTTTTACAGAGAAGAAGACGGGCGATATTCCGTGGAAATGCCCGATTTCCCGCTCGCGACATTCGGCGACAATTTGGCGGACGCTATGTATATGGCTGCCGACGCCGCCGCCGGGTGGATTTTCGGTGCGTTAAGAGACGGCGATCCCGTCCCGCCTCCGAGCGACATGGGCGATATAAAGCCGGACGACGATACGGGGTTTGTTTCGTTAGTATGCGTTGACCTAGACGCGCTTAAATCCAACCATGACGATACCCTTATAAAGAAAACGCTTACAATACCGTCATGGTTGAATCAAGCGGCGGAGCGCAAGAGCATCAACTTTTCGGCGACGCTCAAAGACGCGCTTTTGGAAAAACTGGCACAATAACCTCGATGCAATGAACCGCCCGAAAAAGGCGGTTCATTGCCCGTACCTGCGCGCATTTTGGCGTTGCCCGCGCGAAACGGTACCCACAATCTCGTCATTCAGATAGAGGTTCTGCTTCCGGCTAAGAATCTCCCCCATGCGGCTGTATATGCGTTCCAACCATGTGTCGGTGCCGGAAGAACTTCCGCCGCTCTCGCCGCCATTACTCTCCCCCGCGTACATATAAGCCGTGCTTGGAATGTCCGGGAGTGTCGTCGCCGACGCTATAGCCTTAACCCTGATAGGGTTGTCCTCCCAGTGCCGCCGGATTTTGTCCCAAAGCGTTATGAACCTCTCTTGAATATCATCGAACAGCCTCGCTTCGCCGACGACCCCCTTATGAAGCCCCGTAACAAGGTTCTTTCCAACCTCTTTGAAGTTCACAAATATGCCGTCTTGCAGTTTAACCGATGTCTTTCCTCCCAATAAAACCTCTATGTCCTCCAGCAGAGTTGTATACGACAGCAGCAACGTTCGCACTGTCTCCATTTCCGGGAGAACCGCGAACAATTTCTCACGCAGGGGAACCATTTGCTTGTACATCTTTTCTGCGTCTTTGGTCAGTTTTTGGATCGGGTCTTTGGTGAACCAGCCCACAATCGTGTTTACCGTTGCCGCAAACCCTGCCATTATGCTGGACTTTGAGTACGACCCCACAATCCCCGCGAAGTATTGCATGAACGTCGTGAATCTTTCCAAGTTTACGGAAAGCGACGGCAGTGTCCCTATGAGCATTACCAGCGCCGGGTGTAATTCGTTGCTTAAGTCGAACGCTACTTGAACAAGGCTGTCCACAAATTCGCCGAGTGCCCACCCTAGTTGCACAAGGATGGCGGTTCCCAGCCCAATAGCAAGCGGTAACAACCCAACGCTGGCAACGGTAGCGACACCCAGCGCGGCGGTTACGACGCCAATGCCAATCAGAAGCCCCGTCCCGATCGTTATACCCTTTGCGATCGTCTCCCCGTTGTTAAGCACCGGTTTCCATGCTTCGCCTATCTTCGTGAGGAGGGTTCCTATCCCCCACATTTCGGCGAGAAACAACCCCGCCGCGATTCCGAGTTCCGCGAGAATGGCGGCTCCCAGTGCGATGTTGATGATTAACGGCGTACCCACCGAACCCAGTGCCGCCGCAACCAGTCCGACCCCCGCGAGGATGCCTGTTCCTATGCCCATCGCAATCGCGACAGTCGCCCCGTTCGCGATTACCGGTTCCCACGCTTTGCCGACTTGCTCCAGCAATACCCCGAGAAGCGCGATCGCTCCGGTGATCAGCAATGCCGCCGCCGCGACCTCCGCGATGATAACCAGTCCCATGCCAAGGTTTTTGGCGGTTCCTTTCAGGTTTTCGAACATCTTTTTTGTGGAGTTCGCGACGCTTTTCTTTGTGCCGGACGCGGCACCGGCTTTTTCTTTTTCCCCGGTTTTCCCGCCGCCGGGGAGCAATCCCGCTACTTTCCCCCCGATGCTGCCCACCGTGCTGATGACGTTCTTTACAAACCCTACCAAGCTGCTTACCAGACCGGCGATGAATCTGATGATGTTCTTTGCGGTGTTGAATGCCCACATGCCCGCCAAAAACTTTAAGATTATCCCCGCAATGGTTTGAATCGCTCCGGGATTTTTATGCGCCCAATCCGCGATCCCGTTAAGTGCGCCTGTGAGTCGCTTGACAAAGGAAATAATCATGTCCCATCCGCCCGTGTTGCTTCCGAAAAGAGCTTCATAAAATTCGCCGACCACTCTTCCAGCCGCGCGAAAAAGTTCAAATATGGGTTGCAGTTTTTTGAAAAGCCTCTCGGCTGAAGCTTCAAACCCTGATGTATCAATGCCTAAGCTCGGAGACTCCCCGGCGGATGGCGTTCCATAGTCCAGCTCGTCCAGCGTCCCCGCCGATGCGTCTAAGTCCTTCGCCGTTTTGTTCACAAGGCGGTCGAGGTCGTCGAAGCTGCCCATTGCCCGCTCGGTTTTCTTCGCGGTTTCCTCTACGCTGTCGCCCACGTTCTCAACAGACACGGCGGCGGTGTCAGAGGCGACCGCCACGTTCTCGGTGGCTTCTTCTTCCCGTCCGAGTGCGCCCTTCACGTACTTGGAAATCACATTGGCAAGAGCGGTGATGTACTTGATCGCGGTTTTGATATACGGGATCACATACTGCGCAAGCGGCTGGATGAACCCGCCGACAGCGATCTTCAAGTCAAGGAACGTCTTTGACAGGCTCGCGACCCCTCCGGCGTATGTGTTGGCGTATTTCGCGGCGTCGCCCACTTGGAAGCGGGTTTCCTCCATAATGCCGTTCACTTCGGCTTGGATTTTCTGCTGAACCGTCAAACTGTCAACGGTCGCGCCGATGGATTTCGCGTAATCCTGCCACATTTTCGATACGTTTTTGGTTACGCCGGCGTTATCAACCAAAATGCTGTTCTCGTTCTTCAAGCCTTCCGTCGCGCTTTGGATCGCCTCGCCGTAGGTTAGGCTGGCTTGGCGTCCAAACGCCGCGCTGTCCTTTAGGCGCGTCATCACTTGCTGTATTTGATTGTCGTCGTAGCCTCGTGCCAGCAGGTTTTTATAGGCGGTTACGGCGTTCGCCGCCGGAACCAAGCCGTCCGAGATAAACGCTTCAATAAACCGCTGTGCGCTTTGAAAGTCCGCGCCCGTACCGTCGGAAACGCTCCGCAGACCGGTCATCGCCGATTGCAGCTCCGAAAGCGCGTTCACGCTTTCTTTGCCGAAGCTGACGATCTGACGCGCCCCGAAGTATACGGCGGCGGTGCGGATCACGCTTTTGATGGTGCTTTGGATCCCGCCCACCGTTTTCCCGATCCCGCCTATGGAGGATTGCATACGCGCCGAGTTCTTGGCAGAGTCGGCGGCGATTTTTGATAAAGAGCTGCCAAATTTGGTTTGGAAATCCTTGATCGTGCCTTGAAGCCCGGCAAACGCCGCTTGCACCCCGGAGAAGTCCGCGCCGCCGCGCACCAATAGGTTCTTTGCTGCCATGCCTCTGTCACCCCCTTTCTTCCGTGCCGCCGAACATCGCGTTCAGGGCTTTCACCCGCCGCAGCATTTGCTCGTCGGTCATTTCCTCTTTTTGCTTTGCGCCGGATGCGATGTCAGCCAGTATCTTTTTAATGTTTATCCGTTTTTGCCATACCCACTGGCTGATCAGATACGCTTGCAGAGCGTCAAGCTGTTGCCTCTCCACGTTCTCCGCGCGCCGTCTGTCCCCGTATGCCTCCGCATATATATACAGTTCGGCGGGTGTCATGTCCCAAAAGTCGCCTATTGATATCCCGATCAGGGCGGCGAGCCTCATAGCTCCCTCTATCGTGAACGGTTCGCCGCCCTCTACCCGTTTCCCTCGGAACTGGTTGTTTCTTGCCCGCCCTGCGTTCCGTAATCGGCGCCCATGGCTTCGTTGACTGTGGCGGCGATTTCTCTGAAGTCCCCGGCGTCTAAGAGGTCTATTGCCCGCTCGAGGGTAAGGGTTTTGTCCTCATGGATCAACCCCGCCCAAAAATACACGGCGAGTTCCTCCATGCCGCAATTGTTCTCGTCGAGTTGGGTGAGTTTCTTTCCAAGGCGTTTCTCAATAGCGAGCAACGCCTTGAAGCCGTAGCGCAGTTCGCGCTCCCTGTCCAGTTTGATTGTCATAGGTTACGCCCCCGATCCAGTTGTTAGTGTGGGTTTGCCGGACACTTTGATGGTTACTGAAAAAGAAATCAAGTCCTCCAGTGATTCGTTTGTCCCGTACCCCGTTACAACGCCGTTAAACGACCATTTTCCCATAGTTCCCGGGAACTTGATCACGAACGGGCTTGCGTCCCCCGCTTCAAAACGGTCATACATCTCTTTTTGCCCCGTATATTTTCCCGGGTCAAAATATCCCTCCAGCGATACTTCCCCGCCGTCCTTAAAGCCTCCTTGAAACTCGCGGTAACCGCCGTCGCTGTCAAGCGTGGTTTCATCCATAGTGTCGGCGGTCAGCTCAATGCCGCCGATTGACGTCAGCCCGCCGATTTGCGTACCTGATGTTTCATCGCCGCTGTAAAGTTTTGTACCTAACGCTCTTTTTGCCATGCCTTTTCCCTCCTAGAAATAAATAGTAAAATCAATAATCCCGCGGTTTACTTTCAGCCCGTGTTCGTACACTTCTTCAAACGTCCTCACCCGGTAAAATGATCTGCTTCTTCGTGGATGGGTCGAATACGGACAGCGTTTCCCCGGCGTCGTCGCTGGTAAAATGTACCCCAGCATTTATCGTTTGCCCTTTCATTGTTGCCGGAAAAATGCTCGTTCCTCTTATGCAAGCAAAGTATGTATTTGTCTTTGCTTCCGGCGGCTTGAAAATGTTCATGGCTGTTCCCCTTTCATCGCCGCGAGCGCGGCTTCGGCTTCCTCGCGGGTTGTAAACA
>DBDP01000019.1:25610-39276 GCA_002293625.1 Clostridiales bacterium UBA929 | reverse complement strand
ACCGCCGTGCCGGATATATGTAAGTTACCGGAGTAAACAGTCACCATGTTCCTAAGAGGCAACTCTTAGGCGGGTGTTGGTTTGACGCTTACCACTGCGATATAAAGATGGAGAGTTTGAACAGACTGTCCGTGAACTCATAACAACATGGGGACAGCGAATTGGCGTAAGTCCAACCTTCATCGGGATTCGAACAATGACCTCTCGTTGGGGAAGCTGTACGGCGAAAACACGGCGCATACGCCTCAACGCCGCGCTTGAATATTGTCCGCGGGAATGCTTAGAGTACGTCGTTGTCCACGAATTGGCGCACCTGCGGGAGAATAACCACTCACCGCGTTTTTGGGCGATAGTCGCGGATGCGCTGCCCGACTATAAAGAGCGGCAGAAGAAGCTGAAAGCGTTATCATGGCTGCTGAATGCGAAAAGCAGTAAATGAAAAGGTCGGATCAGGGTAATCCACAATTGGGGAACCCATAATAAGGAAGTGAGGATATACTTTGAAACCAACAGTCAAACTCAGTGAAATAGCTGAAAACATTGAAGCAGCGGGTGATGGCGCAATATCATTTTACAACGAGTTAACAGGAGAATTTTACTGGTATTCTGACTTTGGAGATCAGGATGACCGGGATTTGGATGAGGAAGAGGGTTGGCTCCGGCTTCCGAGTCAGCGCGATGCCGACGAATACCGTATGATGTCTGACTTTACGGATACAGTCAGAAACTCGCGAAAACGCGAGCAACTGGAAATTGCGCTGTCTGGCAAAGGCGCATTTCGCAGATTCAAAGATGCGATAAACCGGGAAGGTTTCGCGGAAGCATGGTATGCTTTCCGTGACAAGCGGTATTTGGAGTTTGCCCGTGAATGGTGCGATGATGAAGAGATTCCATATGACCCTTCCGAACTGCCCGATGACGAATCAAATAATATTATTGACAGATCGGCAAGTGTAACCACGATTGTCACTGAACACAATACCGCGAAAGCGCTTGGAAGCGGAAGTCTTGACGTTTTTGCCACACCAATGATGATCGCTCTGATGGAACGCGCTGCTTGTGAGTGTCTCGCTGATACTCTTGAGCCGGGGCAAACTTCTGTCGGTATAAGCGTTGATATCGAACATACCGCCGCAAGTCCGCTCGGAGCAAAAATAACAGCGATTGCAACTATTGCACGTATTGACGGGCGCAAAATAGAGTTTGATGTTTCTGCGAATGATGCAAATGGCGAAATTGGGCATGGCACACATGAGCGTTTCATAATTGACAAGGAACGCTTTATGGCGAAAGTGAGGACGAAAGAATGAAGTCTTTCCGTAAAGAACTCCACTTCCACACCAAAACCCGCCGCGCTTACGTCAACATTACGCCGCAAGTAGAAGCGGCGCTTACCGAGAGTGGCATCCGCGATGGGCTGTGCCTCGTGAACGCCATGAATATCACGGCGAGTGTATTCATCAACGACAACGAAAGCGGCTTGCATCACGACTTTGAGCGTTGGCTGGAAAAACTCGCGCCGGAGAAGCCGCACAGTCAGTATGATCATAACGGCTACGAGGATAATGCCGATGCGCATTTGAAGCGCTCGGTGATGGGGCGCGAGGTCGTCGTCGCGGTCACGGGCGGCAAACTCGACTTCGGGACGTGGGAACAAATTTTTTATGGTGAGTTTGACGGGAAGCGCGATAAGCGCGTACTGGTGAAGATTATCGGAGAGTAACAGTAAGGAGATACAAACGATATGGCAACCTTTAAAGGCTTTTCGCAGGCGACCATCGACTTTATGTGGAATCTGCGGCTCAACAACAATAAGCCGTGGTTTGAGGAACACAAGCAAGAGTTTATTGAAGTGTTCCAAAACCCAATGAAGGCACTCGGACACGAAGTATTTGAACGCATTGAAGACGACTTCGGCGGGCGGGGTTTTACCCACAAGGTTTCGCGGGTCTACAGGGACGCAAGGCGCGTGAAAGACGGCGAACCGTACCGCCCGAACCTATGGTTTTCGATTGAGCGCCCCGTACCGGAAGGCGTGGAATGGACGTCTACGCCTGTTTTCTGGTTTGAATTATCCCCGGACAATTGGACTTACGGTTTGGGATACTACTCCGCCCGCGCCGAAACGATGGCGAAACTACGCGCGCGGATTGATAAAAACCCGAAGGCGTTTGAAAAACTCATCGCCCCGCTTGAAAAGCAGAGCGAGTTTGTTCTCGAAGGAGCGGAATACGTCCGCAAGAAAGAAGCCCCGACAAAAAAGACGGCGGTGTGGTATAACAGAAAGTCTTTCTCGTTAACCCATGAGGGTCAGCTTGGCGACGAACTCTTCACGGCAAGTTTGGCAGACCGTATTGTAAAGGGCTACACCTTCCTGATGCCGTATTACGATTATTTCATCACGCTGGATTCCGACCCGTTGCCGAATATAACCGCGCAGGTGTAGAAAGCCCTCTTGATTTTTCCGGCAATATCGTATATACTAACGGTAGGGATGATCCCACATTCCCTACTTACCCCGCAGAATATGGAGGTGTAATCTGATGATTGTTGATAACGCAAAAGTTATGTCTAAGGGTCAAATCACTCTGCCGAAGGATATTCGGGAGCAACTTCACCTTGGCGTAGGCGATCGCGTCACGCTTATATGCGAAAACAACCGCGTTGTTCTTATGAACTCCGCGTTATACGCATTGAAGGAGTTTCAAGACGCGATGCAGGGTGAAACAGCGCGAGTGGGTCTAAAATCCGATGAGGATGTTGTAGACCTGATTATGCAGATGAGGCACGAGGAAGAAAGATGAGAATCCTTATCGACACCAACATCTTGATATCCGCCGGACTCTTTCCAAAAAGGGGACAACTCTATGTCTGAAATCGATCAATACAAGCTTTACAATGTGCCGTGAGTTACCCTCCCAACAGCCAATCCAGCGCGTTGATTTGCCGGATGCCGTTGTGGGAGGTAGCGGGGGTAAAATCCATCGTTATCAAAAACTTTGGATAATGGTCGCGGAGAGCGTTCAGCGGAGCAAGCTCACGCTCCAATGTGGTTTTACCGCTCTTGTCGGATTCACCTTCCACGGTATACGCAACCTGATAATACTCCTCCCCGTCTTCGCCGATAGTGATAAAATCCACCTCCGCACTGCCGACCTTACCAACATGCACCTCATAACCACGCCGGAGTAATTCCAAGTAGACAATGTTTTCAAGGATGTGCCCCATGTCGGCTTTTTTGCTTCCCAAGAGATAGTAGCGCAAGCCGATATCGGAAACGTAATACTTCGCACCCGTAACCAATTGCTGCTTGCCTTTTGCGTCATAACGGCTTGCTTTATAGAGGATAAAGCTCTCGGTCAGCGCGTCAAGATAATTCTCCACCGTATGGACGGAGATTTTTCTGCCTCCTGAAATCATGGTGTTGGCAATGCTCGTAGCGGAGGTTAGGTTGCCGATGTTGTCAAAGACGAAACGGGTTACGCTCTGCAAGCCCATCACATCTTGAAACTTGCGGCGTGTTACGATATCTTTGAGGATAACCGAATCAAAGATACCACCAAGGTAAGCGCGGATGTCTTTTTTTTTGGTAAGCTCCAAAGCATAGGGGAAGGAACTGTTTTCAAGGTAGCTGCGGTACTTCAAAAGCAAATCCGACCGATTGCCCAATGCGTCGATATACTCACGGAAGGACAGCGGCAGCATCTTAATTTCCACATAGCGCCCGGAAAGCAGCGTCGCCAAATCCCCCGAAAGAATGTGCGCGTTTGAACCCGTGATATACACATCACAGTTTTTACGGACGTATAAGCCGTCCACCGCCCGTTGAAACTCCGGCACAGTTTGAACCTCGTCGATAAAGACATAGTTTTGACAATCGTCCTGCAACCGTGCCTTAATATGCTCGTATAATTGCATATAGGTTTGCAAATCGTGATACTCCGGCATTTCCAAGTTCAACCGGATAATTTGCCTGTCCTCCACGCCCTGCGACTTCAGATATTCCTCAAAGAGGTCGAACAGCGTTGACTTGCCGCATCGGCGGATCCCTGTGACTATTTTGATTAAATCCTTGTCCCGAAAGCTGACAAGCTGGTCGAGGTATTGGGGACGCGGTAATAACTCGCTCATAGAGATCAATCCTCCTCGTTTATTAGTATAGCACAAACTTGTAGAAAGTCAACAATTTATGCTGTTGGTTGCTTTTTTGCGCCATTTGGAATCGGAGCGAATTGTCCTCGAAGGAACAGGGTTTGGCTTGCCGCAGGGTAACCGACTCGTCTGCGGCGTTTGTGTAGGTCAGGTGCATTCGGCAGAGATACTGAACTCGAAAACTGTTTGCATAAATGAAGATGCCGCTATATAATTACAACAGCGGCATCTTCATCAACGGTTTTGGCGCGTAAAGAGGATTACTGTCCCTCCGAGGAGCTTTGGCGGCATTTCCCCCAACAACCTGACGATGCGGTTTACTGCCGCATTGTCCGCCGACAAAAGCGGAGCGGGCTGTCGGGCAGGGTTCATCGGTCGTACTCTTCTCGCCCAACAGTTGATTTTTCATCGCCTAACAGGATATTGAGGATTCTCGTACATTCAGTTAGTATAATCTCAGGCGCTAATACTTTCAAAGGAGTACGAAATAATGTTTATTGCCGAAAACTTAAGAGCCCTGCGCAAAGAAAAAGATATGACACAAGAAGAAGTTTCCGAGCTTCTTGGCTTGTCCGCGCAAAGCGTCAGCAAGTGGGAGCGCGGCGAAACCATGCCGGATATTACTCTTTTGCCGGCTCTCGCCAATCTCTACAAGGTTAGCATAGACACGCTGATAGGCATGGATAGAATTAACGATCAGCAGACCAGATACGACATATTTACCACCGCACATAAACACTGGCGAAATGGTGAGATTGACGCAACTATACGGGTTTTTACCGAGGGACTTAGAAGCTACCCGGACGACGAAGGTATTATGTCGGATTTAGCGATGACGCTTGCCGTAGGTGATGATCCGGACGATCTCATTAAATCAATCTGCTTGTGCGAGCGTATACTGTTGAATGGGCGTAATGAAAAGATTCTCCATACCACGCGGGCTGCCTTGTGTTTTATTTACATGAAATCCGGAGAGAAAGAGAAGGCTGTCGCGTTAGCACATAAACTTCCGCATCTACGCGAAAGCCGGGAAAGCGTTCTCGCGCAGCTTGACAATAATCCGACCATTGACGAAATCAACTCGTACCTGAAGTTTATCGCAATCGGGGAAAGTGACGAGCAGAATGGCATATGGACACTAAACGAAAGTGGGGATTAACCATGCTATACGATTTCACCCTATCCGCACAGCGGGAGGACTTCTACAACATCACCCCGCAGGTGCGCGAAGCCATCACAAAAAGCGGCGTTACAGACGGCATTGCTATAGTCTACTGCCCGCACACGACGGCAGGGATCACAATCAACGAAAACGCAGACCCGGACGTGGTGCGCGATTTGCTTCTCGGGCTGAACAAAGCGTTTCCCGACCGCCCGGAGTTCCGTCATGCGGAGGGCAACAGCGCGGCGCATCTGAAAGCGTCGGCGATGGGTTCCGGCGCGACGGTCATCATAAACGGAGGTAAACCTGTTCTCGGCACATGGCAGAGTATCTACTTTTGCGAGTTCGACCCGCCGCGAAGCAGGAAATTCTATGTGAAGGTTGTGAAGTCATGAACGAAACCATCCGCAAGCGCAAGTCCATCCGCAAATACAGCAAAACACCGCTTGATGAAGAAACACTCGCGAAAGTGCGGGAGAAACTCGAAACCCTCACGCCGCTGTTCCCGGAAATTAGGTACACGGTAACAATCGCGGACAAGACAAAAGGATTGTTCACACAGGGTTCCGGCGCGTCATCCTACCTCGTCTTCCGCAGTGAGAACAAAGACGGCGCATATGAAAACATTGGGTTTATCGGTCAGCAGATGGACTTGTGGTTTTCTGAAAACGGTCTTGGCTCCTACTGGCTCGGAATGGCGAAACCCAGTGAAGACGGCGATCTATCCTATGTTATCAGTATGGTGTTCGGTAACCCCGAAGAGCCTTTGCACCGAAGCCTTACGGACTTCAAGCGGAAGCCTCTTTCTGAAATCAGCGACGGGAACGACTCGCGGCTTGAAGCGGCTCGTCTTGCGCCCAGCGGCATAAATGCGCAGGGGTGGTATTTTTCGGCTTTAAACGGAAAAATCCGCTGCTACCGAAAGAAGCCCGGGTTCATAGCTTCTGAAAAGCTCGGACAGATTGATATGGGTATCGCGCTTTGGCACATCGCGAGCGAAACGGAGAAATTCCGCTTCACAAAAGAATCGGGAGTTCCTGAACGTAAGGGGTTTATTTATACGGGAACGGTGGGGTAGCTGATTCATGAAGGTGCATTTTAGCCCAGTAGGGCGCGTCGCCTTCGACGCGCCGCCGTAATCCTGTAGTGACGATCGCCCCGACCGTCACTACGACATCACGAGCGACACATCCCCGCCCAGCAGAGCGAGGTCGTCTTTGCTGTGCGTCACAACAATTAACGTGCGACCATTTAAGTGACGGCGGATACAGGCGGCGGCGGTTTGCTTCATCCCCGCGTCCAGCCCGGTAAACGGTTCGTCCATTACGATCAGTTCCGACGGAGCGGCGAGCGCCCGCAGCAGGGCGACGCGCCGCTTCATGCCGCCCGACAGCTCGTGTACGGGCGTTTTATCGTCTATTTCCATTTCCACCGCTAGCGCGCGGAGAGCGTCTTGGCTGCGCAAACGGGGAGCCGCCATGCGGATGTTAACACCGGCGCGGGCGCGTTCGCACAGGCGGTCTTCCTGAAACACGGCGCTGAGAGCGCCGGGGTTGACGCCGGAAACCGTACCGGAATCGGGGGGGAGCAGACCCAGCAAAATATGCAGAAGCGTTGTCTTTCCGCAGCCGGACGGTCCCATCACACCGTGGACGCCGCCTCCGGGAAAGGTGTGGGAGAGACCGTCCAATACGCGCTTTTCGCCAAAGGATTTGCTGAGTTCGCAGAGGACGATGTCGTTCACGATAACCGCCCCCTTTCCAGCGCGCGGGAAGCCCGGACGACCAAAAAACGAATCAGTTTTTCGAGAAGGTAGCACATCACCATGACGGCGACCGTCCACGCGAACAGACTGCGCATATCGAGGGTGATTTTCGCCTCGTAGAGGCGGGTGCCGATCGCGCCCTGCGGCAGCCCGATTACCTCGGCGGCTACGCCGGATTTCCACGCGATGCCGACACCCACGCCGATTACCGAAACAAGATAAGGCAGAATCTGCGGGATATAGATATGCCGCAGACGGTGGCGCGGCAGCACGCGGAACACCTTCGCCATCTCCAAGAGTTTCCGGTCGGTCTGGCGCAAGCCCTCCAGCAGCGTATCATACACGACGGGGAGCGTCATTAAAAAGGAGATAATCAAGGACAAACTGCGAGTACTCAAAAAAATCAGGCACAGGATGGTATAGGAAGCCACCGGCACTGACTTCACAGCGCTGATCAGCGGCGCGAACAGGAAGGAAAGCCCGTTGAACCGATATGCCAGCGCCGCCAGTATGGTTCCTCCGGCGAGCGACAGCAGGAACCCTCCCATAATCCGTGTAAGGGAAAACCCCGCCGACATCCAAAAGGAGGATTGCCGGACGATTTCCAAGAGCCGCGTTCCCGCCGCAATCGGCGATACGAGCAGGATTTCCTCCTCGATCCGCATACTGGCGAATTGCCAAACCAAGAGCCAAAAGATCGCGCAGAGCGGGATCATCAAGCGCCTGTTACGGAGCATAATAGAACTCGTCGCCGGGCAGCGTTCCCCCAACCGATTCGGGCGCGTTCTCAAACATCACCGTAAGGAATGCGGAGAGCATCTCCTTCATCTCCGTACCCTCGATAAACGTGATGTGGCATTTGGGGATGGCGCGTTTCGCAATCGCCGCGGGAGCAATGCCTGTTTTTTCTACAAGCGGGGCGGCTTCCGCCGGATTCGCGACGACCCATTCTGCCGAAGCTCGGCAAGCGTCCAGCACCGCGCTGACATCCTCCTCACGCTCCAAAAACTCCGTGCGCGCGATCAATACACCGATAACGAGCGGTCCCGCGTCGCCGAGCTTCTCCCATTCCTTAGTGAGGTCGATCGCCTCGCGAAGACCCGGTACGGTATCTTCCGCCGACGTGACGAACGGCTGCGGCAGCATAGCGATACCGCCGTTCAGTTTCAGATGCGCCACTGCCTCGGCGGGTTCGTTTCGGAATTCCAGCGTCAGGTCGACATCGGGGTCAAGCCCGTTTTGGCGGAGGATATGGCGCAGCGTGAACTCCGGCGTGGTGCTTTTGCCCGTCGCGATAACCGTCTTCCCGCGCAGGTCTTCTACAGAATGAATCTCGTCGCCGGTCTCGACGATGTACGTCAGCCCCAAAGTATTGACCGCCAGCACACGAATCGCGCCGTCCGTGTTCTTAAACAACGTCGCCGCGAGGTTGACCGGCACGGCGGCCACGTCCACTTCTCCCTTGACAACCATCGGGACGATTTCATCGATAGTGACAACGCTGAAGTCCGTATCCTCCGCCGCGTCCTCGATGTACTTCACCATCCCGATCGTTGTCGCGCCTTTCAGCGCGCCAACTCGGATGGGTTCCTTCGGTTCGGAGGACGAAGGGGTGGAGCAAGCGAACAAGAGAGCGCACATCAGGACAAGCGCCGTAAGAGCCGTGAGACGTTTTATTTTCATTGGTTGAATCATCCTTTCCGAGGGTTTATACCCGCCACGAGATTATACCATAAAGCGCCGCGGAGCGCAAACCCCGCAGGGCGGGCGCGCAATACGCGCCGCTGCAAAATCAAAATTGCTGCTAAGGAATTTTAGGATGAGTATTGACTTTTTGTGAAGATTGTATTAAAATAAGATGAACACGTGGTTGGATACTTGTGACATATACCGAAAAACAAGCCTGTCGGAAGAGATACGGCTTTTAGGAGGGCTTTCGGATGACTTGGAAACGGGTTGCGGGGCGGACGCTTGCTGTAGTGGTGGCGTTCGCTCTTCTGGCGTCATTAACCCCCGTTTACGGCTACTCGGCCGGGGAAAAGACGCGCCTTGACTATGAAGATATACTGGAGGGGTATTCGGTCGACGAATCCATCCCTACCTATCGTGATTACATAGAAAGTCAGCCGCAGAGCAGACCGGACGCCGTGATCGAGATTGAAGCGGCCGATTACGTGTCATACGAAGCCGGCGGCACGGTCGCCGAAGCGGAAGTATACGCCGATTACGAAGGTCAGGCGGGCGACAGTGTCTTGACAGAGGAAGACGCTGTGATCGAATTTTCCGTCAATGTTGAGGAGGCGGGTTTATACGACCTGTCGTTGTTATATTATCCCGTTGAAGGTAAAAGTTCGGACATTCAACGTTCCTTCTTTGTAGACGGAGAGCTGCCCTACCGCGAACTGTCGACAGTTGAGTTTCAACGCATTTGGACGAACACCGTTGCTGACGCGGCGCAAAAAGCCGGTTTGAGCGAACCGGTTTGGGAAAAAGATAACCAAGGTAACGATCTGAAGCCTACGATGATTGAGATTCCCGAATGGGTAGAGGCGTTCCTGTACGACAGCGACGGATATATAACAGAGCGGCTCTCCCTATATCTTACCGAAGGAGAGCATGTTCTCACGCTTGTTTCGTTGCGCGAGCCGATGCTGCTTCGGAAACTTACGCTGCAAAACACCGATGCTGTCCGTCCGTATAGCGAGGTGCTGGCCGGTTGGATCGCGGACGGCGCGAAGGACGCAACCTCCTCAATAAACATTATGGCGCAGAACGCAACGAAAACTTCCTCGCAGATGCTTTACCCCGATCAGGATCAATCCTCCCCCAAGGTCAGCCCCTCTAGCGCCAAACTCCTGCTGAACAACACGATTGGCGGTCAGTCGTGGCGCAGTGCGGGTCAGTGGGTTGAATGGGAGTTTGTCGCGCCGGAGAGCGGCCTGTATGAGTTTTCGGCGCATATTCTGCAAAACTTTTCCAGAGGTATTTATGTTTCCAGAAAGATCAGCATTGACGGAAAAGTCCCGTTCGCCGAGTTCTCGGAATACGGTTTTATCTACAGGCAGAGCTGGCATATGGAAAAACTCATGGCAAAAGACGAGACACCATATAAGATTTACTTGGAAGAAGGAACGCATACCATTCGCATGGAAGCGGTGCTCGGCAGCTTTTCCGAGATTATCAGCGTCGTGCGCGACGCGGTATTTGAACTGAACCGCATCTACCGCAAGGTTATCCGCCTGACCGGCGTGAAACCCGATAAAAACCGTGACTATCAGATTGCCTACAGTCTGCCGGAGTTAAGGGGCGAAATGGAAGCCGTTCGCGAAAGGCTGCAGTGGTCGATCGACGAGCTGCAAAGGGTCGCCGGCAAGCGAAGCGACCGCGAACGGGTTATCAAGACGATGATTACCCGCCTCGATGAGCTAATCGAGGATCCGGAGCGTTTTTCCAAAGTTGTCGCGTCCTTCCGCATCGACATCCGCGCCTGCGGCACATGGCTCACGCAAGCCATTGACCAGCCTCTCCGCGTGGATTCGCTCCACTTCCACGCTCCCGGCGAAGAAATAAAGGTTCATAACAACAACATTTTTTCGGTGATTTGGTACGAGATATCGCGCCTCTTCTATTCCTTCGTCATCGACTACAACCAAATCGGGAACGTGTCGGAGGAGAACATCTCGGATACCGTCACCCTTTGGATCGGGTCGGGGCGCGATCAAGCAAACGTTATTAAAAACTTAATTGATGAAACCTTTACCAGAAACACCGGCATCAGCGTCAACGCGATGTTGGTTGATATGAGTACGCTCTTACAGGCCACCTTGGCCGGGGAGGGACCCGACGTTGCCATTCAGGTCGCAAACGACTTACCCATGAACTACGGGGTGCGAAACGCCGTACAGGATCTTACGCAGTTTGACGATTTGGACGAGGTGCTGCAGCGCTTCCGTCCCAGCGTGATGGAGGCGTTCACCTACGACGGTGCCGTATATGCTCTGCCCGAGACGCAGACCTTCCCAATGATGTTCTACCGCAAAGACATCATGAAAGAATTGGGCTTGACCGTTCCGAATACATGGGAAGAGATGAAGACAACGCTGGCTGTGCTGGCAAACAATATGATGGAGCTGGGGATGCTGCCGACCGAGCAAATCTTCTCGATGTTCCTCTACCAAAACGGCGGTCAGTATTACAACGAAGATGCTACGCTCTCGGCGCTCGACAGCGACGATGCCATCAACGCCTTCCGAAAGTATACGGATTTCTACACCGACTACAAGCTGGATAAAGACACCAGCGTTGAAGAACGCTTCCGTACCGGCGAGACACCGCTGATTATCAACGATTTCTCCTTCTACAATACCCTTCAAGTATCGGCTCCCGACATCAAAGGACTGTGGGGCTTCACTCCCGTTCCCGCAACGCTTCAGGCGGACGGCACTTTAGAACGCTCGGTCGGCAGTTTTGGAACTGGCTGTGTGGTGATGAAGTCGGATAAGGATCCCCAAAATTCTTGGGAATTTATCAAATGGTGGACGGACGCGGAAACCCAGACACTGTTTGGGCGTGAGATGGAGAGTTTAATGGGCGCGGCGGCGCGCCACCCATCGGCAAACATTGAGGCTTTTGCACAGCTCCCGTGGCCGGTTGCTGACTATCAAGCGCTTGAGCAGCAGTTTGAATCGGTACGCGGAATCCCGCAGGTACCGGGCGGATACTTCTCCTACCGCAACGTTAACAACGCATTTTACGCCGTCGTCACGGGCAGATCGGTTATCGGAAGCGCCGAAACCGTCTTTGAATTCCCGCGTGAAGCGCTAACGGATAAAGTCATCTTGATTAACGACGAAATCAACTTTAAGCGGGCGGAGTTTGGGTTACCGCTATATGAAGAGGGGGACGAAACGGAATGAACAAGCAAAAGGAGCTGCAGAAACCGTTTATCGGCACCTTGATGGCCAAAAACCGCATCTCATATCTGATGATGGCACCCTATTTCCTGCTGTTTACCCTATTCACCGTATTGCCGGTCATCGCCTCTATGTTTATTTCGCTAACATATTTCAATATGCTGGAGGCGCCGCAGTGGATCGGCTGGTCAAACTACCTAAAACTGCTGCTTGAAGACGACATCTTCGTCTTAGCTTTGAAAAACACGTTGCTGTTTGCCGTCATCACCGGTCCGATCAGCTATTTTCTCTGCCTTCTGTTCGCATGGATCATCAACGAGTTTAAGGGCAAACTGCGCGCCTTCCTCACGCTGATCTTTTACGCGCCGTCTATTTCGGGGCAGGCGTACCTCATTTGGAACATCATCCTCACCGGTGACCGCTACGGATACCTAAACGGTACGCTATTGCAGTTTGACCTCATACAGGAGCCGATCCTATGGATGAAGACGGCAAAGTATGTTATGCCTGTTTTGATTGTCGTGCAGCTTTGGCTGAGCCTCGGTACCGGCTTCCTCGCCTTTATCGCGGGTCTGCAGACCATCGACAAATCACTCTACGAGGCAGCCGCGATCGACGGCGTAAAAAACCGCTGGCAAGAGCTTTGGTTCGTTACCCTGCCCGCGATGAGGCCGCAGTTGATGTTTGGCGCAGTCATGCAGATCACGTCGGCGTTTGCCGTGGCGGATATATCCCTCCAGTTGGCGGGCAATCCCTCCGTCGGATACGCAGGCGCAACGGTAGTGACGCACTTGTCTGACTACGGCGGAGTCCGTTTTGAAATGGGTTACGCCTCTGCGATCGCCACAGTTCTGTTTATCATGATGGTGGGAACCAATAAACTGGTGCAGCGTCTGTTGAGAAAGGTGGGCGAGTAGGCGTATGGTTAAAACTAAGGTTAAACCGGTATTTTCCGAGAAGGAGACACTGCGGGAGCGTCTTTTCCGCCGCAGACGCAAGCTGAATCGTTCGCGGGCGGGGAACGTAATGCTGTTTGTCTTCATGGCGATCTGCGGTGTGTTTATGGTACTGCCGCTTGTCATGGTCATCAACAACTCGCTCAAGCCGCTGGACGAAATCTTCCAATATCCGCCGGCCATCTTCGCGAGGAACCCAACCTTTGAGAATTTTACCGATTTGTTTATTTTAATGAGCGACTCGTGGGTTCCGTTCTCCCGATACATCCTCAATACCGTTATCATCACGGGCTGCGGCACCGTCGGGCACGTCATTGTGGCGTCATTTGCGGCGTACCCGCTGGCAAAACATAAGTTTCCCGGAAAAAAATTACTATTCACGATTGTTATTCTTTCCATCATGTTTACCTATCAGGTCACGATGATCCCGAACTTTGTAATCGTAAGCTATTTGGGAATCAACAACACGTATTTAGCGTTGATTTTACCGGCTTGGGGATACGGACTGGGTCTGTACCTGATGAAACAGTTTATGGAGCAGATTCCCGATTCGCTGATTGAGTCGGCGAGAATGGACGGAGCCGGTGAAGTGCGGGTATTTTGGAAGATTATCATGCCAAACGTTAAACCCGCGTGGCTGACGCTCGCGATCTTCCAGTTCCAAACGATGTGGGGGAACACCGGATACCTGTTCCTGCGGAGCGAAGAGTTGAAGCCG
>DBDP01000019.1:0-25604 GCA_002293625.1 Clostridiales bacterium UBA929 | reverse complement strand
ACGGCGGCCGTAGCGTTTGTCTTGGCCGCGATACCGATCACATTTTTCCTCATTTGCCAATCCAGCATACTGGAAACCATGACTACTTCCGGCATGAAGGATTGAGAAGCTCTGCAAGACGCCGTGTTCGCCAAACGCGGACGTGCGGAGCGGGGTGTTCACAGAGTGTCACGATTAGGGGGATGCAAGCGTGAAGCGAATTTTACCTGTTGCGATTGCGGTTATCTTTGCGGTACTATGTGCCGGATCGGCATCAGCCGCCGTGGATGTGCCATATGATTCATATACCTATAATTACCGTGAGTATATCGAATTTACCCCGGCGCCGTATATCCCGGACGGCAATATCTCCGGCGCAACCTTGGGAATTGACTCGTTCAATCAGCCGAGAGGGATATGCGTGGGACCGGACGGCAGAGTTTATGTCGCCGATACGGGCAATAATCGTATTGTGGTGATGAATCCCGAAATGACGGAAGCCGAGGAGATTATCGTTTCCTTTGCCAATGCGGGCGAGGATGGTGCCGTATTTGAGGATACCTTTAATAAACCCTACGGTGTTACCGTATCCGAAAAAGGGCAGCTATACATCGCTGACTCCGATAACAACCGTATCGTTGTGTTGGAGAACGGGGAATTGGTAAAAATTATTCAAGACCCTCAGTCTGAGATGCTTCCGCATGATTATTTATTTACACCTCTTGAGTTGGGTGTCGATTATGCCGACCGCGTATATGTCATTGCGCAGCGCATGTTCCAAGGCGTTATGGTATTCAGCGCGGAGGGTGATTTCACAAGCTTTTTCGGTACCATCCCCGTTCAGGTTTCCTTGTGGCAGCGGTTTTGGCGTTTGTTTTCTTCCAAAGAACAGCGCAGCAGACAAACGCTCTTTATCCCAACCGAGTTTACCGGCGTCTCGGTAGACAAAGAAGGCTTCGTTTACGCGTCCTGTATAGACCCGCAGGGTCTGCAAGCGGCGTTCCGTCTCAACCCCAAGGGGGAGGACGTGATTCAAAAGGGTGAGAACGGCAATGTCGGCGGCGATATTACCTTTGAGCCGACTGAATATAACGCATACAGCGGTCCTTCCTATATCGTGGACATTGTAGTCCGCGACAAGGGGATTTATTCCATGCTTGACAGACGACGCGGACGCATATTTACCTATGACGACGAGGGCAATCTTCTGTACATATTCGGCGGGTTGGGTACGCAGGCGGGTACCTTCCGATTGCCGACCTCTTTGGCTGTGAGCGGAAACAGGATCTTGGTTTTGGACACAGACCGGCAGGAGGTTATGGCGTTTAAGGAGACCGATTACGGACGTCTGATAAATGAAGCCGTGGGATTGCGGTTTGACGGCGACGAAAAACAAGCTGTTGAGAAATGGCGCGAGGTATTAAAACTAAACGAAAACTTAGAGCTGGCGAACGTCGGTATCGGTAAGGCGTTTCTGACAGAGGGAAACAACGAAGAGGCTATGACGCATTTGAAGCTGGGCATGAACCGTACCTATTACTCCATTGCGTTCAAGAGATACCGCAACGATATTCTTAAAGAAAACTTGGGGAACATATTAACGGTCGCAGCGGTTCTTTTAGTGGCTCTTTACATCTGGCGGATGATCAGACGAAAAGGGTCAAAGAAGGAGGATTTGATGCTCGATGACTAAGTATTTTAACAAGGATGTGTTTTACTACTTTCGCAGGGTTTTAACCAACCCGATCGACAGCTTTTATGAAATCCGTCACCGCGAAAAAGGCAGCGTTCCCCTTGCTTTTATCACCATATTTATATTCAGCATTTGCTTTACGCTGAACCGTATCTTCGCCGGGTTTATCGTCAACTTAACCGACCCGCGCTCTGTCAACGGCGTTTCCGATCTGACGCGTGTTCTGCTCCTCTTTTTCCTTTTTGGAGTTGGCAACTGGTCGATTACCTGCCTGATGCAGGGAGAAGGTCGGTTTAAGGACATTCTTACGGTCACGGGATATGCAATGATTCCGCTTATTCTTACCTACATCCCCGCTATTATCGTTTCCAATGTGCTGGGCGAAAACGAAGAAGTATTCTACAGCATCATTTTGGGAATCGGTTTTGCTTGGTCGGGCGTTTTGATTGTCCTCGGCATTATGACGGTTCATAATTACACTATAATGAAAACAATCGTCACCCTCGTCCTTACTTTTGTTGCCATGATAGTCGTCATTTTCATCGCTCTCCTGCTTTCTGACGTGCTCAACCAAGTATACGGACTCTTTTACGGCATTTATTCAGAGCTGACGCTCAGAGCATAGGGGAGGAGAACATGAGATTAGGAAAAAAACTGCTTTTGATTGTAATTGCTCTCGCCGTTCTGATCGTCGGAGGATGGCAGCTGTATATCCATCTGAACTTCCGCATGTACGACGGATATAAGCAGTATCTGCCTGAAAAAGACGATACGATTGAAGAAGGAACGCCGTTTAAGGAACTGCCGGGCGGCGGAAATGTGCCGAATATGGTACTCGCGGCGGAAAACGATACGCTTGAGCTTTACTATCAGCCGGAAACGACCAACGCGGCTGTTTATGACAAACGCAGCGGAAGGATTGCCTATGTGTGTCCGCCTGACGCCGATGAAGATCCGCTTGCGACCGGATTAAACTTAAGTTTGTTAAAATCCCCGCTTGTGGTGGACTTTTTCACAACCAGACGCACGCCGGGTTCCTACAACGTCTACGACTACGCGATTAAAGATGGCCAATTTAACGCGGAAAGCCTGAGCGAAGGCGTTCGGGTAAATTATATGCTGGGCGATTTGTCGCTCCCCACCGGGATTGTCCCTCTTTATATCAGAGAGGATCGCCTAAAAACGTTCCTTGATAAAATGAAAGAGTCTGAGCGCATTTATGTAGAGACTCGCTACATTCCCTCGGAAGTGGCGCCGGAAGGGTTTTTAGAACTGATCGCGGGTGTCGAAATCGGCTCTGCTATAGTTCGAAGGCTTACCACCTATCTTACGGGAGCGGGCTATACGGAAGCGGATTTTGAACAGGACGCCGCGGAAGCAGGTGTGGAGGGAGCCGCCCCGCTCAGTTTTGAAGTCTCGCTGGAGTATCGGTTGGAAGGGGACGCTCTCGTCGCCACGGTACCGACAAGCGCGATTGTGGAGAACGGCGGTGCGCAAATAGATAAGCTTCATATCCTGCGAAATTTTAACGCGGGCAGCAGCACCGATGAAGGGTATATGATGGTGCCGAACGGCGCCGGATCTCTGATTTATTTTAATAACGAGAAATCCCACGCCGAGGACTACCGGCAGGACATATACGAACAAGACGCGCTTTCCGATGACTATATCGTGCTGGGTAACGCTGAAATGGCTCGTCTACCCGTATTCGGGATTCAAAAGCAAAACGGCGCAATGCTCGCCGTGATTGAAGAAGGGCAATCATTTACTCAGCTCACCTCTTCGGTTTCCGGAAGAGCCAACAGCTACAATATTGTCTATCCCATCTTCATTGTTCGCGGCAGCGCTTCCCTCGCTATGTTCGGCACGACGGGGCTGGAAAGCTCGATGCCGATGGTGGAGAAGGAGATATATGACGCGAACCTGACCGTTCGATACAGTATGCTTACCGAGGAGTATGACGGGTACTCCGGCATGGCGCGCTATTACCGTGAGCGGCTTGAACGCGAAGGCGTTTTTGCAGAAGAGCGCGTGAGCGGTGACATGCCGATGTACATGGATTTCATCGGAGCCGCGATGGGGGTTAAGTTTATTGCCTCCGTTCCCTACGACGGCATTATCCCGATGACAACTTATGAGCAGGCGGGAGAGATTGTTGACATCTTCAGCGAAGCCGGCATTCAAAACCAAATCGTTAACTATCAAGGCTGGCACAACAGAGGGTATTATCACGACATCTCACATAAAATCAAACTTATCAAGCAATTGGGCAGCGAGGAAGAGTTGGAGGATTTGTCGGCACAATTGGAAGAGCAGGGCGGCAAGCTATACGCCGACGTTGTTTTCCAAGAGGTGACCTTCAATACAGAGCATTATGACTGGCAGCAAGAATCGGCGCGGTATTACGGCGGCGGATTCGTCGGTGTATGGGGGCAGGTCAGCCCGCTGACCTATGAAGCCGCGTGGCCGCTCGGATACGGGGAAACAATGTATGATTTGATGTCGCCAAAGTTTCTGCCGCGTTACGTGGATTCGTTCATCAAAAACATTGAGCGCTACGATATCACCGGCATTTCTCTGCGGGATTTGGGGAGTACCCTTACCTCCGACCGCAAACGAACCGAATTTATCGATAGGGAAGCCTCCTTATCCATCGTTCGGGGGCAACTGGATAAACTTCAAGCATCCGATAAAAACGTTATGGTCTCCGGTGGGAACGTATACGCCTTCAAAGGAGCGGATGATCTGATCAATGTTCCGCTTTCACATAACGATTCGTATATTGTTGACGTTGAGATTCCTTTCTATCAAATGGTGGTGCACGGACATATCCCGTATGCGGGCTATGCCGTCAACCGCAGCGATCAGTATGACGATGACGAGCTTATCCTGCAACTTTTAGAATACGGTTCCTCCCCGCACTTCACCTTTACCTACGAGGAAGCGAGCGAGATGAAGTATACGGGTCTCAACCAAATGAGCAGTACATACTATCAAAACTGGGTCGATTACGCAGTCAACCTCTACAATACGGTCAACCCCATTCTCTCAAAAGTTAACGGCAGCCTGATGCTGGATCACACCATCACGCCGGAGGGTTTGCGCTGCGTAACTTATGAAAACGGCGTGCAAGTCCTCGTGAATAAAACCGTCAAGGAACTCAACTATGAAGGCGTGACCGTTCCCGCGGGGGGATATGCCGTTAGAGAGGGGGTTGCGGCATGACCGTGATAAAAAAGAAACGCGGCTTGACGCTGGTGCAGAAACGGTCGGTAAGCGGGCTTCTGTTCATTTCACCGTTCGTCTTGGGGTTTCTCATTTACTATGTCCGCAGCATCATCATGACCCTGAACTTTGCGTTCAGCGATACCATTGACCTCGCAACCGGCGGGTACACAACCGATTTTGCCGGACTTAAGTATTTCAATCAGGCATTTACAGAGCACGCAAGTTTTCGGCAAATTCTGACACAGTCTCTCGGAGATATGATAATTGACGTGCCGCTGATTCTCTTTTTCTCGCTTTTTATGGCGCTTATGTTAAATCAAAAATTCCGAGGCAGAACGCTGGCTCGCGCAATCTTCTTTCTGCCGGTCTTGTGGAACTCTGCGGCTGTTCTCTCGGCGCTTGAAACGGCGCAGAGCATGATGCTGGGCGGCGGGAACACGGTTTCTCCCATCGTGGTTGAGACAATGGGAAGCGGCGGCGGCGTAAATGTGGAATATTACATCGATCTGTTGGGAGAGGCGTTCCCAACAGGGCTTCTCGATTACATCGTCGGGGCGGTGGGACGGATCAGCAATATCGTCGGTTCCTCGGGTGTACAGATCGTTATTTTCCTTGCCGCGTTGCAGTCGATTTCACCGGCATTGTATGAAGTGGCGAAAATCGAAGGCGCCACATCCTACGAAACGTTCTGGAAGGTAACGTTCCCAATGGTCTCACCGCTTCTGCTGACCAACATGGTGTACACCGTTGTGGACTCCTTCATCACAAGCAGCGTGTTGGATTTATCATACAGCACGGTCTTCACCGAGAACAATTACTCACTCGGCGCGGTA
This sequence comes from Clostridiales bacterium UBA929, assembly GCA_002293625.1. Taxonomy (GTDB): domain Bacteria; phylum Bacillota; class Clostridia; order Oscillospirales; family UBA929; genus UBA929. The sequence continues at coordinate 19,871 of DBDP01000019.1, read as the reverse complement.
TTCAGTTTGGTGAGCATGGTTTGCGTCTGCGGCATTCTCCTCATTGCCGGCGGATGGGTCTCTAAGAGGACATTCTATCAAAACTAAGGGGGCGGATGACTTGAACTTAATTTCTAAAGGAAAATCCTTGTGGAGCGGTGCTAAGAACAATACGCAGCTCCAAAACGAAAAAAACAGGATTATCCGCTCCGTGAGAAAATTCCTGTTTTCGGTATTCCGTCTTATATTGATCGTGGGCATTTCCTATGTTATCCTATCGCCCCTGATCGGTGTCACGGTAAGCTCTTTCTTTTCCAACGAAGACCAATACAGCCCCCTTGTTTACCTCATCCCGCAGACGCCGACGCTGGAGCGGTATGAACTCGCAATTCTTCGGATGGACTATTGGCGGGTTATGGGGAACATGCTCCTCTATGTTATCTCACTGACAGGGATACAGCTGGTAGTCTGTTCAATGGTCGGTTACGGTTTCGCCCGATTCCAGTTCCCGATGAAAAGAATCCTTTTTGCCTGCGTTATCGTGATGATCGTCCTTCCGGCACATACGATTATGTTACCGCTGTATATGACGTTCCGAAACTTTGACCCCCTGTGGCTCTTCAGCATGATCGGGGGGGGCAAGGTAAATCTTCTCTCCACGCCGGTTCCCATGTACTTAATGTCGATCTTCGGTACGGGTCTGCGTTCTGGACTGTATATCTACATCTTCAACCAGTTTTTCCGTGGGCTGCCCAAAGAGATCGAAGAGGCTTCGTTCGTGGACGGAGCCGGGACATTCCGCACATTTTTGCGCGTTATGATACCCAACGCGGTACCGTCTATCATTACGGTTACGCTCTTTTCGCTGGTTTGGCAGTATAATGACCTCTTCTACGCGAATGTCTTCAACATCAGCAACAACGTTGTTATGAGCCGGCGGCTCAGTTCGTTGCAGGTTACGATTGCCAATATCGATGATATCATGGATCCGAGCATACAGCAGCTTTATGTGTATGCGGGGATTATAATGATGATACTACCAATGATTATCATATATGTAGTATTGCAACGACGGTTTATAGAGGGGGTGGAGCGTTCCGGTATAGTAGGATAGCGTACATCATGGAAAAACCTATTACAATGAAAGAGGGAAAAAGATGAAAACAAAGCAAATCGCATTGCTCCTTGCCGCCTTACTGGTCTTTTCGATGGTTTTAGCGGGATGCGGCGGCACATCCGCCTCCCCGTCGCCGGATGATGTTGTCTCGACACCTCCGGAAGAGACGCCGAGCGATAACGGCGGTCTCCAGTATGTGCCGCCATCGAATGTTGCGGAAATCACACCTGTGCCGGAAGGCGCTATCGACTTCTCCGACGGCAACACCGGGTACTTATCCATGAACCTCACGCCGGGCGGTTCGGATCCGTCCATCATTGAAATAGTGGATTTCAACGGCGCGAAGGCCTTGAAAGTGTCCCCCACAGAAAACGGAATTCCGTACTTAGGCGTTGACGTTTCCAGCATGTTCGGCGCTAGGGTCGCCGACATCCGTACCATCCAAGTACGCATCTACACCGAAAGTCCCACCGGTGAGTTTTATGCCAACGCGGGTTACCTCACCACATGGACGGGTGCCGACCTCGCGGAGACAGAGTACCTTTGGGGTATCGCGATTGAGCGCAACAACCCGAGGACGCTGACCGCCGAGCTGACCGCTTTCTTTGAGCCGGATCTGAAGAACATCATGGTAATCACGAAATCCGGCGACGCCGCTTTGGATGCCAACACTGCCGCTGTCACGGCGTACAATGCCAGAAAAACGCAAGCGGCGACTGATGGCGTAGAGTTTACCGAAGAACTGCCGGTTCCGCTCCCCGCGGGAAACATGATCATTGACTACATGCTGTTCCTTGACGAAGCAGGCAATCCCATCGAACCCGACACATCGGTTTCTTTTGACGCGCCGAAGGGTTTTGGTGACGCCGACAGAACCCTGCTCTATACAATTGAAGAAGAATTCGAGCTGGACTTCCTGCAAAATAACGCGACGGGTTCCACAACCGGCGCCTGGGGTCAAGCCGGGCAAACAACGGATCTGGATTTCAGCATGCTGAAACCCGGCGCTGTTTTCACCGTATACTACAGAAGTGAAAAAGCGCCCGAAATGGTAATTCAAAGCTGGGCGGATACGGAAGTCCCCGCATCAGTAGAGGCGTTGAATCGCTGGTGCAAGATTGAGCCGTACACAACCAACTTCTCCGGAAACATAGCGCAGTTCCGCTACGAAGACATCGTCGCGGTCTGCGGCGACGAGAACTTTGAACTTTGGGCAAACAACTTCATCATCGGCGATTACGGCGCGGAACTGACCGTCAACAAGTTTACGATCGGTCAGCGCGTAGAGGAAGATTTGGGCTTCAAACCCGTTGTCATCGGCCGTGACGGTTTCATCAACTTGATGCCTTTCAACAACCACGCGAACGCGGGTCATTCAGACGGAAACTGGACGCAATGCTACCGTGTTGACACCCCGCTTTCCGATGAGAATCCGGGCGACTTTAACCCCGCGTGGCTTGTAGAAGGTTGCTACATTGTAGCCAATTACTATTCGGTTGAAAAAGGCACGCAATTCATCTTCCAGAGATTTGAGGATGTTGACGCCGGCGTCAAGCAGATTTGGGGCAACGTGACCGGCACCTCACAGGTAGGCGGATATCAGGATGTCGTGAAAGGTATCGACAGCATCTCCTACGAAGGCATCTTGGCGCAATGGACATCATTGGGCGGCGGCGCATTCACAGACGAACTGGGCGCTTTCTGGATTCAAGACGACGGTGCCGTATACGACCTCTTCAATCTGTATCTCTACACCCCGAACTTCAACCCCGTTGCGGCGGAATAATATAAGGAGGTAACTTTGGTGAAAATTCGTAAAATTCTCGCGCTGACTCTTGCGTTGCTGATGTTTGCAACAATCCTGTCCGCTTGCGGAGGTGGAGATAAACCATCTCCCAACGACAACCCGCCCAGCGATACCGAGGGTAATAATACCGATACACCCGCAGCCAAACGTTATAACACAACCCGTGACATCTACCTCGGACAATGGTGGGACTCCGACTATGACTCCAAAACCAAGGAGCTGGTTGAAGGCGAAACAGACCCTTATGTTGGGCAGAAGCGCCTCGACAACATCCGTAAGGTTGAGGAAAAGTACAACATCACCTTTAACTATGTCAACATGACCTTTGAGGGCGCGCAGGAATCCCTTAACACATCCCTCAAAGCGGGTACGCCGGACGTTGACATTTACACCCTTGACACGCAATTTATGCTCGCTCCCCTAACCAGCGGATACGCGTATCCCATTTCAAAATTTGCGCTGGATCCGAATGACGACATCTACACGAACAATGATATCTTTACGCCGATCGATGTAGCGGGCATGGAGGAACAGTATATCTTCAAACCCACCCCCATCCTTGACCCGAATGCCGTTTACATGCTGGGCTACAACTCGGACATCCTACAGGCGGCGGGGCAACCCGACCCGCAGGATCTGTATGACGCGGGCGAATGGACATGGGATAAGTGGATGGAGATCATGAAAGCGACGACCGACACCACCGCGGGAACCCCGACCTATGGCTGGAGTTCTTTGCATGTTCAGTTCCTGTCCTGCATGCTCGTTTCAAACAACGCCGGTATTGCGCTGACTCCGGAGGAAGGTCTTACCTCCCCTGCCACCGGAGAAGTATTGGAGTTCATCAATGACATGTACAACATTTCCATGGTTGCCAAACCGTTCCAAGAGGATCTGATGTGGGAAAACGGACAGTGGAACAACGGCGATTTGGCGTTTTTCCTCTTCGTTCCGTGGCTTGTGCAAAAGTACGGCATTTCCGGCTCCGAGGATTGCCCGTATGAAATTAAGTGCGTACCGTGGCCGGCCGGTCCCACTGCGCTTAAAGACGGCGGCATTAAATACACCGTCAACCTCAACGGCAACGTTTACATGATCCCCGTAGGCATTCAAGATCCCGAAATCGTGTATGATGTATACCGTGACTTCATGCACTGGTGGGAAGGTGAAATCGAACTTCGCGACGACTGGACATGGATGGAAACCCTGTTTGGCGAAGACTTGCGCGGCTGGGAATATGCGAAATACTGCACCACGAAACCGCAGTATGACATGTACAACGACCTCGCGATGCAAGATGAAAACGGCGGCGGTTTCTATATTGGCGGCATCATCAACGGCAGTCAGACTCCCGTTCAGTTTGCCGAGCAATGGAAGAATATCGCCCAAGACTACATTGACAGAGCGTTTGGCAAATAAGGAAGCACTATAAACCTCCGTGTTCGCCGCAGGCGAACGAGCGAAGCGCTTGCGAGCAGGCGCCTGTGGGCGCGGTGTCGCAAGCCGGAGCGGGGAGTTTTTAGAGTGACAGCTCCGTGGGCATATTTACTAAAAGGAGTCCCCGATTCGGGGACTCCTTTTTTCTTGACTTTTTGTCGCGGGATATACTATAATAGTGTGTATACGAATAAGGAGGGGTTCCCTTGCCGAGGGTATTCAATTTTTCAGCGGGTCCGGCGATGATGCCGGAAGCCGTACTGAGCCGCGCCGCAGCCGAGATCGCCGATTATGACGGAAGCGGTATGTCCGTTATGGAGATGAGTCACCGCTCAAAGGGCTACATAGCTCTTTTTGAGGGTGTGGAGCGCAAGATGCGGTCTGCCATGAGCGTACCGGACAACTACAAAATCCTGTTTTTACAGGGTGGCGCAACCTTGCAGTTTTCCGCCGTGCCGATGAACCTTTTGGGGCGCACCGGCAAAGCCGATTATGCCGTTACGGGATACTTCTCTAAAAAAGCGTTCAAGAGTGCCGGAATGTACGGTGATATCCGCGCCGCCGCCGACACAGGGAATTATTACGCGATCCCCGAGCCTTCGGAGATTTCGGTCGACGCGGGCGCTTCGTATTTCCATTATTGCCACAACAACACCGTTTACGGCACACGCTGGCCGTTTATCCCCGAAACGGGCAACGTGCCGCTCGTGTGCGACATGTCCTCGTCAATTCTCTCGGAGCCGGTGGATGTTTCCCGGTACGGAGTCATCTATGCGGGCGCGCAAAAGAACATGGGTCCCGCGGGCTTGACTGTCGTTATCGTGCGAGACGATCTGCTGGAGTCGCCGTTGCTGCCCGGCACGCCGGAGATACTTTCCTATAAAGCGCAGGCGGCGAACGGTTCTATGATCAACACACCCGCCACTTACGGTGTATATCTGCTCGGATTGGTTTTAGATTGGCTTTCGGAGGCGGGCGGCGTCGCCGCAATGGCGGAGCATAATAAAAAGAAAGCGAAACTTGTCTATGACGCCGTCGACGCGTCCGGCGTATTTACCTGCAAGGTAGAGCCGCGCTCCCGCTCAATCATGAACGCCGTGTTTTCCTCGGGAGACGAGGAAACCGACGCGCGATTCCTCAAAGAGGCGGCGGCTCGGGATATGGTCACATTGAAGGCGCACCGCGCCACCGGCGGTATCCGCGCCTCGATGTACAACGCCATGCCGCTGGAAGGCGCGGAGCGCCTCGCGGAACTAATTAAAGAGTTCAAATAGGGGCGAACTTTGTTCGCCCGTGGGTTCGGTGACATGATGAAAGGGGAAAATTGTATGTCGTTCAACGGGAAAAGGCTGACAAAAAAACGCCACGGGAAGATCTGCGGCGTATGCCTCGGTGTGGCGGACTATTTAGAGGTTGACGTAACGGTCGTGCGGCTGGTTTGGGCAATCTTCGCCTGCTTTGGCGTAGGGCTTCTTGCCTATATTTTCGCCGCGTTCATCATGCCGTTTGACAATTAAAGAAGCTCTGCAAAACTCCATGTTCGCCGAAGGCGAACGAGCGTAGCGCTTACGAGCAGGCGGCTATGCCGCGGTGTCGTAAGCCGGAGCGGGGAGTTTTCAGAGTGACAATTAAGAAGCTCTGTAAAACTCCATGTTCGCCGAAGGCGAATGAGCGATGTAGGGCGTGCCGCCCTCGGCACGCCGTCGGTTCTTTACCCGATATTAAGGAGAAAACATTATGTATAAGATCAAGACACTCAACCAAATTTCGCCGGTCGGGCTGCTGCGTCTGCCCGCCGAAAGTTTTGCCGTAGACACGTCGGAAGCAGATCCACATGCCGTCTTGGTACGCAGTGCGGACATGCACAGCGCGCCGCTCGGAGACGATCTGCTGTGCATCGCGAGAGCGGGCGCGGGGGTCAACAACATCCCCATTGACGCTTGCAGCGAGAAGGGGATCGTGGTGTTCAACACCCCGGGCGCGAACGCGAACGCCGTGAAGGAACTTGTTCTTTGCTCCCTATTTCTCTCTTCCCGTAATATATGCGGCGGCATCAACTGGACGCGGAACCTGACGGGCGACATATCCGCGCAGGTGGAGAAAGGGAAATCGCAGTTCGTCGGTCCCGAAATCGCGGGTAAGACGTTGGGGATCGTGGGTATCGGCGCGATCGGCGGCTTGGTGGCGAACGACGCCCTTGCGCTGGGCATGGAAGTGCTGGGCTACGACCCGTATATCTCGGTGGACGCCGCTTGGGGGCTGTCGCGCAATGTTCGCCGTGCCTACAACATCAGCCAGCTCTTCGCCGAATCAGACTACATCACCCTGCACGTGCCGCTGAACGAGGAGACGAAACGCGATTACGCCGACATGCTCAAGCAAGTCAAGAACGGAGTGCGCATCATCAACTTGGCACGCGGCGGCTTGGTCAACACAGATGAATTGCTAGCCGCGCTGGACAGCGGAAAGGTATCCTGCTACGTAACAGATTTCCCCGACGAGAAGATGCTGCGGCATGAGCGCGTGATCCCGATCCCGCATTTAGGCTCATCCACGCCGGAGAGCGAGGACAACTGCGCCCGTATGGCAGTCGATCAAGTTTCGGATTATCTGCTGCACGGGAACATCAAGAACTCGGTCAACTTCCCGAATGTCGATCTCCCGCCAATCAACGGCTGCCGCCTGTGCATCCTTCATAAAAACGTCCCGAACGTCTTAAAAGACATCACCTCCGTTATGGGAGACGCCGGCATCAACATCGAGAACATGATTAACAAATCCTATAAGACGCAGGCGTACACCATCTTGGATCTCACCGGCGGGTGCCCGGACGAAGGGCACATCAAGCACTTGGAAGCGAATAAGGATATCATCCGCGTCAGAGCGCTTGTTGGATAGTAAAAAACAAGAGGGCGGCTGAAAAGCCGCCCTCCAAGCTATCACTCGCTATGCCTCAACCGCTGAGGCTTCCCATTCGTCCAAGCCCTGCATAATAACGTCGTATGTTTCGTTTGAGATATCGGGGAGATAACCGCCGAACATGTTGCGGACTTCGTCAAAACCCTGCTGTATGGACTTTCGCATCTCGGCGACTTTGGCGGGGTCTCCGCCGGTAATCGCTTTGGCAAAGTCAAGGATACGCTGGCTGGTCTGCTTTACGCCGTGGTATCCGTCCTCGCCAATGTCGATCTTCGCTTGAGAGATCAGAGCGTTTTGCGCTTCGGGGGACAAGTCCGGGTGGAAGGAGAAGGTGCCGTCGCCGTTGTCCACCAGTACGTCCCAATAGCTGTCCACTTTGTTCGGGTTGAGCTTGCCGTGAATTTTTTCACCGAATTTACCGTTTGCGATGTTGTTCTTATTGACTTGGTTGACAAGCTGGCTGACGAGGTTTTGCAGGTTTTGCAGATACGCCTTGTCTTTTGCCCGGATATTCGCGACCGCTTTGTTATCCCGCTTATAAATCTTGGAATCTTCTTTTTCGCTTTTTTCAAAGACAGCGGCTTCCTCTTCCGCCGTGGTTTGGGTCTTTTCGGTGGTCTCGTTCGCTTTGGCTGTGCTTGCGGCTGCGGTGGTCGCGGTATAGAGGTTGCTGCCTACTCCTGAAATGCTCATGATCGGTTCCCTCCGTTTTTTCTTCCCGAATCGGGAAGTCCTATAATAAGTATATCGAACAGTTAAGAAAAACACTTTAGGAAAAATTTAGATTGGTGGGAGTGTAAAATGCCGGAAAAAAAAGGTCTGCCGAGCGTCTATGCCGCCGTGATACCGACGATCTTACTCATCCCGGTGACGGTCACCGTGCTATTGCTGAGATCGTTTGTGTTCAAAGAGACGGGAGGGTATACGGCGGTATTGTGGGTGAATGCCGTGCTGATTGCGTTAAATCCCGGGTTGCTGCTGTGCTTTATACCCCTAACACGAAAACTCGCGGGGATGAAGGGCGCGTATACCGTCAGCGAGGTCGTAACCGCCGAGGGAGTGAAACCGGAGACATTGAACCGCTGTGCATCGATTGCCGAGGCTCAGGCGAGTCACCCGATCGGGGAGTGTCTGCGAGCATATTGCGGCGACGTGGGAGCGCCGCCGGATAAGTTTGCGGAGACGCCGGGGTACGGCGTGTCGGCGCAGTTCTCCGGGCAGATGATCCATGTGGGCAGTGAGGAATATTTGAAAAGGCTCGGCGTGGAGGTTCCTCATACAGAAGGTACGGCGGCGCATGTGGCGTTGGGGGAGCGCGCGTTGGGATACTACCGCTTCCTCCATCAAGCCGAAATCAAGCGCATGCGTACGATGGCGTTTCGCGGGATGTTACTCGCCGGCGCGTTTAAGGTTCTAATATTGGCGCTGTTCGCGTTCGGCGGTACAAAGTTTTTGGCGTACGCGGCGGCGGGAGAGGCGCTTTCGTTTGCCGCAGCACTCTATTTTTTAGGCAAAGCTACAAAATAAAGGAAAGTCAGTTATATTATGTATAAACACCTTCGTCGGCGGTGATACTAGCGGCGGAGGTGTTACCATTGAGTAATCACAAAGGAAACAAGCTGCTTGATTTTTTGGCGGGAAAAGGGTTCTATGTGGTACTGATTCTGTGCGTGGCCGCTATCGGCGTCTCCGGGTACATGCTATTTTTCGGCGGTTCCGGGGACGAAACCCCTGATTCGCCGAGCCTTGCGCTGGTGTCCCCGGTTCCGAGTCCCAGCCAGCCGTCGCCGTCAGCGAGAGTGCCTGTTCCGTCATCGTCACCTATCTTGCCTTCCCCCCCGCGGCAGGTGCTGGTACCGTCACCGTCGCCGCTTCCTCAAGTCGGGACGCAGGAGGATGATACCGGCGTTGACGGCGATCTGACAGACCCTGACGACAACAGCGTTGAAACGGCGGGGGACGTAACGGACATGCCGGATGTTCCGGCGGATGAGCCGCCGGAGGAGCAGACCCCTGTTGTTGAGGCAGACCCGACGTTCTTTATGCCGGTTAACGGGGCGCTGTTGCTGGTTCCGTACAGCGAAAGCGCCGACGTGTTCTACGAGTATCTGCGCGAATGGCGTTACCATCCCGGTATTGACCTTGAAACCAACGCGGGTGCACTGGTGCAATGCGCCGCCGACGGCGTAGTGAAGGAAGTCATTGAGAGCGCGGCACGCAGCATGGGTACAACGATTGTTATTGAGCACGCGAACGGGTTTGAAACGGTCTATTCGAATTTACTGGAAACCGTGAAAGTCACGGTGGGGCAAAGCGTGAGCGCCGGAGAGACCATCGCGGCGGTAGGGGAGACAGCGGTCAGCGAACTGGCATTGCCCCCACATCTGCACTTTGAGATTCTCAAAGACGGCGAGCCGGTAGACCCGTTGGAATATCTGCCGGAGCAATAGTGGGCGACTATAATCTGCGGGCGCACAAAGTGCGCCCCTACAGAGAATCATGCGCTTACAGTAGGGGCGAACTGCGTTCGCCCGAGAGCAGAGAGGGCGTCGGAAACGGCGCCCTTTGCGTTAAAAACATGCTTGTAGGGGGCGGCGTCCTCGACGCCCCGCATATCGGGCGATTTGTGAATCGCAGTAGGGCGTGACGCCCTCGGTACGCCGTAGCAAAACAACGTATAGCGGGACGTCCGGGAGGCCGTCCCCTACGAGGACGGGAGCAGCGGGACGTCGAGGTCGCCGTCCCCTACTTGCAAAACCCCGGTAAATCCTGTATACTGAATGCGCAACACAAATGAGATTCGGAGGGATCGCCATGCGATCTGTCAATTACTTATTTATTTATCCCGACTTTTTGGAGATCACCAAGGACGTGAAGAATATCCCCGGGAACTACAACGAGGGGATTGCCTCCATTTCGGCCGTTCTGAAGCAGGCGGGGCATACAGTGAATCTGTATCACCTGACCTACATGCCGGAGAAGCGGGAGTTTATCGAGAAGGTCAAGTCGTTTTCCCCCGATATGATCGGCATCACCATCCGCACCAGTGCCCTGACGTTCGCCGCGGAGATGGCGGCATGGCTGGACGACGAACTACCCGAAATCTATGTGATGGCGGGCGGCTACCATTCGTCGCTCGCGCCGGAAGAGATTGTCGCCCTTAGGGGGGTCGACGCCGCCTGCATCGGAGAGGGGGAGTTTGTCACTCTGGACTTTGTCAACCACTACGCCGAACACGGGGAGCCGAACCTCGCCGCCGACAGCTTTTGGCTGATGGACGGGGAGGGGACGGTGCATCAAAACCCCATCAGACCGTACATCGCCGACTTGGATACGCTGCCGTTCCCCGATCTCGATCTCTTTGACTATACCCGCCTGCGGAGCAATACGCAGCAGAATACCGCCGAGGTAATCGTCAGCCGGGGCTGTCTCTATTCCTGCACCTATTGCGCCAACGCGCAGCTGCGGAACATTTACCCGGACAAGAGCCATTACACGCGCTTCCGCTCGCCCGAAAACGCCATTGATCTGCTGGAGCGCATTTTGCAAAAAGACCCGAAGATCGAGAGCTTCTCGTTCAACGACGCGATTCTGAACGTCTATGAAGACTGGTTTTACGCGTTTACCGCGCTGTATAAGCAGCGCATTCGGAAAAAATATACCTGTAACCTACGCTTCAATCACCTGGATGAAAAAATGGCCAAAGAACTTGCCGAATCCGGCTGCTACTTGGTGACAATCGGGCTGGAAAACGGCAACGAGGAGTTTCGCAAAAAGTATCTGCGCCGCTCGATGGAAAACGAACACATCATTAAGGTTTCCCACCTGCTGAAGAGCGTGGGCATCATCGTCTACACCTACAACATCGTCGGGCTACCGTACGAGACGCTGGCGCTGTCGCTCGAAACGATCAAGCTGAACGCGCGGATGCACACCGACAACGTGCTGGTTTCCGCTTTCTATCCCTATCCCACAACCGAGCTGAAAAAAATCGCCGAGGAGGGCGGTTTCATCGACCCCATGGTCAGCCCGCTCGACCCGGTACAGCTCCGTATGCCGAATTACCCGAAAAGCGACATTCTCTATACAAAATACAGCTTCCTAAAGCTGATTAAAAAGTACCGCAAACTCTATTCGTCCTATCAGGGTGAGGAACTGGAGCGAAAAATCAAGCGCTTAGACGCGAAGATACTGAGCAAGCGCCATCCGCGCCGCTTAATCGCGGCTGTGCGGAAGCGCGCGCACTTGACCGGCGTATTCACGAAACGCATCGCGGCAAGGGCTTTACCGTCGGTTTACAAAATGCTGCGGCGCAAACGGGACGCCAAAGCCGCCGCGAAATAGGGGTCATCTATGACACTTCACATTACTAAAAACACACCAACAGTGATTGAGAACGGCATTTACCGTTTCGCGCTGGCGAACTATCCGCATATTTCAGCATCTGAACGAAGCAGATTACGGGCGTTTGTCGCTTATGAGGAATTGCACGGGCGGCAAACGGAAGTTTTATGCGATGATGAAAAAATACTAATTGTAATAAACCAGATTCTCGCACCTTCTAGTTTTTCTGAAGACGTGCCGGTTGCGGAAAATGCGTTTGTGTATCACGCAACCGGCTTGAACGCTGCGAAGAAAATCCTGTCCGGCGATAAGCTGCTCTCAGCGGCGCGGGGTTACGGGAAAACGGGAGCTGAACTGGCTTACGAGAAGCGAAATAGCCCGTGGAACGATCCGGCGGACTATTTTGAATACATAATGTTTTGCTGGGGCGATAACATGACCGGGGATTATGTTGTTTTGTCCGAGAGCTTCCCCGCAGAAGAAGACTTGCAAAAAGGCAACTATAACCCCGGTATCCGCTTCTATTTTCGGTACGAGGATATGTTAAAACATCCCGGACACGCTTTTGACGGGTATCATCCGATAAAGATCAAAGACGAAATCAACCTACCTGATTATCTCCATGCGTGTGTTGTGCCGCAGCAGTATCAGGTCCGTTTGGACGGGTACATTTTGCCGGAGCTTGCGCCGCGAGTGACGTATCTGTCCCAGCACGGCTTAGGCTTAACGGAATGGAATCAAAAGGTTGTTGAATTTATAAGCCGGTAGGGGACGCCAAAGCCGCCGTTCAAATGTCTTGCGATGCAGTAAAAAATAGCGCTTGAAATTTTACCGAGGGTGTGGTATCCTATGTTCAAATTGAATACAATAAAGACATTGACGAGGATGAGTACATTCTTTCCGATGCAAAGAGAGGGCGCGGTTGGTGTAAGCGTCCGTGAGGAAAGCGTGGAAGGTCGCCTCTGAGCTGTGGACTGAAAGGATCGTAAGATTTAAGTAAGTTTCAACGGGACTTCCGCCGTTACGGGAAAGCGGTATCGGACAGCGCACACTGTCCCGCACCGTCAGAGCGCAGAGATTGATTCTCTGAATTTGGGTGGTATCACGGACAGAATTTGTTCGCCCCAAGCAGTAGTGTATACTGCTTGGGGTTTTTTGTGTTGATATTAAGCGGGAGGGATTTGTAAATGGAAAAGCGTTATAATTTTGCGCAGGTAGAAAGCAAAATGCAGGAACTGTGGGTGCGGGAGCAAATCCATCGCTTTGACGAGGACGCCGCCGGGGAAATTTACTCCATCGACACGCCCCCGCCGACCGTTAGCGGAAGTTTGCATATCGGGCATTTATTTTCGTATACGCAAGCGGAAATAGTCGCCCGTTTTCGAAGGATGCAAGGATATAACGTGTTTTATCCCTTTGGGTTCGACGATAACGGGCTGCCGACAGAACGCCTTGCTGCTTAAATCCGAAGCGATTGTTCACAGCGTCGGAACGCATGAGCGCTGCGGCAAGACCGTAGAGATTATTCCCTCGCGGCAATGGTATATTGACATTTTGAGCGAGCGGGATCGGTTTTTGAAGGCGGCTGACGAAATAAACTGGTATCCCGCGAGCATGAAAAATCGGTATACCGCTTGGGTGGAAAACCTGAAATGGGATTGGTTGAATCGGGCAATGTTCAACACTTTGTAGTCAAAAACCCTCCAGCGCGTCTAAAATCTCGTCGCCGTAATCGTCAAACGCGTCTTCCACGTCACCCCAAGTGTCGTCGAAGCTCTGCTGCAAGCCGGTGGCAACATCGGCTTGAACGCCGTTGTAGTAGTGGATCCAAACCCACTCGCCGTCCGCGTTCTGCTCGTACTCCGAGTCTTTTTCCTCCGCCTGCTCGATATTTACGCGAATGTAAGAGCCGTTGTACCTATACCCCCAGCCTTGCATCACAAACATCGCGTCGGAACCTTTGCCCATCGCGGCGTCGAAGGTGATTTCCACGTCCGCGCCCGGATTCTCCCCGAAGAGAACGTCGTGACCGTAGATATTATATCCGTCGTCGGACACGTTTGCGGTGGCGACGAACAGCTTTTTCGCCCACGCGTCATACTCTTCGTCGGTGAGGTACGCGCCGTCCGCTTTGGTGAAACGTATCAAACCGTGTCCGTAGTCGCCCGTATCGCCGTATGCGTGAAACGCTTCTTCGTCCACCGTATACTCCCAATCCGGCTCTACGTCGGCTTGCTCCACACCGCGCTGTTTCATCGCCGCGAAAGCCGCCGCCATACTCTTGTTGTTGCTTGCTATGGCGTCGTCGATGATGTCTCCCGCTGCGTCTTCGAGGTTGATTTTGTCGTTGTCTGAATCGGTGTCGTTGGTGTTAACATCAGTGTTGTCGTTGGCATTGTCCTGATTATCGCCGGTTTTTGAATCGGGCGAAGCTGCGTCGTTACCGCCGCAGGCGGCGAGGGTAAGTGCCAGTATGAGCGCCAGCGCGATGGTAAGCAGTTTTTTCATTTCGGATTCCCCCTGATTATGTAGTATTTTGCGAAAATATGACGCTGTGTATATTTAACCGATTTTACTTCCGCAGCCGCCGCAGAACTTGGTGCCGGGCGGATTGTCGAAGCCGCAGGAAGCGCATTTGCCGCTTGGAGCCGCGGCCGCTTGCAGATTCTCTCCGCAGTTGTTGCAGAAGCGCACGGTCTGCTGGTTCTTCGCGCCGCACTTGGGGCAGGTTTTCAGTGCCATTGATGCGCCGCAGTTGTTGCAGAACTTTCCCGAACCGGCGGGTTTGCCGCAGGACGGGCAGATGGTGGTTTTGCTCTCGATTTCGCCCTGCCAAACCGTCGCCGCTTCGCCCGCTTCGCCGATGTTGCGCTTCATGGCTTCTGCGCGGGTTTTCGCGACGAGTACTTCCTGGCGCGGCGCGCAGGATACGCAAAGTCCCTCGTCTTCGTTCAGGCAATGGTCGCAGACGTAGTTGTTGCAAGCCGGACAGCGATGGAAATGCTGCTTCGCTTCGTTTTGTGCGCGTTCAAACGCCTGCTCGTGTTCTTTCTGCCACTCGGGGGATTTGTCCTCGAACCGATCGGAGAGGATGTTGCTGCCCCGTTCGGCGGCGTACCCGAGATCGCGCGCCTTGCCGCCTAAAAGGTTTCCGAGTAGTCCCGCGCCCTGCCCAAGCAGACGGCTGCCCTTTCTCTTTTTGTAGGTGTCCGACTCGATAAAACTGGTTTTGAAGCCATCCTGACAGATATCACAGTAAAAGGTAAACTGATGACCGGCGTCGGTGCTGTTGTCTTGGTAGTTGCGCGTAAATGCCTGTAGCAATGCATTACCCTCCCTTTCGGATTTGCCCGGTTTGTTGTTTCGCCGTCTTGATTTTCTTCCCGCAGACGGTGCATTTTGCGTTTTCAAAGAATTGGAATGCGCCGCAGCGCGTGTTGTCGCAGCGCACCATCAGCGTCTTGCCGCACGTTTCGCAACGTTCGCCGCCCGCGAAAGCCGGTTGCCCGCAATGCGGGCAGGTCGTCGTCAGTGTTCTGCCGCATCCTGCGCAAACGGCGTCGCCTCGAGTGACCGCTTTTAGGCAATTCGGGCATTGGAACCCAAACGGGCTGCGGCTTCCGCATATTGGGCAAAGGCGGCAGTCGCGCTCAATAAACTCTCCGCAATGCAGACAGGGCTGCTTATATGTAGCCATCTTCGCCTACTCTCCCTGACGCGCGCCACACTCCCCGCAGAAGCGTATACCGGGGGAGAGTTCCGCACCGCAGGAGGTGCAGTGTTTTGAACCCGCCGCCAGCGGCGAGCCGCATTCCTGACAGAACTTGATACCCTCCGGGTTCTTAAATCCGCAGCTCTGGCATCTGCCTTTCGCATCCTCGGCGGCTTTCGCGGCGTCGGCTTCTTCCTGCGCTTGTTTCGCCGCGTTAAGCGTGGTCTGTGCCGCCGCGATGTTTTGCCGGATCAGCGTTAGCTTTGCGTTCTGCTGCCAAGCGGACGGATTCTGCTCATACGCTTGCCGCCCGATTTCCAAGAGCATCTCGCTCTCCTGCTTTTGCAAGTCGCTAAGCTCGGACTGCGCGGCCAGCAGTTTGCCCTCCGGCGTATCCTTCGGCACGAGGCCGGACTTCGCAAGCCCGCCCATCAAACCGCCGAGAGCGCCGCCGAGATTCCCCAGCCCGCCGAATAAATCATTTGCCATACAAAATGAAACCTCCCTCTTTCTCTGTCCGCAGACGTATTCAAGATACGCCGATTGACGATTGAGAAAACCCTTCCCATGTGCTATAATTAATTTGCCCCGCAGGGTGTACGCACAAGATATGATAGCAAATAAGAGGTTGTCCTGTATACTGTACCGGGTACAGTTTTTATGAAAAGGGCGCTTAAAACTCATTGTTCGCCGTAGGCGAACGAGCGGGAGTTTTTTAAGTTTATCTAATTTGGGGGTGTTCACTTGAAGAAAACTTTGATGTGCTGCTTGTTTCTGCTCGTTTTAGCAGGGTGCGGGGGAAGTGATCCGCTTGATCCGGGGAACCCGGTTACGCTTTCCATGTGGCACAACTTCGGCGGCGATATGCAGCAGACGCTGGACATGCTGATTGATGAATTCAACGCGACGGTCGGCCGGGAGCGGGGCGTCATCATCAGCGTGGAGGCCATTACGTCCAGCGCGGAGCTTCAGGAAGCGCTGAACAGAATCGTGAACGGCGACCCCGGCGCACCCCAAATGCCGGATATTACCACCGCTTACCCCAAAACGGCGATCCAATTCCAAGCTAAAGGATTGATCGCGAACCTCGACGAAACTTTCACCGAGGAGGAGCTTTCGGCGTATATCCCCGCGTTCACGGACGAAGGGCGATTTGGAGACGGGGGGTTGTACGTATTCCCGTTCGCAAAGTCCACCGAAATCCTCTATCTGAACCAAACCCTGTTCGACCGCTTCGCGGCGGCGACCGGTGAGACAATGGATTGCTTCTCGACTTTTGAGGGTCTTGCGGACGCGGCGGCACAATACTATGAATGGACAGACGGACAAACGCCGGACATCCCGAACGACGGCAAGCAGTTTTTCGCCGCCGATTCTTGGGTCAATTTGGCGCAAACGGGGATGCTCCAGAAGGGTGCAAACCTGTTTAACGGAGAAAACCTCGCGCCGGAGAACGATTCGTATACGCATATCTGGGAAACTTGTTACACACCGTCTGTTACCGGAGGGTTCGCGATTTATGACGGCTACTCCTCCGACTTGTCAAAGACGGGTGATATCGTCTGTTCCACCGGTTCATCGGCGGGTATTCTGTTCTACGGAGACACCATCACCCACCCGGACGCCAAGGTCGAGCAAGTGGAGTACAGCATTTTGCCCTATCCCGTATTTCGCGGCGGTGAAAAAATCGCCATCCAGCGCGGTAACGGTTTGATGGTTGCGAAATCCGATGAAAAGCGGGAAAGCGCCGCCGCGGTATTCCTAAAATGGTTTACCGCACCGGAGCAGAATATGCGCCTCGTGTCCGAAACCGGCTACCTGCCTGTTACGGATGAAGCGTTTGAAACGTTGATGCCGCAGACGTTAGAGACGGTGGAAAACCCGCGCGTCCGGCAAATGCTCGAAGCGGTGATGAAAATGTATTCGGAATACAGCTTCTTTGTGGCACCGACCTTTGAAGCCTTTGACGCAATTACGGGAGACTATGAGGAACGGTACAAAACGCTGCTGTCGGAACACCGCGAAGCGTACCTCGCGGACGGCGGGCTTGAGGAGAAAAGGGCTCTTGCCGAGTTTTTAGAAGTGCTTAACGGATGACACGGGAGGGGTAAAAGGGTGAATATGTTCCGTGAAGCGCTGGTGCTTCTGCGGCGCGTAAAAGGGGAAAAGGCAAGAACCTTGCAAATGCGGCTGTTCGTGTTTTTTACCCTGTTCGCCATCGCTCTTGTAGGGCTGGGACTCCTGATTCTGACACTCGCGGGCGTGTTTGACTCCGCGGAAAAACGGCATCGCGTATGGCTGGATACAGAGATTGAATATTTGCAGCATCATGTGTCCGAGGACTACAGCAAACTGGCTCTGCGCGGCGTCGCGCTGGCTGAGACGCTGTCATCGGATATCGAGGCGTGGATACAAGAAAACGGAAGTGTCGCGGCGCAGCCGGAGAAAATTGAGGCGCTGCTTGCGGAGCAAGCGAAGACGATGCTGTCTGCCCTTAATAACAATGTGTGCAGCGGCGTATTCATCATCTTGGACGCAACGGTGAATCCGGCATCTGTAACCGGCGGCACATCGCGCTCGGGGTTGTACTTCAAGCGCACCGAAACGAACAATCTCACAGCGCTTAACTCCAAGACGCTTTGTCTGCGCGGTCCCGCTTCCGTTGCCCGCGCCAACGGTGTCGAGCTGCTCGGTCAGTGGCGGATGGAGTTTGACATTGGCGGAATGGACTTTATTCATAAGGTGTTGGCGAACCGAAACGCCGATTTATCCCGCCTGTATTATTGGAGCGAGCGATATTTGATGGAGGGAAACAGCGAGCATGTGATGCTGCTGAGCGTCCCGCTGATCGCGCGGGACGGAACGGTGTACGGCGTTTGCGGTATAGAGGTGAGCGCCATGATGTTCAAGCGTTTATACGAGCCGGAAAGCGTACAGTTCCCGCGGTTGTTCGCTACCATCGCGCCGTATGACGGAGAAACTCTCAATACCGGCGCGGGGTTTGTCGCGGGGAATTCTTATCTCACCAGCCAAACCATCGGTTCGCTGAGCGTCGAAAAACCGCGCGGCGACCTTCCTGTTTGGCGCACTGAGGACGGGAATACATATACGGGCAGGGCGGAGACTTTGCGTCTTTACCCCACCGGGTCTCCGTATGAAGAGGAGACGTGGGCGCTGGCTGTTTTGGTACCTGCTTCGGACTGGGAGGCAGCGACGCGGCAGAATAACGGGGTGGTTTACGGTTCACTGACGGCGCTGCTCTTAATTAGTCTGCTGACCGCCGTGTTGGTCAGTAAGCGGTATATCCGTCCTGTTGTTCAGGCACTGGAACTAATAAAGTCAGATGACCGGCAGAGCTTGCCTAAAACGCAGATTGCGGAAATAGACGACCTAACGGAATATTTGGCGGCGCAGGATGAGGAACGCAAGTCGCTCGGCGCGGAGAACGAAACCCTTACCGCCGAGCTGGAGCGGGCAAAATCCGGTTCCGCCGCATACAAACGGTTCCAAACAAACCTTGAGACGCTGACGGTTACCGAGCGGGCGGTATTCAATCTTTATATGGAAAACCTCACGGCGCGGCAAATCGCCGAGAGACTATTTATCACGTTAAGAACGGTCAAATTCCACAATTCCAACATCTACGCGAAGCTCGGCGTATCTTCTTTGAAGGAGTTGATGGTCTATGTGAACATGACAAAAGGCGCGCCATTTGAAAATTAACTTGACAAGACGCTTGAAATCGGGTAGTATAGGTCAGCGGTATTACGTGTGTCACTCTAAAAACTCCCCGCTTTGGCTTTCGACTCCGCGGCGCAGCCGCCTGCTCGAAAGCGCTTCGCTCGTTCGCCTGCGGCGAACACGGAGTTTTGCAGAGCTTCTTATGTTGGGCTGTAGCCAAGCCGGTAAGGCACCAGACTTTGACTCTGGCATTCCGCAGGTTCGAGTCCTGCCAGCCCAGCCACAAACCCCCGAAAACGCGCCGAAATGGTTGTATTTTGCAACATTTCGGTGCGTTTTATTTTTCCATCCAGCAAATCATCCAGCAAATCATCCGTAAAGAATATTTCCGACCTTGTCCAGCAGTCGTTGCACGGGTTCACGCACCAGTCGTTCCTATGCAGGGTTTTCCTCCACGTATTTGCAGGTATCCGCTATGCGGATATTGAGGCTTGGGCGCGCTGAATGCTACACTGTCCGAAGCCGCTCATAATCGGAAAGCGTACCCACACAGCGAAGCATCTGCTCAACTAGACGAAACAGCATAACAAAAGAGCGGCGTCATCAGACTACCGCTCTTCAAATGGGTTCCCGAAAAATTTCTTGACAAATCTTATCAAACGTTGTAAAATAACCTCAACCTTGGGAGCTGGCTTGTGCAAACGCGCAAAAAGCTGCCCACGCAGCAGGCCGTGGTGGTGGAACACCACGACCCTGTGAAGGTGATCGGAGCACCTTACACAACCGTTTTACCGGCACCGCGAGAGCTTTGCTCAGTATACCACCATTCCCTCCCTTTTTCAAGAGGGGCGGTGCTTGAGTTCCCCCAAAAATCA
>DBDP01000152.1 GCA_002293625.1 Clostridiales bacterium UBA929 | reverse complement strand
TGACGCGGGCGTCGAAATACGGCTTGAACTGTCGGAAGGGTGCCTGATCGAAGGCAGTCAGGACGACCTCTACCAGATCCTGTTTAACTTGATGGACAACGCCGTGAAGTACAATAAAAAGGGAGGGAACGTAACCGTTCTGTCATATTGCCGAAACGCCAAGGTGTGCATTATCGTCGCCGATACCGGCGCGGGCATCCCCGAACAGGATCTGCCCTTTATCTTCGACCGTTTCTACCGCGTGGACAAAGCCAGAAGCCGCGCCGCGGGGGGAGCCGGTTTGGGGCTTTCCATCGTCGCGCAGACAGCGGCGCGGAACGGCGGAAGCGTTAAGGCGGAGAGCGTCCCCGGTGAGGGTTCCCGCTTTACCGTTACCTTTCCGCTCGCAAAAGGGGGTCAAGCATGAAAAGAGTTTCAGCGATTACACTATCGCTCTTTTTGCTGCTCGCGGGGTGCGCCGCCGATCAGCCCCAAGAAGGAACGCCGGTGACGATTTACACTTTGGGCAGAGCGGAGGATCGCTCCGCCCTGCGGGAAGAGACGCTGTACTGCCCGCCCGGCGAAGCCGAGCGGGATTTCGCGCTAAAAAACCTCTTCTCGCCCGAATATTCGGCGTTCCCGCCCGGCACGACGGCGCGGGACGTGACGGTTAATAACGGGGTGGTCAGCGTCACGCTCTCAGAAGATGCGGAGGAACTGTCGGATTTGCGGCTCACGCTCGCGCGCGCCTGCGCCGTGCTGACGCTGACAGAATTGGACGGCGTAAGCGCGGTGCGTTTTATCTCTGAAGAGCAAGATATATTGCTGCGCGCGGACGACTTTATCTTGGGTTCCCTTGTACTCTCCAATACCGAGCAAAACGTCACGCTGTATTTTTCAAACGCGGAGGGTACCCGCACGGCATCCGAAACCCGGATTTTGGTGGTGCGGGAAACCGATACGGCAGACCGTTACTTGAACTATATATTGGAGGAATTAATTGCGGGACCGCGAAACGCAGAACTGCGCCCCGTCTTCCCGGTGGGGACGCGGCTGCTTTCGGTCATCGTCAACGGCACCGACTGCACGGTCAACTTATCGGGTGAGTTTTTAACCTCCCGCGAGGGCATACCGCCCCCCCTGACGCTGACCTGCCTGCTCCGCTCTGTGACGGCGCAGGAGGGGATTGAATCGCTGACCCTGTGGATCGACGGCCAGCCTATAGGCAATTATTTCGGCATCGGCACCTCCGCGCCGCTAACGCGCGAAAACGCCGTATGGCTTCTGCCTTAAGATTCAAGCTCCCGAAAAGACTCTACGACGCTCCAAAACACATCCTCGCGGTTATCGGTGTAGCGTTCCTCGCCGCAGAGGATATGGATTTCAATATTCCGCGTTTCTCCTTTCACAACGATCAGGGACAGGTGCAGCTTTTGAGAAGATGACGGAGCCGAGAAAACAGTGTCGTGCTGAACAGCGGGAAGACCCTGTATGGTCGTTTCGGCAGAGGTTTCGGAAACCAACTGTAACTCAGTTTCGCCGAGGTAGCTCTCTATCAACTCGCCATAAATCCCCTGCGTTAGCTCCGGCAGCGGCGTATCCGTTGCGTCCAGCCGGTCAAATGAAAGCACAACCTCGTTTTCGGTGTTCGCCTCATACGCCACCCGAATCCGTGACCCTTCACCCGCGTCCTGCTGCGTAAATTTATTGCGGAACTCAACCGGAATGGTGATCTCGAGCGTTTGGTCTTCGTTCGTGATGGTAATTTTGCCAAATTCGCCCCATGAGCAGGACGTTAGCAGAAACCCTATGACAACAGCAAGAATCGCTTTCTTCATCATGTACTCTCCTTTGTGGGCGCGCGGAAAATAATCTCGACATAGTTCGCCCGATATGCTAAACTATAGCGGTAAATAGTTGGGCGGCGAAATAAAAGTAGCCGCACCTAAGTTAAGGCGCGGCGTTTCCTCAAGCACTAAACTTGATTAGGGAGCGACCGCCCTCAGCAAAGGAGCCGCCCGACCGTTTACATTGTAACATGGTACGATAGCATTGTCAAACGCTTTTTCAAAAGGGAGGCTGGGGATCATGCGCATAAAAGACCACGGCTTATTTGATGAGCTTTCGCTCGGCGAGGTAATGCTGCGGCTTGACCCCGGCGACGGGCGGATCCGCACGGCGCGGCAGTTCCAGGTATGGGAAGGCGGCGGCGAGTACAATGTGGCGCGGGGTCTTCGTAAGTGCTTCGGGCTGAATACCGCCGTGGTGACCGCCTTCGCCGAAAACGATATCGGACGCTTGGCGGAGGACTTGATCTGTCAGGGCGGCGTGGACACGCGATTCATACGCTGGCTTCCCTACGACGGCATCGGCCGCTCGGCGCGGAACGGGCTGAACTTCACCGAACGGGGCTTTGGGGTGCGCGGCGCGGTGGGCGTCAGCGACAGGGCGAACACCGCCGTTTCCAAGCTGAAGCCCGGCGACATCGATTGGGAGTTTATCTTCGGGGAAGCCGGCGTACGCTGGTTCCACACCGGGGGTATCTTCGTAGCGCTCTCGGAAACGACGGCGCAGGTCGCGCTGGAGGCGGTCAAGTGCGCGAAAAAACACGGCACCGTCGTCAGCTACGACCTCAACTACCGCCCCTCGCTCTGGAAGGATTTCGGCGGGATGGAAAAAGCGCGGGAGGTCAACCGCGAGATCGCAGAAAATGTTGACGTTATGCTCGGCAACGAGGAGGATTTTTCGGCCTGCCTCGGCTTTGAGACGCCGGGCGATTTGTCGCGCCTGGATATAGATGGGTACAAGCGCATGGTGGAAGCCGTGTCGGCTGCCTACCCGAACCTGACCGTCATCGCGACGACGCTGCGGACGGTCAGAACGGCGACGAGCAACGACTGGTCGGCCATTTGCCTCGCCGGAGGGCGGATTATACAAGGGATGAGCTTCCCGGGGCTGGAGATTTATGACCGTGTGGGCGGCGGCGACAGCTTTGCCTCCGGTTTGATATACGGCCTGCTTACGAAAAAAGACCCCGAAACCGCGTTGAATTACGGGATTTGCCACGGCGCGCTCGCCATGACGACCCCGGGCGACACGTCTATGGCTTCGCAAAAAGAGGTCGAAGCGCTGATGACGGGCGCGGGCGCGAGGGTGCAAAGATGATGAGACCGTTTATGGACGATGATTTTCTGCTGAACACAGATACGGCGAAGACGCTGTATCACAGCTACGCCGCGCCGATGCCGGTGATCGACTACCACTGCCATGTAAGCGCCGACGAAATCGCGCAAAACCACCGCTACGAGAATATAACGCAGCTCTTCCTCGGCGGCGACCACTATAAATGGCGTCTGCTCCGCGCGAACGGCGAGCCGGAGCGTCTCGTCACCGGCGACGGGTCGGACTATGAAAAGTTTACGGCATTTGCCCGCGCGCTCCCGAAAGCGCCCGGAAACCCGGTGTATCACTGGACGCATTTGGAGCTGCGGCGGTATTTCGGTTGCGACATCCCCCTTTCACCCGCGACGGCCGACGAGGTTTGGAATCACTGCAACGCCCGGTTAAATAACCTATCTGTGCAGGAAATCTTACGTCTTTCGCGTGTAGAAGCTATCGCGACGACGGATGACCCCGCCGACAGTCTTGAATGGCATAAAGCCATCGCGAAAGATTCATTGCTTCAAACTAGGGTTGTTCCGGCGTTCCGTCCCGACAGGGCGATTCATGTAGAGAAGCCGGAGTTTGTTCCCTACATGAAAACGCTCGGCGATGCCGCGAGGATCCCGATCAAAACGATAGACGACCTTTTTGCCGCGCTTGTAAACAGGATGGACGTTTTCGGAGCGGCGGGCTGCCGCGCTTCCGACCACGGGCTGGATGCGCCTCCCTTCGCGCC
>DBDP01000087.1 GCA_002293625.1 Clostridiales bacterium UBA929 | reverse complement strand
CTCGACGCGCCGTCCTTCGCGGCTCCGACGCCGCCGTTCAGCTCCGTGAGCGCGCCGGATAGCTTTGTAAAGTCACCGAGCAGCGCGCTCATGTCGGACACGTCAATCTCCATCGAGAACGGCATGGCGGCGATATCGATACCCGGCATCTCAAAGTCCTGTATGTCGGCTGTTATGAGAAGTTCGGCGTCGGTCTTTGGCAGAACGGTGAAGGTGAGTACGCGGTTTTTTCCCGCTCCGGCGATTGTCGCGCCGTGCGCCGTGATATTGGCGCATTTGTCGTTGCTTAACGTTACGGTGATCTGTTGCATGTAGTTCTCGGCGAAAACGCTGCCCGCCGAAGCTGTTGCTTGAATCGCAATCTCCAACGCGCCGGACTTTCCGGAAAGCTCCTCCGGCGAGATTTCTGTGCCGTCCAAGCGATAGTTGATCGTGTACTGCCACGGGAGGACAGACGGATCGGAGAGTGTTCCCTGGTAGTAAAAGTCCCCGCTCTCCGCCGGAACAGACACTTTACCGCCGTCCAGCGTAACAGGCGCAAGCCCCGTTAGGTTTTCGGCTTCGGAATAGTCCCCGTAATCGGTGACCGTACCGGCGGCCGCCAGCGTAAAGTGGCTGACGGCGTACGCGCTCTCCGCCTCGCCGGTGCCGGAGAGGCGGGCGTATATAACCTCGTCCTTGCTCGTAATCTCGGCGGGCTGCGAGGGGACGTCGGTTTCGATGCCGTCTTCGGCGGGAAGGCTCTCGGCGGCGGTCGTCATGCCCGCGCAAAGAATCAGGAGCAGAGATAACGCAAATCCTCTCAGTCTCATTTTGATGAATCCTCCTGTTTGGGCGTTTTTAGGAAGCCGGACTTAAATGTTGTCTTCGCGATAAATTTGTCGCACATCGTCAGCACGGCGGGCAGGAACACCAGCACCATCAGCATAGACAGCAGCGTACCGCGCCCGAGCAGCGTCCCGATATCGGCGATCAGAGGGTTTGACGACGTTGCCGCCAGCGTAAAGCCCGCAGTCGCGAGCGTCACGGCGGATACCAGAATAGAACGGAACGAGGATCCAAGCGCCTTATGGGCGGCTTCGCGTTTTGGCATGGTTTTGCGGTTATTTCTGTAGGTGACCGTCAGCAGGATGGCGTAGTCCACCGTTGCGCCGAGCTGCACCGTGTTCAAGATCAGATAACCGATGTAGTTGATTGAGGTACCCGTGAAGTAGGGGATCGCGAGGTTGATCCAAATGGCGGCCTCAATCGTGAGCAGCAGGAAGAAGGGGAGCGAGAGCGAACGGAAGGTCACCATAAGCACGATGAAAATCGTGATAATCGCGATCCAATTCGTCAGGGTATTGTCTTTTTGCACGACTGTTTTGATGTCGTACAGGTTCGCGCTCTGACCGACTGAATAGACACCTTCGGGGTAGTATTGCTTCGCGGCGGCGGTGACGGCCTCGACGGTCGCGAACGCGACGTCCCCTTCGGATGGTGTGTCGGTGCTGACAACCAAGCGCGCATAGTTCTCTGAATAAAACTGCTCCGTTATCGAATCGTCTAGGTAACCGGGAGGGATGCCCAGACCGACGGTCTTGGCGTAGGACATGACCGAAGTGACGTGCGGCAGGGCAAGCAGGTCGTCGGAGAGGGCTTCCTCCTTCACCATATCCCCTTTCGGTACCAGCAGCAACATGACGGTGGAACGGTCTTCGTTTTCCTGCCCCGTCATGGCGTCGAACGCGGACTGGTAGCCGTAGGAGAAGTCCGTTCGCGACTGTCCGAGGAAGCTCGGAACGATGATCAGCAAGACGATCAGGACGGCGGGAACGGCGAGCTTTCGCAGCACTTTATAGATACTCGAGAACGTCGGGAGAATATCGCGGTGGTGCGTCTTGTCGATGACTTTATACACACATATCGTGAGAGCGGGGAGGAAGATCATGACCGAAACGAAGCTGAACAATATCCCCTTCGCAAGGCTTAGCCCCAAATCCGCGCCGATTTGGAAGTCCATGAACAAAAGCGCCATGAATCCAAACAGTGTCGTCGAAGCGCTGGCGGCGACGGTGGAGAAACTCTCCTTTACGGCCTTGCGCATAGCAACCTCAACGCTGTCGCCGCTTTTGCGGTGCGCGCCGAAGCTGTGCAGCAGGAAGATGGCGTAGTCCAGCGACACGGCCAGCTGCAAAATCGGCGTGACGGCGTTGGTTAGGAAACTGACGCTGCCGGAGAACACGTTGGTACCCATGTTGATGATAACGGATACCCCTATGGCGGCCAAAAACAGGAGCGGTTCAATCCATGAATTGGTGGAGATGATCAGAATCACAATAATGAGGGGGATGACGATAATCATCGCCTTCGTGACCTCCGACCCGGTGGCGGTTTGAACATACGCGACCTCCGCCGCGTCGCCCGTCACGCTGCCGCGTCCGCCGAGCAGGGCGCGAATCCCCTCTACGCCCTCTTTTTCAAAGCCCTTTGCGATCACGAGCGAATACTTCGCGGTGTTGTTTTTGTAGTAGCTTTCGATTACGCTTCGGTCGCCCATTTCGAGCGGTACGGTAAGGTCGGCCATGTCGTCGAGCCATGTAACGCCTGTAACATGCTCCTGCGCCAAAAGCTCCTGCTTAAACTGCAGCGCCTCTATCAGCGAAACGTCCCGCAGCGTTACGTCGGCATTCGGCATCGGCTGCGGGAACTCCTTGCCGAACAGCTCCAGTGCCTTGGTGGACTGCGCCTCATCCGGGAGGTACTCCGTCATGTTATAGTTGACATGCACCGCTAAAAAAAGCACGGCGCCGAGAAGCGTCGCGGTGATGAACAGCGCGATGACAATCCGCCTGCGGCGGATTACCGCTCCGGCAAACCGTTCCATTGAGTGCGCCTCACTTTCTTAGTTTCGCTCGTTCGCCTGCGGCGAACACGGAGTTTTGTAGAGCTTCTGTGTCACTCTAAAAACTCCCCGCTCCGGCTTGCGACACCGCGGCATAGCCGCCTGCTCGCAAGCGCTTCGCTCGTTCGCCTGCGGCGAACACGGAGTTTTGTAGAGCTTCTTGATTGTATTATAACAGACACACTGTCGGGTGACAACCGCCAATGTGTCCTGTGTCTGCCGATAAACCGACAGATATTCCGGTTTGTGTTGTCTCTACCGTATGGTAAATCCTGATAGACCTTTGTAGAGCAGGGTGGAGCAGAATTCGGCCATTTCGGCGACGGATTCCTTCGCGCCGCCCGCGAGCCAGCGGTGTATTACGCTCAGCGCGCCGTTTACCACAAAGTATTGCAAATACTCCGAAACGTTGGGTTCTAGATGCTTCATGTGCTGAAGATCGTGGACGATTTTTTGCTGGGCGAGCAGCATAACCTCTCGTTGAAAGGCTAAGTCTCCGTTCTCGCCGAGCAGGACTTCAAACAGGGCGGCGTTGTTCTTTGCGTAAAGCAAGATTTGCTCCAGCGCCTGAACGGTGAGCTTCGTGTGTTCGGAGAACGCGCTGTTGGAAATGTGCGCGGAAACCTCGTGTATCACTTCCCGTTGAATTTGCGCCAGCAGATCATAAACATCGGCGTAATGCGCGTAGAACGTGCTGCGGTGGATACCCGCACGTTCGCAGAGCATCTTTACCGAAATTCGGGGGATGGGATGCTCTTTCATCAGCGTTACGAGGCTTTCGCGGATGATTTGTTTGGTCAGCCGGATTCTGTGGTCGCTATTTTTCATATGTTCTCACCCGTTGAACAGTATAATACATCCGGTCTCTCTTATCAAGCAAGTTTTGGCAGGCGCTTATTTTGGAAATGTTGGATAAAGTTATTGCTTTTGATAGGCGGACATGGTATAGTAATCGTATTACAGGAAAGGGGATAACGGTATGGTTACAGCAGAATTGATAGCTCATATGAAGCAGGTCAACGTCAGCCTTGACAAGGATAAAACTGCGGAGCGCGTGAAGAATGCGTTTTTCCCTGCCTCGCGTAAAGCAAAGCATGATATCGAGCGGCTTTCGGGGCAGAAACGCACATCCATCTACCGTGTGGCCAAAACAGGCAGCATCACCGCGAAGATTGTCCTGCCTATGGCCGAGATCCTTAATATCTCCCCGTTTTGGCTGATCGGCGAATCCGATGAAGCCGAACCCTGTTCCGATTCACTAATCCATAAATTCCTCGATGACCGCGGCTATAAACTCGATAAGAGCGCCAAGACACCGAGAAAACCGCGCGCCCGAAAAGAGGAAGGCACAGCGCTTCCACCCGTTACCACGCCGGAGGACGAGAATGTCCTCAGCGTCACCATTACGCTTAGCAACACGCCCCAAATGCAGAAAGCCGTCGCGAATCTAGATGAGGATGTCGCGGGGCAGCTCCTTCAAGCACTTTACCTGCGCGCGGACGCGGGCGGCAACGCAGAGCAGCTTCTCAATGTTGTAAAACTTTGTTTACTTTCATGAGGTAATTATGAAAACACTGCTGGGAATTGATTTAGGAACATCCGCTACCAAGACGGTATTATTTAATGAGGAACTGGCGCCGCTGGCGTCGGCTTCCGCAGAATACCCTCTTGCCCAGCCGCATAACGGCTGGGCGGAGCAAAATCCCGAAGACTGGTGGAACGCCGCCGTGGAGACCATCGGCGCGGTGCTGCAAAAGAGCGGGGTTGCCGCTGACAGCATTGCCGCCATAGGCATATCGGGTCAGATGCACGGGCTTGTAATGCTGGGCGAAAACGGAGAGGTGCTGCGTCCGTCCATTATATGGTGCGATCAGCGTACAAGCGCGGAGTGCGCCGAGATGACAGAGATAATCGGCGCGGAGCGGCTTGTGCAGATTACCGCCAACCCCGCGCTGACCGGCTTTACCGCTTCCAAGATCCTTTGGATCAGGAAGCATCAGCCGGAGATTTACGCGAAATGTAAGCACATATTGCTGCCGAAGGATTATCTGCGGTATAAGCTGACCGGCGAGTTCGCCACCGAGGTTTCCGACGCGTCCGGGATGCAGCTTTTGGACGTTCCGAAACGCCGCTGGTCGGATGAAATGCTGAACAAACTGGGTATCGACCCGTCGCTTTTGGCGAGGGTCTATGAGTCGCCCGAAGTAACCGGCACGATAAGCGCCGAAGCGTCGAGGCTGACCGGGCTTTCGCAAAAGACCGTCGTGGTCGGCGGCGCGGGGGATAACGCGGCGGCCGCGGTCGGCACCGGCGTCGTGGAGGACGGAAGGGCGTTTACCACCATCGGCACGTCCGGCGTCGTATTCGCGCATACCGACAACATCTCCATTGACCCGCAAGGGCGCGTACATACATTCTGCTGCGCCGTGCCGGGAGCTTGGCATGTGATGGGTGTCACACAGGCTGCGGGGCTGTCGCTCAAATGGTTCCGCGAACAGTTCTGCACCGAGTTTAACTACAGGCAGATTGACGAGATTGCCGAAAGGGTTCCCGTCGGCGCGAGGCGTCTGTTGTACTTACCGTATCTGATGGGGGAGAGGACGCCGCATCTCGACGCGGACTGCCGGGGCGTGTTTTTCGGGTTGTCGGGAATGCATACAAAAGCCGATATGCTCAGAGCTGTTATGGAGGGTGTGGTGTATTCCCTGCGAGACTGCGTGGAAGTGCTGCGCGGAATGAGCGTCCAAACATCCGATATGCTGGCGTGCGGCGGCGGCGGTACCAGCGTCCTTTGGCGGCAGATGCTGGCCGACGTCTTTAATTGCCCGGTAATGACGTCCTCCTCGCAGGAGGGACCGGCGCTGGGTGTCGCGATCCTCGCCGGCGTTGGCGCGGGGCTGTATCCTTCGGTTCAGGATGCGTGTGCGCGGTTTATCCGGCGCAGCGCGCCGCAGGGACCGAAAAGAAACGCGGAGTACGAACCGTACTATAAGTTATACACAACGCTCTATACGGCGCTTCGGGAGAGTTTTTCGCGCCTTGCCGCGTTATAGCCAATATAGAAATGAGGGGTTAAGATGAACGAGAAGAAACGGATGCTCATCGTTGACGGAGAAAATGAAGAGGTATTGATGCTGGCGGATACCTTTAAGGACAGATACTCCGTTTTTACAACAAAGGACGGCGAGACCGCGATTGAGGAATCGAGGAAAGCGCCGCCCGACCTCATCTTGCTGACGGGCGCTGAATATCTGCGCGTGATTGAGCAGATTGACATGACCGACGGGTTGACGAAGCTCCCGAACCGCCGCCTTTTCGAGATGCAGGCCGCGAGGGAATGGGAGCGGGCTATCCGCGAAAAGAAGGTTATCAGCATCATGCTGATTGACGTTGACGGGTTCGGGAAGTTCAACGAGCTGAACAGCGACCCCAAAGGCGACAATTTGCTGTGCGCGATCGCCGATATTCTCA
The DNA here is from genome assembly GCA_002293625.1 of Clostridiales bacterium UBA929. Lineage (GTDB taxonomy): Bacteria > Bacillota > Clostridia > Oscillospirales > UBA929 > UBA929. The sequence continues at coordinate 12,833 of DBDP01000087.1, read as the reverse complement.
GGGCTTCGATCAAACGTCCTTCCGACGATTTTGCCCGTTTTGAGGGTGACCAGTTTATCGCCATGCTGCCCGGCACCTATACCGAAGGCGCCAAAGAGCTGGCGGAGCAGATTCGCGCACAGCTCGACAAAATGGCAATCCCCTTCGGCAACGGGAAAAATGTTACCGTCAGCATCGGCATTAATACGGCGGCACCCCGCGTGGGCAGCTCGATGGATATCTTCCAGTCCGGCGTCAAAAAGACGCTCGCCGCCGCGAAAGGCGCGGGCGGCGATTGCATCCGGGTGATGACATAAAGTGCGTTTGCCTCAAGCAATGTTCTGCTTAACGTTTGCGGATGTTTTGTGTATACCGTTATTGAGGTGATTTTATGTCAAACGCTCGTACAAGCGGTATGCACATTCGGGTCAATCCCGAAATAAAGGCAAAAGCCGAGCCAATACTTGCTGCAATCGGTTTGTCTTTCAGCGATGTTTTTAATTTAACGCTTAATCAGATATGCCTCAAACGCAGAATCCCATTTGAATCCGTGCAGTTTAAGAGGAGCCGCTAGCTCGTAAAAAGGCAAGGGCTTGATATGTCGCTTTTACGATGGGGCATAGAACAGTTAGCTCGGGATAATCCGCTGCCTTTGAATTGGAAAGACCATCAGTTAAAAGGCGGCATGAGGCGGTACAGAGAGTGCCATATCGGGGGCTCCGGCGATTGGCTGCTGGTGTACGAACAGAGACAAACGGACATGATTCTTTATCTCGTCAGCACGGGAAGCCACACTGATATACTTGGGTTGTAGCGGTTTCGGTTTACGCCGATAGGCGTAAAAGCAGTAGACGAAACGCACAGACCCACCTCGTTGTCTACATGATGATGTTAAGCACCCCTGTATAATTCCCCGAAGGAAAGTGCAACCGTCCGATAAAAGGAGCGTTTGTAGCTGCTATGGTAATCGAAAAAAGGAAAACGTTTGACAGTGTCGCACAACGGGTATTATACGGCTTTAATTTTATATATTCTGACTTTGATCCCATTGGTTCTGATTTGGCAGCCGAAGAGGAACAAAAAAGGTTGCATAATCTGATGGGACAAATCCTTGATAAACTGTATGAAAACCCGCATCTGCTGAATCTTCCTGACGCCCCGGACGAAGCCTACGAGTGGTATATGGTCAACAATCAAAAACCGGCTCTCAGCGCCGTCTTTCTTTCCATATACAAATCGCTGTATGAATTTTACAAGTTCCTCTATATTACCGCGTTGCACGGCGAAATAAACGGCGGCAGTTTATCAATTAGCAATGAGGTCTTGAAAACGAACAAAGCGGTATATAAGCCGATTTATAAAACCCTGCTAAACGAAGTCGGTGTTGAAGCCGTAAAAGATAAAAGCAGGGTTTCTATCTATGCGGAAATATTAACCCCGTTAAAACTGCTTGCCACAAAAGTTCCCACAAACATAAATAAATGGACGCCGTACGAGTTGGCTGATTTTTGTCGCTGTTCCTTCAGTGGTAACAAAGATTATTTATTGCATCGGACGGAAAGCGTAAACGGCTTGAACGGTCTGCTAACGAACTTGAAAAGCAAATGTTATGAAAAAGGATATAATTACGAAGCAAAACTCCATTTTGCCGCGACAGATTTGAGTTTAACGCTTTGCTTCGTGAACGAAGTAGGCGGGTTTCAAATTGGTTATAATTCACGGAAATACTGGCAGTTTTCATTCGGGACAATGAACGGAATCGGCGAAAAGGCAATGCTGGAGGATTTCGATCAACTCGACGATGAGATGAAGCAACACTTCATAAGCATTTGCAGACCGTGCAGCGGATGTCTTGTATGCACGAAAAGCGGAAAAAATAAAATCTTTACCGTCCATGTAAAGTATATCGGAAAAGACTATAAACTCTGTCCGTCTTTTCCCTGTCATGAATGGGAAACCCTTAACAGCGGCTTAATAGAGATTCTGTTCAAGTACCATGATTTACAGATAAGGTATGGCGTGAAAAAATAAGCACCCTCTCGGATGATTTCCCCCCGTTTTGCGCATACTGACGCAAAGCGGGGGTTTTACTATGGAGAATGTTTTTACGGATTCGGCGGAGCGGAACGCCGGGGAGATACAGCGCCGTTTCGAGCGTGACGAAACCTTTATTTTACGCACGGTGCGCAGCCGTATTCAGCCGGATACGGTTTTTTTCGTCGCGTACTGCGGCGGAATGATCGACAACGAAATCGTCAGCCGCTTCATCATTGCTCCGCTGGAAGCGTCCGGCGGGATAACGGAGCCGCTGGAGGTTATGGAGAGCGTCCTGTCGGCGCATTTTCCAAAGCTCTCAAGCTCGTTTGACGAAATAGAGGACGGAATCGCGGTGGGCGACACCGCCGTTTTTACACAGGGGGGAGCGATCCTTCTAAGCACACAGGGGTACGCGGTACGCGCCTCCGCCGAGCCGGACGGCGAGAAGGTACTCAGCGGGCCGCACGAGGGTTTTACCGAAACACTGTTTGCTAACCTTGCAATGCTGCACCGCCGCCTGCGCAGCGCGAACCTGAAGATTGAATTCAAAAGCGTCGGGCGGCAGACGCACACGCGCCTTGCCGTTTGCTACATGGACAATCTGGTGAAGAAAACGTTTTTGGAGGAGCTGCAAAAACGGCTGGACGCCATCGACATCGACGGAATCTTGGATACCAACACCATCAACGAGCTTATTCGTGACAACCGCCGCTCGCCTTTTCACGCGTTCGGAACGACGGAGCGCCCCGACACCGCCGTAGCGAAGATGATGGAGGGTCGGATTGTGCTGCTTGCGGACGGTTCGCCGGTGGCACTGACACTGCCGTACTTGTTTGTGGAGAATTTCCAGAGCAGCGAGGATTACTACGTGAGTTTCCTCCACGCGTCGTTCGCCCGTTTGCTGCGGGTCGCCGCGTTTCTCATCACGACGCTCACGCCCGCTCTCTATGTGGGCATCGTTTCGTTTCATTATGAGATACTGCCCGGTGCGATGATGTTGAACATGGCGTCGGAATTCCGAAACACCCCTTTTCCGGCTGCGTTCGAGACGTTTCTCATGCTGGTGGTGTTTGACGTTTTGCGGGAAACGGGGATGCGCATGTCCACAAACGGAGGGCAGGCGCTCAGCATCGTCGGGGCGCTGATTATCGGGCAGGCCGCCGTGACGGCGCGTATCGTAACGCCGCAAATGATTATCGTGGTGGCTGTTACCGGCATCACCGGCTTGATCGTGCCGAAACTGGACGAGGCATGTTTGTATATCCGCTTCTTTATGCTCTTCTGCGCGTCTGTTTTAGGCTTGTTCGGCTTCACCGCCGGAGCCGCCGTTGCCGTAATTCATATGCAGCGTCTGCGTTCGCTCGGGATTTCGCAGATTGGGGGGACACGCTCCGATTTGAAGGATACCCTGATCCGCGCTCCCTTCTGGAAGATGACGTACCGCCCTTCCAAATTATCAAACAACCGCCGCCGAATGAGAATAACTCATGATTCGTAAGAGTTTTGCTGTTGTGTTAACGCTCGTGTTTCTGAGCGGCTGCTGGGACTATAAAGACTTAGACCGGCTGAGCATTGTGACGGGCATGGCGTTTGACCGCGGGGAAGGCGGCACGGTGAACGTCACACTGCAGGTGACGGACAATTCCGTCTCCGATGAAAACGCGGCAATCGGTACGCGCACCCTGACGGCGAGCGGCAAAACGGTGGAGTTCGCGGTGCGGGAAGCGAAAAAGCAGCTTGAGCATGAGATTTACTACGGGAACATGGTGATCGCGGTGTTCGGGCGTTCTTTCCCTGTTGAAGAAGCGGTCACTTGGCTGAAGGGTGTGCGGGGGATACGGGAGACGCTGTATTTAGCCGTGTCGGAAGAAGCGGTATTTCTCGATGAAGGGTTCGCGGCATTTCGGATGCGTGACATTTTGGACGCCTCCGAAACGGTCAAACCGGTGGAACTATATAGGTTCAAAGATAGGCTTCCGCTGTTTCGGATGGCAGAAGATAACCTCCCGAAACTCACGGGAAACGTTCCCGTGTACGGGAGTTAGAAGATATGCTTAAGGTCTGCTGCGTTTTAGCGGCGATGATGGTGGGGGAGACCTTTGGGCTGCCCGCCGCCGCGCTTTGCGCACTGCCGCTTGTTCCCCTCACGATGTTTGAAAGCAAACCGCCTGCGAAGGTTTATTTTCTTTTGCTTATCCCTTGCGCGGCTGTAACGGCGACGGCGTCGCTGGTTCGTTTCGCGCCGCTGATTGGCTTAGTGGGGCTGGAGAAGACGCCGCTGTGGTCAGTCGCGGGTGTAACAGCCGCAGCATCGGCGTTTCTCACTTCGGGAGGAGCGGAGGGACTTCGGAAATGGGCGGCTGTTTCGCTGCCGTTCGCCGCTGGGTTTATCCTGCTCGTCGCGCTGCTGCTCGCCGGAAAGTTTCAACCCGCCGGATTGTACCTTCCCCGCCTTTGGCAGGAGAACCCGGTGGTAATCGCCTGCGATGCCGTTACGTTGCTGGGGGTAATGCCCGCATTGGGGCATAAAGAGAAACCGTTTCGGACATACCTGACCGCGCTGCTGATCGCCGCCGCGTTGGGTGCGGCGGCGGTTTTGATGGTGAGCTTTACGCTGGGCGCGGACTTGGCGGGTAAAACGGAGTTCCCGTTCTTTACGGCTCTGCGCATCGCGAAAGGCGGCGAACTGATTGCGCGCGTCGAGACGCTGTTGATCCCCGTTTCGTTTGGTCTGACGATGACAAAAATTGCCGGAAGCCTGCTCGCTGCTGCTTATGCTTATCGGAGGTTGTGTTGCCCGCGAGACGTGCGGAAATGAAGTAAAGATGCGCCGGAAGATGTGAAAAACGGGGGACGATTATTACATCATCCCCCGTTTGGGTTTGCGTGTTCTTACTCAGACTTCCAACGCTCGGCATTTTCCGGGGAACGCTTAATTTGCTGGAAATCCTCCATCAGAGCTTTTATGTGCATCCCGTCTTTTGCTTTGGAGGATTCCATGTCAAACGCCGCTAAAGCGTAACCGTCGGGGGTGACATAATATATGCCATGACTGGCAAAATCGTAGTGATTATCACGTGTACTACGTGCTATCGGTACAATTATCTCCATGTCCTCTTTAAGTTCGGGGAAAATCGGCTGTAAAAAGACATTGGCGCTTACCGTTATTTGCAGGACTCCTTGTTCTGTTTTCAGCAACAGAACAAGGAGGGGCGCGGGCATGATAAATCTAGCCGTATTCAGGTTTTCGGGCGCAACAACAACGCCTGAGGCGGTTTGTCCGCCAAAGACGCACAGTATTAAGCGCTAGATTTTAACGAGGCCAAGTCATAGATATCACCTGATAAGAGTATAGCAAAAACAGGAACGGTTGGCAACGGATAAAAATCATTGACTTTTATCCGGAAAGAAGGGATAATGGGGTTATCCGTTTGCGGGGCATGTTGAAAATTGCCCGCTCCGGCTTTCGACACCGCGCCAAAGGCGCCTGCTCGAAAGCGCTTCGCTCGTTCGCCTTACAGGCGAACACGCAATTTTCAACACTTCGGTTTATAGGAGAATCCAAAATGAAAGAAACCATCTACAGCATTCCGATCAACGAATCGTTTGAGATTACGGACGGGCAGTGTCCCGTCTGCCGTCTGCACCGGCGTCTGACCGAGGACACGCTGGAGTATGTACTGGGTGCCGCGATGATGGAGCCGGACGTGCGTCAGCGCACCAACGCGCTGGGGTTTTGCCCGGAGCACATCACCGCGCTGATGCAGAAACAAAAGAGACTGCCGCTCGCGCTTTTGCTGGAAACGCATTTCAAGAAGCTGGCGGAGAGCGAAAAGCATCTGTTCAACGCCTCCACCTGTTATGTCTGCGACCGGGTAAACGGCTTCCTGAGCGCGTATTACGGCAACATCCTGTACTTATGGCGCACCGAGGAAGCGTTCCGCCGGAAGTGGAACGCGCAAGATTACCTTTGCCGCCCGCATACCGCCGCGCTGGCAAACGCGGCAAAAGAACACCTTGCCAAGAAGGAAGCGCCTGTGTTTCTCGCGTCGCTCCGCGAAAAAGCCGGAGCGTCCTTGAAAAGCATGACCGAGAGCCTTGAAATCTTCATCCGCAGCTTTGACCACCGTTTCGCGGGCGAGGATTTGGGGGAGCATAAGCAAGCGGTGCAGAACGCCGCCGCGTTTCTTTGCGGGGCGAAGTGATGTATACGGTTATTGACTTTGAAACGACCGGTCTGTCGCCGTATGACAGCGAGATCATTGAGTTCGCGGCGGTGCGCGTCGTCCCGGACGCGTCGGGGCTTCTCGCGCTCGACGAAAGTTTCACCTCGCTCTGCGCGCCGCGCATGACCGAGATCACGCCGACGATTACGCGCATCACCGGCATCACGGCGGAGATGACGGCGGGGTTTCCGGCGTTTGAGGAACGGCTTTTTGATCTTTGCCGCTTTATCGGGAATGATACCATCGTTGCGCACAACATCCCGTTCGATATGGGGTTCTTGCGCCGCTACTGCCGTGGCGCGGGCATCGCGCCGCCGGAGAAAACGTTGTGTACGCTTGTCCTGTCCAGAAGACTTTGCCGCTCGTTGTTTAATCACAAACTCGAAACGGTGGCGGCGCATTTGGGTGTCAGCGGGGAGGGCTACCATCGCGCGCTGGCCGATGCGGTCACGACGGCAAAGGTGCTGGTAAAACTATTGGAAACTCAAAGAAGCCCCAGCCCCACCATGTCGGGGTAGAGGATGAACCCTTCGCGGATACCCATTTGCAGCGCCAGTTCCGTTTTGTAGCGAAAGGTTCCCGCATCGTCATAAACGACGAAGTGCGTATTCCCTTCGGCGTCTTTATAGGTAAAATACCGCGCGCCCAGTTCCCCCGAAAAAAACGATCCTCCGCCGCGCGAGGAGAGCAGCAGGGAAACCGTGTCGGGACTGACGCTGACTCCGTTACTATTTGTGCCGGGGAGCAGCAGGTCGCGGCTGAGCCGCTCCATATCCAGCGTGATGCGGTTTGCGCCGTATTGGCCGATGGCTTGCCGAAGCCGGTTTGGCAATGAGCCGGACGTGAGCGCCGTGGGGAGGATGACGCGCAGGGCGTTGTGGCAGATATAGCGTTCCGGCGCGTAAACGGAGCAGCCCCGCGAGGGGAACAGCTCGGCGCAGTCGCCGACAAACATTTCCAAAAGACGCCGTACCGGCTGCTCGAAATCGCACACAATTCCCGTATAACCGATGGAGCGGCAGAGGTACAGGCATTCCTGCGCGAGTCTTCGGGGGTCGCCTTCGGAGCGGTCGTAGGGTTGGTCGCTGATGACCATCAAACCGCCTTGGCGCGGGACGCTCGCGTTCGCGGACAGCAGCGTCATGCCGGGACCGATCCCCCAAGCCATATGCGCCGAGGGAACGCGCCGCGCGTTGTCCGCTTGCTCCGGCGCGACGCAGCATATGTAGGTAAAGGGGTCGTTCACAGCATCATCCCTTTCCGGCGGACAAGAGGGGTTCGTGACATAATCGTGCAGCCATACGCCGTTTTGCCGGCAAGTTTGAAAAACTTCACAAAACTGCGGTTTTGCTCCAGTTTTTCAAACTTAACAACTCGCTTCGCTCGGAGCAAAATGGCTTTGTCTGCAACCTGATATATAATATTACGGCGGCGGGAGGGCTTGTATGAATATTCTTGAGGACATATGCGAACTGACGCCCGCGTGGCTGTCCGGGCGCGGCTTTCGCGCCGTTTTAGCAGATTTGGATAATACGCTGGCAGGATACCGCGTCAACGAGCCGGATGCCGCCGTCGCCTTATGGATGGCGGAGCTGAAAAAAGCCGGCATCGCCCTGATGATCGTATCCAACGCGAGGGAGGAACGGGTAGCCGCGTTTTGCCGCCCGCTGGGGTTGCCGTACCTTGCGAAGGCGGGCAAACCCGGCGGGCAGGGTCTTCTTGAGGCGGTGAAGCGTTTGGGTGTAAACGCAAACGAAACGGTAATGGTAGGCGACCAGTATTTTACCGATATGCGGGCGGGCAGGAACGCCGGATTGCAAACGGTGCTGGTTGAACCGAGGGTGAAGGGGTTTTGGTTTTCGCTCCGGCGGCTCTACGAAACGCCGTTTATTAATAGAAGGGCGGAGCGATTATGATACGGTTTGGTCCGGCGGGGTGCGATGAATCCTATATCGGAAAGGTGACCGACATACCCGCCTACCTCGCAGAAAACGGGCTGGATGCGTTTGAGGTGCAATGCGGACACGGCGTGCGGATGGGCGAAGCTGCCGCGAAGACGCTGCGCCGCAATGCGGAGGAACACGGGATCGCGCTGAGCGTCCATTCGCCGTATTTTATCAGTCTCTCGAATCCCGAACGGTTGGTGGCCAATATTGAGTATCTGCGTCAAACTACGCGGCTTGCGGGTTGGCTGGGCGCGGAGCGGATCGTTGTACATATGGGTGCCGCGAGGGGATTGCCGCGCCGCGAAGGGATGGAAGCGTCGGCGCGCACCGTTTTAGCGGCGCTGGACACTGCCAAAGCCGAAGGCTGGCCTAACGTTTTATTTTGCTTGGAAACGATGGGGAAGGTAAACCAACTCGGAACGGTGGATGAGGTGCTGGAACTGTGCGGGTTGGGTGAAAATCTGCTACCCTGCATAGATTTCGGGCATCTGTACGCCCGCTCGCTGGGGGTGTTTGAGGGGCGGGACGCATTCGCATCGGTGCTGATCAATCTTGAGTCAGTTCTCGGAACCGAGCGCGCGAAAAACTGCCATATACACTTCTCCCATATCGCCTACGGTAGGGGCGGGGAGAGCAAGCACCAAACCTTCGCCGACGAGGGCGGCGGTCCGGACTGGACACCGCTTGCGCGCCTGCTCGCGGAGCGCGGCTACCGCTCCACGGTGATCTGCGAGAGCGGGGGTACGCAGACGCGGGACGCTGCGGAAATGAAACGGATTTACCGGGAGGGTTGCTTATGACCGCGCGTTTGGAGAAGATTCGGGCGATCATTGCCGCAAAAAGGCTGGACGCGCTGGTGCTGACGGGCGAGGTATCGCGCTTTTATGCCACGGGGTTGAAAACCTCCGCAGGCATTGCTTTGTTTACGCCGGAGGAAAACGTGTTTATCACGGATTTCCGCTATATCGAGGTTGCGCGGGCAAAACTAAGCAGAGACTTCACCGTGGAAATGTCGGAAACGACACGAAAGCCGCATCGGATTGTGTGCGATTATCTGCTCCCTCGCGTAAAAAAAATCGGCGCGGAGTCCGACGTGCTGACCCTCCATGCCGCCGATGTGTGGGAGAAAGCATTCGCGGACGGCGGGCTGAAAGGCGCAAAACTGGTTCCCGCCGAAGACGGGCTTCACGCGCTGCGTGCCGTTAAGGAGCCGCGGGAACTGGACGCGATACGCAAAGCCCAGCGGATTGCCGAGCGGGCGTTGGAAGAAGTGCTTTGTGGTTTTTTACGCGCGGGCGTAACCGAGCAAGCGGTATGCGCCGAGCTTACGTACCGTATGCTGAAATACGGTGCGGAGAAAATGAGCTTCGATCCGATTGTAGTGTCGGGAGCAAACGGGAGTCTGCCGCACGGCGAGCCGTCCGAGCGCGTAATCGAACGCGGCGACTTCGTAACGATCGACATTGGCTGCGTGTTCGGCGGCTACTGCTCCGATATGACGCGGACGGTGGCGGTCGGGGAAGCGACGGAAGAGATGCGGAAAGTCTATGGTATTGTCCTGGCGGCGCAGGAAGCGGGGATTGCCGCCGCGAGGGCGGGGATCCCCGGCAAAGAGCTTGACGCTGTCGCGAGAGCCGTTATCACAGACGCCGGATACGGTGAGCGTTTCGGTCACGGTTTTGGGCACGGTATCGGGCTGGAGGTGCATGAGCCGCCCTATGTCAGTCCGGCGGGGGAGAGGGTTCTGCCGATTGGTTCGGTGATTTCGGCGGAGCCGGGAATCTATCTGCCGGGGCGTTTCGGGGTGCGGATTGAGGATATGCTCGTGCTGAACGAAGACAGTTGCGAGAACCTTACGGAAGCGCCGAAGGAACTGAGAATAGTCTAGAGATAAGAAGAATTTGCCCGTTTTCGTCTTGCATCGGGCGGGGAAGCGTGGTACACTATTAGGGCAGGGAAGGGGAGTGCCGCGATGGGAGACTTACTCGAGCGGCTCCGCGCCGTTCCCGAACTTTCTGCGGAGAAAGCACTCGCGGCAATCGGCGGTTCGGAAGCCTCTTATGAGCGCATATTGCGCGTGAGCGTCTCTTCGCTGCCGGAGCAGGCCGAGCGCTTACGAAACGAAGAAGGCTCCTCGGTGCGGGTGCTTCACGCCCTCAAAGGCGCGCTTGCCGGTATCGGCGCTTTAAGCCTCTCCGAACAGGCCGGCAAGTTGGAACAGCAGGATGCTTCGAGAGCGTTTCTGGCGGAGTTCTGCGATGCTTTGGATGTTTTTACAGGGCGTTTATCGGCTATATTTACAGGGACAGCGGACAAACCGCCCGGAAAACTCCCGGCGCTGATGGCTTGCTTGGAAGAAATCGCCGAAGCCGCCGCGATTTATCAGCTTCCTATAGCGCTGAGGTCGCTTGCAAAAGCGCGTGCATATACCTACGGCGAGATGTGGGATGAACGTTTAGAACAGCTCAACGTCTTGCTGGAGCGTTTTGACGCGGAAGCGACAACCCGTTGGATCGAGAAGTGGAGGTCAGAAATGATTGGCTAAATATGATATGGGTGCGCTGATGAAATGCGAACTCCTTGACGCCGCGAAAGCGGCGCAGGGGTTTCCGAGCCGTGAGCGGTTTTGGGTGGCGCTGACCGAGCTGTGCAGCAATGCCGTCCATTATCTTCGGGCGTACACGCCCTCGGTGGTGATATACGGGGAAGAAATGCAGCGGATGTTTTTGAAAGAGCTGCGAGAGGTAGAGGCACTCGTGACCTCTTTGCGTGTCAAAAGCACCCCGTCTGTCCTAAAGAGCATCACCGATGCTGTTTCTAAAAAGGATGAATCCACCCTTAAAGATTTGCTGCGCGTATTCTACGCGGAAATGAACATACTGCGCCAACAAATACTGGATACGCTTATACCCGAAGCGCCCGTTGTGAAAGCCACGGAAGCTCCGCTGATTATGGTCGTTGACGATATGCCGGAGATTCTCACGGGAATGGCGGAGATTCTTTTGGGGAGTTATCGCGTTATCGCGCTCCCCGACGCACGCTCCGCAATGGTGGCGCTGGAGAAACAAGTGCCCGCGTTGTTTCTGCTGGATATTGATATGCCGGACATAAACGGGTATGAATTGGCGAAATATATCCGCGCAAGGGGGCAGTTTCAGAAAACGCCGATCCTCTTTTTGAGCGGCAAGGGAACGCGGGAACATGTGCTGGCCGCGATGCTCCACGGCGGGAATGATTTTTTGCTGAAACCGGTTGGAAAAAATGAACTGATAAGGAAAGTTAAGCAATATATAACATAAAAAGGTCATTAAATAAACGGGAATCGGACAATCCGGTTCCCGTTTGCTTTTGTTGGATTCAAGAAGAATAAATACAATATATGTGGGATAGTCGCATTTAGGAACACAATCTGCGCTTCCGGAAAAAGAATTATGTCGAAAAATAATTAAAATGAAACAAAAATGCGATAAAAAACTCTTGCGCGAATAGAAACAATATGTTATTGTTAACATACTAAATCGGCAATATTCGCGGTCGAGATTCTTAAATCGAAAGGTGAGGACAATGGAAAAAAGAACGAAAATCCTCGTGGCGGACGGGAACACTGATTTTACGGCGCTTTTAGAAAGCGGAATCGAATCGGATCCGAGTCTGGAACTCATCGGCATTGCGCGGGACGGCATTGAAGCGTGCAAAATGGTCGAAACCATGAAACCTGATGTTCTGCTATTGGAAATCATGTTACCCCATCTTGACGGAATCGACGTACTTAAACAAATCAACAAGCAGCATCCGATTTCCCGGCCGCGCGTTCTGGTGATGTCGAGTCTTGTAAACGAGGGAATAACCCGTGAGGCTATCAAGCAAGGCGCGCAGTTTTTCGTTGTCAAACCGTGCGATATAAACTCTCTGCTGGAACGCATCCATATATTCACGGATGAGAGCATTGAGCGCCCGATTGCGCCGATTGTCACCACAACGGTCATCAGTCTCGAAAACCGTATCACACAGATTATTCACGAGATTGGTGTTCCCGCCCACATCAAAGGGTATCAGTATGTACGCGAAGCGATTGCCTATGCCGTGCAAAACCGCGAAGCCATCGGCGCCGTAACCAAGATTCTGTATCCGAAGGTCGCCGAGACATTCGGCACGACACCCTCGCGCGTGGAACGCGCCATCCGCCACGCCATCGAAGTGGCATGGGACAGAGGGGACTTGGAAACGCTGCAAAGTATTTTCGGGTATACCGTCAGCAACGCGAAAGGCAAACCCACAAACTCGGAGTTTATCGCGATGATCGCCGACCGCCTGCAACTGGAGCTGAAAGCGGAACAGCGGTAAGAAAAGTAGTACGGGCGACCGTCCTCGGTCGCCCGTGGTATTCGGGGGAACGGCGGGCGATTGCGAATCGCCCCTACTCCCGTCCTGTCGTAGCCCCCTTCGATCCATTGATATTTGCACAATCAAGGAAACCCGCATGATTACAGGCTTGTCGAAAACTAAAGACCATTAAACAAACCCAATAATCACAACTCAAACGCCATCACGAGTGGGAAATGCTACTTGGGGTGGCGTTTTTGGGGTTCCATATGGCAATATCCAATGTTACAAACGAGGTTGGCTTTCCCGCTTCTTTTTGGCT
>DBDP01000137.1 GCA_002293625.1 Clostridiales bacterium UBA929 | reverse complement strand
GGGCTAGGTACAACACACCGCGCGCCGCCAAGCGGCTTACGAGGTGCCGCGCGCGCGTCGGCGACGGAGACCACGGCGCTGAGGGCAATATAATCAGTTGTTTTTTCATGAATCCACCCGTATAATCTCCGCCAACACGTCGCGGTTGATTTTTTCGCGTTCCCGCAGCACGGCTACGGCGTCGAGGCGCGTCTTTCTGTCGTGCTGCAGCGCCATTGCGCTGTCAATGTGGTTCATCAGGTTCGCGGCGGTGACTTCCTTCAGCGGTGTATACAATTTCTGCCCCATATAATCCATGAACGCGCTGACCTTGTCGGTATAGGGAAGCCCTACCATCGGAAGCCCCTGCCCGGACGCGAAAATCAACGCGTGGAGACGCATCGCCACCACCATCTGCATCCGCGACAGAATCCCGATCGTCAGCCTCGCCGAACCCGTCTCGCGCAGCACATGGTACGGACATCCTATCAGCGCGGCGGCGCGTTCGCCCGGCTGAATGTCTTTTCTGCGTTCCACCGGAATAAAGACAGGCGTCAAACCGTATGAGCGGTACGCGTACTCGACCGCGGCGACAATATCGGGCATTTTCTCTATCAGTCCCGGCCAATCCCGGAGAGCAATACCGATATACCGCCCTCCGAGCGGAACGCCTTGTCTTAAGAGAAGGCTGTCCACCTTTTCGCCGTCCTCCGGCTGCAAGATCAGCGCCGGGTCGGCGGAGAGGTAAATCTTCGGGCCGGATACGCCGAGCCGCTCCAGCTCGCTGCGCGAGACTTGCTCCCGCAGCGTAATCACCTCGACGTTCCGCGTCAGTACGCGCGCCGTCAGGCGGCGGTTAAACGGCTTTAATACAGGACCGATACCGCACCCGAGCATCACAACACGGCATCCCCTCTTGCGAGCGAGCCATATCGTGAAGAGATAGAACCACAGCGAACGGCGCGACGTTCCGTCTTGAATCAACGTTCCGCCGCCGCAGAGAAATACGCGGCTTTTTCCGAGCGCGCGGATCAGAGGGAGGAGGTGAAAGGAGTGGAAGCACCGCTCCCGAAAGACAAGGCGCGTCACCGGCGGACTGCGGGAAAGAATCCGCACCGGAATGTCGGGATCCACCTGCCGGATCTCCTTCAGAATGGCTTCCAGTATCGCGTCGTCGCCGGAGTTGTTCATGCCGTAAGCGCCGCAGATCGTCAGACCGTCGCGCTTGATCTTCGCGCGCGCGTGGCGGCGAAGGACGCTTTGGTAAATATCCCGCTGCGTCTGCACGGTGGTTTCCGCCGAATACTGCGATATTACCTTTTCGCGCAATTTGCGCCCCATCTCGCAGCGCAGATCGGGGTCGGCATACAGCATTTGGATATACTCCGCGAGTTTAGCCCCGTCTTTGAACGGGAAGAGGAAGCCGTTGACGCCGTGGTCGATTAAAATCGGCGCGCCGCCCACCTCGCTCGCGACGNNGGTCAGGACATAGGAAAATGTCTCAAACCGGCTCGCCAACAGGTTGATATCCAACAGACGGAAAAAATCGTCCGTATCCGAAAGCCACCCAACAAAATGCACCGGCGCGTTCAGCTCGGCGGCGAGTTTCCGCAAGGCGTTCCCTTGCTTGCCGTCGCCCGCGATCATGAAGCGCAGGCGGGGGCAGCTCTCTTTCAGGCTCGCCGCGGCGCGGATGACGGTCGGCAGGTCTTTCACAGGGTCAAAACGCGCGGCGATCCCGGCGAAAACGTCGCCCTCGGCATACGGTACGCCGAATTTTTCCGCGAGTGCGGCTTTATCGGCGGGCGCTTCCTCTTTTGGGAAATCCACACCGTTGTAAATGGTGTAGACGGTTTCGGCGGGAAACCTGCGTTGAATCAACGTCTTCGCCATCACGTCCGAAACGCCGATATGGGCATCGAGCCGCCGTAGAGCGAAACGGTTAATCAGCCCGTAGGTCAGGAAGGCGAGCGGACGCCCCATATAGTCCAGCTTGTAGTCGGAGTGTACGGTGGTGATGACGGGCTTCTTCACACGCTTTTTCAGAAGCATTCCCATAAAGTTGCCGCGCGCTCCGTGGCAGTGAATGATGTCGTACTCTTTTGCCAGTTCGACAATCTGCCGCAGGACGGGAAAGAGTCTTCCCGGCATCACGCGGACGTCGATTCCGGCGGCGCGCGCCTCTTCAGAAAAGTCGCCTTCACGGAAGGAGACGAGAGTGACGTTCTGAAGCCCCGCCAGCAGACTGATGACATGCGTCTTCGCGCCGCCCGCGTCGCCGCCGCCGATTAGGTGCAGAACCCTCATGGCGCAGCCGCGTCCAGTGCGGTAACGTATTTTTGCCCGAACTCATCCAGCGATTTGTTATACTCCGCGTATTTTCCGGAGTGCAGGGTATGCACATATTCGTGCATATCGAAGCGGTTCCGCTCCTCTGGCGACATGTTGCGCCGGACGATATAGAGCGCAATGTTGGAGCAGTGGTCGGCGAGACGCTCGAAGTTAATCAGCAGTTCAAGGTAGAGCGCGCCCGATTCGGCGCTGCATTCGGCGGTTTTCAGGCGGTTGATGTGTCTGCCGCGGAGGATCTCCGTCATACGGTCAATCGTCTCCTCCAACGGTTCGACCTTCGCAGCAATGCGCGTGTCCGCATTCTTGTAACAGGCGCAGGTAAGCTCCAGCAGTTCGCTGACCGCCTTGCTCAGCATCTCCAACTCACGCTGCGCGGAGGGGGAGAACTGCACGGAATCGGTGTGCTTGCTCTGCGCCGCTTCCGCGATGTTGACGGCGTAATCGCCGATCCGTTCAATGTCGGTGATGACATGAAACATCTCGGAATGCAGGGAGTTCTCGGACTCCGTTAAGCCGCGGCTCGCGAGCTTGATGAGATACTGGTTGATATGCGTCTCCAGACCGTCGAGGGTGTTTTCGTCTTCCCGCAGGCGGCTGAACCGTTTTTCGTCATACTTCACCATCAGGAACTCTACCGAGCGCGAGTAATTCTTTTGGGCGTGGTCGGCCATCAGGTGAACGGCTTCCAACGCTTTGGAAAGAGCAACAGACGGGGAGAAACGGTCGTCCAGCATCCCGTCCATCTCCACCGTACCCGATTCGCCCGGCAGGGTGCGCATGGCGATCCTGACGAGAAGATCGGATAAGGGCAGCAGAAATACAGTTGAAATCAAGTTAAACGCCATATGGAAGAGCGCGATGGTGCTGCGCGACATCTCCGCTTCCCAAAACGGCCAGTGTACGATCGATTGCAGACCGTACAGCGCCGCGATAAACACAGCCGTACCGATAACGTTGAAGTACAGATGCACGAACGCGGTGCGTTTGGCGTTGCGCGTCGCTCCGATAGAGGCGAGGATCGCCGTGATACAAGTGCCGATATTCTGCCCCATGATGATCGGCGCGGCGGCTGAGAACAGTATGGGGTGCCCCGCCGCGGCGGCGCTCGCACTCAAGGTTTGGAGGATACCCACACTCGCCGACGAGGACTGGATTACGGCCGTTAAGCCCGCCCCTACCAACACACCCAAAAGGGGGTTTGTAAACGCTGTCATCATGTTTTGAAAACCCTCGCTCTTCGCGAGACCACCGAGCGAGGTCTCCATTGTGAGCATTCCGCTGAACAATATGCCGAATCCCAG
Source organism: Clostridiales bacterium UBA929 (assembly GCA_002293625.1). GTDB lineage: Bacteria > Bacillota > Clostridia > Oscillospirales > UBA929 > UBA929. The sequence goes on along the minus strand of DBDP01000137.1, from coordinate 6,667 downwards.
CAGGATACGGCCTATATCGTGTTTTTTCCCCCGCCGGACAGACATAATCAGCACAATACCGCATACGGCGACGAGCGGTGCCAGTGTCTTGGGTTTCAAGAGGGAGAGGGCGGTGTTGGAGGAGTCGATGTCGCCGAGGCTGATAATCCACGCCGTGATTGTGGTACCGATGTTCGCGCCCATGATAACGCCGACCGCCTGCCGCAGCTTCATGATACCGGCATTTACGAAGCCCACCAGCATGACGGTGGTGGCTGATGACGATTGGATAACGCTGGTGACCACCGCGCCGAGCAGTACGGCTTTCAAGGTATTGGAGGTCAGGCGCTCAAGGATTCGCTCCAGCCGCCCGCCGGACATCTTCTCCAGCCCGTCCCCCATCACGTTCATGCCGAAGAGGAACAGCGCCACGCCGCCCAGTGCCGTGATCACTTCAAATATCGTCATTCGGGAATCCTTTCCGCGGCGTCAAACAAGAGGTTCAGTTCCCTGCGAATCTCCTCTTGATCCAGCCCATCGTTTTCTATCAATGCGGAGAGCAGCATTTGGTCGGTCACCCGCAGCAAAAGCCGCGAGAAGATGGGATCCCGGAACGCGTGAAGCAAACGCTCCCGTTCCCCGGTACGCCGCTCCCGTTCGTAAGCAAGCAGTTTCTCCGAAGCGGCGCCCGCGCTGTCCACGCCCAGCATTGCCTTGTGCGCCAAGCGAAAAACGCGTCGGTCGTCGTCGGTCAGCAAACGCCGCTGCATCACCGAAAAGTACCAGCTATCCCGCAGCGAAACGCCTTCGGGGAGCTGATCGGCGATTTGTTCCGAGATTTGGCGGTAGGAACTGACTACGACTTCCTCATATAAGTGTTCCTTACTTCCGTAGTAGTAATACAAGGTCGGCAAAGAACATCCGGCGCGCGCCGCGATCTCCCGAATGGACGCCTGATGAAAACCCTTCTCGTCAAAGACCGAAAGGGCTGCCGTTTTGATTATTTGCTTCACCGGGACAACACACTCCCTTTGTCACAGGACAATCTTTCGCAGCATATGATGACCTTAAAGACGGAAGGATGGGAAAGCCTATGTTCGGTGGGGTTGTTTCGCTTCTTTTGCATGGGTACTACTTCTGCCTGCGCCTGACCGGAAGAGGAGGTTCGTTCCCCAGCCCGCTCACTGTGGCGGAGGAAAACGAAGCGCTGGCCGCAATGGCGAAGGGGAACAAAGTGGCGCGGGAAAAACTCATCATGCACAACTTGCGCTTGGTGCCGCATGTAATCAAAAAATACTACACCAACGTAACCGACCAAGATGATTTAATATCCATCGGAACGATCGGGCTGGTGAAAGCCATTGACAGCTTTTCACCCGATAAGAAAGCCAAACTGGCAACGTACGCCTGTATCTGCATACAAAATGAGATATTTATGCATTTTCGCGGCATAAAAAAACGTTCGGGCGACGTTTCACTCAGCGAACCCCTGGAAGCCGACTCCGACGGGCTGCCGCTTTCGGTTATGGATGTTTTGCAGGCCGAGGACGACGTTCAGGAACGCCTAGAGCGCGAAGAGGAACGTCTAAGGATACGGACGCTGGTGGAGAGTTCGCTGGAAGGGCGGCAGAGGGACATTATCCGGCTGCGATACGGTTTGGGCGGTTCCCCGCCGCTGACACAGCGCGAGGTTGCCGATCATTTCTGTATTTCGCGTTCGTATGTGTCACGAATCGAGAAAAAGGCTCTGGAGACACTCGCGGGACAAATGCCGACAACATAGTGCTTATTCTACCATACTTAGCCGCCGGTGGCAAGTGCGAATACAATTGGTATATAATGGTTCTCGCTTGAAAGATTTTCTATATGCCCTATTGACCCTCCCCTTACGGGAGGGTTATACTATTAGTAAGAGGCACTATATACGCCGTGTTCGCCGGTCACTAGCGAAGCGTTTGTGAACAGTTGCCGGCAAGGAGCGAACAGATATGATAAAACCCTTACTAACAAAAATAGCCTCCAATGGAGACCGCGGAGCGGTTGTTCCGTTCGGAAGCTATACGGCAATCATGACATATCTCACGGATATGCCCTGTGACGATGATACGTGGTTCCCGCTTCGGCGCATGGAGGGCTGTGATAGCTGTCAGGCTTGTGTTAAAGCGTGCCCTACCGGCGCGATTGACACTGAGCGGAGATTGATTGATTCCGATAGGTGTATAACATACTTTTCTGATTCAACCGGCAAACCCGAGTACCCGGAATGGTTCGATGTTAAATTGCTGAACAGCATCGCAGGATGCACAGCGTGCCAGGATTGCTGCCCGGCTAACGCAATGAACAAAGACAACGTCATCGTTTCGGATGCGTTTACAGAGGATGAAACGAACGAACTGTTACATAGTACCGAGTATTCGGAAACGCTGAAAGCAAAAATCGAGTCAGCGGATCTTGACCTCGATTTCACCGAGTATTTCGCCGAGAAGTTGTCCGCATTTTTGCAAAAGTGAGATGCGGAAGGGGCTAACACAGACGAATCGTCAAGGACGCCTGATAAGTGGCTCCCCCTCCGAATCGAAGGGGGAGCGTCGTCAAATTATGAATTTCTCGCTATATGTTCCTCGATCGCGTTTTTCACGTTGTCCAGTGTGATGTGGAACAGGAAAGTCTTTTTGCGCTTGTCTTTACGCAGGGTTTCGATTTCGTCTTGCAAAACGGGAAGATCTTCCGCCATTACATACTCACCTGTCATCAAACCGCAAACCATGAGCTGCCACTTAACATTGTATAGCGACAGACGAGCGATAAAGGCGTATTGGTCGTATTCGAAGGCTATGCGAAGCTCCCCGCCAAGCGATTCCGAAAAATGACCGTCGGTAATTCGTGTGAAAAGATCTCGGTAATCGGGTTTGGTGCGGATTAACTCGGCATTGATAAGAGTAACGAGTCTGTTTGCTCCGTTATTCTTGCTACCGGAAACTGAATCCAGTCCTTTTTCCAGTTCCTCTCTTCCGCCGTACCAAAATTTGCACTGGTATACCAAGAGAAATACAACCTTGTTTTGGACTTTTTTCGTCTGTTTGCTCAACGCCGAAAGAAATCCTTCGGGATCGTTTGTGAATTCGGTTTTGAAGTCAAGCCCGTCAGTCAAGATGTCAAAAGTTACACCCGGCTTGACGCTGATTTCAAAACGTTCTTCCAATGTTAATGTTTCGTCTCTGCTCGTAGCAAAGCTGATAGGTACTATAAAGCAAAAAGCAAGCAGGACAGCAACGGCTTTTCTCATGCGGCACCTCCGATTCACCTAAGTATACGTGCGGGAGATTCCCCCGCTCCGCGATGAGCAGAGCGGGGGAGATTTCATATTGAAAACTTTGACCGATAATGTTCGATCGCGTTTTTCATGTTGTCCAGCGTAATTTCAAACAGGAAGGTCTTTTTGCGCTTGTCTTTGCGGAGGGTTGCTAGTTCGTCCTCAAGCACAGGCATCTCCTCGGCAATCAAATACTCTCCCGCGAGTTTAGAGCAAACCATGAGCTGCCACTTGACACCGTATAATGACAGACGGGCGATAAAGGCGTAAGTGTCGTATTCAAAGGCTCTGCGCATCTCAACACCGTGCTCTTCCCCTGACATTGCGTCCGTGCGACGGGTGAAAAGTTCTTTATAGTCCGGCTTGGTGCGGGTTAGTTCGGTGTCAATGAGTTGTAAAATACCAGCTAGGTCGGTGTTTCCAAAAATCGCTTTATGGGTTTCGTTAAATTGCTCCATCTCCGAATTCCACCGACACTGATATATCAGAAGAAAGATGACTTTTTTCTGGATTTTCAGCGGTTGCTCACTCAACGCGGCGAGAAAGCCCTCCGCGTCGTGATAGAAATCGGTTTTGAAATCCAAACCGTCGCGTAAGTATCCGAACCATTGGCTAATGTCTATGCTAATTTCAAATCGCTCTTCCAGCGTAAGCGCCTCATCTCGACTATACGCCGCAAGGCAAGATGGGACTAGAGAGCAGAGAACGAGCAGGATTGCGATGATTTTTTTCATGCGACACCCCCGAGGTTCATCAGTGCAAGAGACTCCTATGGTTTATAACCCCTCTCGCTTTGGGGTCCAGTCGGTTCAGGGGGCGAGTCCTTTTCAGGGTGCCTTGATTGAATGTCTATGATCGCGTTTTTCATGTTGTCCAGCGTAATTTCAAACAGGAACGTCTTTTTGCGCTTGTCTTTACGAAGGGCTGCGATTTCATCCTCAAGTACAGGTAAGTCCTCGGCAATTGAATACTCGCTTGCCAGTTTAGAGCAAACCATAAGCTGCCACTTGACGCCATACAATGACAGACGGGCGATAAAGGCGTAAGTATCGTACTCAAAGGCTTCACGCATCTCAATGCCGTGTTTTTCGCCCGACATTGCGTCAGTGCGGCGGGTGAAAAGCTCTTTATAGTCCGGCTTGGTGCGGGTTAGTTCGGCGTCTATGAGTTGTAAAATGCTCTTTACGGCTGTTTTCTCCTCAACTGTAGCGAGGGTTTCGTTGAACTGCTCATCTTCTGAATACCACCGACACTGATAAATCATCAGAAAGATGACTTTCTTTTGGATTTTCAGCGGTTGCTCACTCAACGCGGCGAGAAAGCCCTCCGCGTCTTGATAGAAATGACCTTTGAAGTCCAAATCATCAAAGAGATAGTCAAACCATAGGTTGTAATTCGTGCTGATTTCAAACTTCTCTTCCAGTGAAAGAGTTTTGCTGTACCATTCGTCCTCGTCGGCGAGACAGACGGGGAGTACAAAGCAAAGCGCAAGCAGGACAGCAACGGCTTTTCTCATGCGGCACCTCCGATATTACCACTCGGCAATTTCACAATATCCAACGCGGTCATGGTTGTAATCCTCTATCAACGATGTTATTGCGACTTCGAGCCTCAATTGGTCATCGTTGAAGATTCTAACACAACCATTTGTTTTAGACAGACTGGACTGATTTCTTCCTGCGTGTATTGCGAAAGTGTCTGTCCGATATTCGGTGATCCAGTCGTTTTGCCCTGCATTTACAACACGGAGTTGGACGTATTTATACGGACCCATTTTCGCCGTATCATTGTCTGGACCAGCCAATGACGCATTAAATTCACCAAAGACAGTATCGCCATTTGTTACATCCATTTTTGCTGTCTGATGATCCTGTCCTCCGCTAGTACCTCTGCCAAGACACGCGATGTTGAATTTAGTTGGACCACCAGCACCGTATAAGTACAGTCTACCATAGTTGATCCTGTACTCCGGTAACAGCACAAGGATCTCCCACGTTCCCGCCGCCATGCTGGATGCCGGGTTCACGAATGATTTCAAAAGCGCCCCGCCTTCGTTCGAGAATACCTTTACCTCCGTCACAAATTCACCCGTCTGATACTGTGTAATATCAAACGTTTCGGCAATGTCGGCAGAACCCGCCGGGATTGTGACTTGCTTTGCTTCCTTGAGGTATTCTATGCCGTCTTTGGTGTTCCATACCTCGGCATAATAGCTTCTGTCAACGTTTTGCGCGGTCGTTTCGGAGAAGGAAACGGCAAGCGTGTCAGTCTCACCGACATTAACTTTGCTTGGATATGAAAGGATTCCAATATCCGGCACTTGGGTTGTTCCCTTCCGCACCGAAGTATTATATACCGAATAGCCTATGGATGTGTTTTGGATTTGGTTGTCCAACACGTTTAGAAGCTGTGTTTCTGCGGGGGACAAGGTTGCGGAGGATTCGTCCACAGGTTCCGCCGAAATCTCCAGCCTTTTTGCGTTTGCTTCAGCGTAGGCGATGATTTCCGCGACGGCTTGGGCGTCTTTTTTCCCGTTCATGTTCTCCATTGCTTTCATAAAGAGCTTAGGTTCTTGCCGGTAATATGTCGCCAACAGGGTGCCGAGTTCTTCATCTTTTGGGAAACCCTTCTTTTTGCTTCCGTCGATGAAGCGCTTGACAATCTTCACGCTGAAAACTGGCGCGATTATAGGTGAACTCGTTTGAACTTCGATTGACAGCGCTTCTTCAAGGTAGGTGTCGAACAAGGCAATAAGTTCGCTCTGCTCTGTTGAGATTGCGCTCTCTTTTACAATGGCGAGTGCCTTTGAAAACGCTTCATATTCCTCGTCTGTTCCGACGGAAGCGTAGTATGTCAGTGTTCTCGCGACCCTGTCTTGGGCGTCCGCGTCAAATTGCGACAACGCGATCACAAGGGTAACGGGGTCATTTCTGAATAACTCTTCCAAGTGTGCGGAGGTTCCCTCCGCGACGTACCCATCCGATTCTATGTACTGCTGGATGGCTTGCGACACACCGTTTCCGCCGCTACCCGCAGTCGCCGAAAAGGGGAACACAGAGAACACCAAGGCAAACGAGAGGATGATTGCGATTCTGCGCATTTTAGTTTTCATTGGTACAACCCCATTTCATAAATCTCAGGAATGTTTTCCTGCAAAGGAAGTATATCACAGTGTTAGGATTGTGTCAACAGCATACAGAGAATTATATTTTTATTATTGTACACATGTGTGATATATAATTCCATTTACTAGTAGATGCTATATATTATTTCTTTTTTAAGCACAATAAAATAAATCCTCCTACTTCACCACCGCCGCCCACGTGGCGGGACCGACAAGTCCGTCCACGGTCAGACCGAGCGCGCGCTGCGCCG
>DBDP01000121.1:311-6604 GCA_002293625.1 Clostridiales bacterium UBA929 | reverse complement strand
TGATTTTTGGGGGAACTCAAGCAATTGCCGCTCTTGCAATGAGGGGCGAGATATGGTATGCTAATCTCGCTCTCGCGGCGCCGGTAAAACGGTTGCGTAAGGTGTCTTGCCACCTTCACAGGGTCATGGTGTTAACGGCACCATGGCCTGCTGCGTGGGCGCTTTTCGCGCTTTTGCGCGCGAACCAGCTCCCAAGTATGTGTGTATTTTACAATGTGCGAGATTGTTTGTCAAGAAATATTTTCCGTTGTAGGGGTCGATTCGTAATCGGCCCGTGTTTTCCCATATGGTCAATTCGCAATCCGCCCATCGTAATTCGCGGATATGGGATAATATGCGGACGCGCAATGCGCGCCCTTACGGTATTTTACCGTGACCCTGTGATGATCCCCCATACGTTTCCGTTATAATCGGTCATGTTCGCGGTGAACGAAAGCCCGTCGGCGGAGAATTTGAAATCCGCGGTCGACATAGTAACCTCTCCCGTTGACGAGCGGATGAAGTAGCTCCCGCCGAAGTAGAAACGTTCTTCGCCCGTGATGGGTGAGATCGTCCCGTCGACACCTCGGATGTTATAGAACACACCGTCGCCGTATTCCCTGTCGAACGTGATGGTGGTTGTCATCTCGATCTCCGTGCCGGTGGTGGTATTGTAGAGCGTGCCGATATATACGCCGGAGTAATCAATCGCTTCTGTTTTAAGCGCCGCGAGGGTGACGGTCTTTTCCGTTGAGGTAAACGGTTCCAGCGTGGTTGTGTACGCGGGCTTTTTGTCCCGCAGATCCTTTTCCGTCTTGAAAATGGATAGTTCCATCGGGAAACCCGCCGATTCGTGGGCAAGCAGGGTAAAGGGCAGCCTTCCGTGCCCGCTTCCGTTCAATTGTACCGTCCACGCCGCTTCCGTGGTGGCGTCGGAGAGGGGCGAGAGCGTAACGTAGGCGTCCGCGTATTGCGGCGCTTCGCCCACTTCCGGCTCCTCTTCTTCGATGTTGATTGCGTAGACCGTGTTGAGGATTTGAACAATGTCTCTTAATAATTTATCGCGTTCGGCTAGGCAGTCATAGTACATCGTTCTTTCCAAGATGTTGAACACCGCTTGCAGACTTGAATAAAGCTCCGCTTTATAGTGGTTCGCGATATTCTCGCGGTCTTCGCTCAGCGGCCACGGATACTTGGTCAGCGCCGCGTTTTCATCATACGAGTCCACCCACGACTCCCAATCGGTTCCGGCAACCTCCCAGTACTCGTTGACGTAGCGGTCTATCTCCGCGCTTATAAGGTCGGCGACCTGCCGGGGGTTTTCTTTGTTGTCCTTATAAATTTTATCAAACAGCAGCCGCCACTCTTTGGTTCCGCGCCGTACCCCGTCGCGTTTGTAATAGGCGTCATACATGTTCTTCGTGTTTTCGTACCTTTGCTCGATGGCGTAACTGCTTACTTCCGAGAGCGCAAGATCGAGTATACCGACGCCGACATACGCAAGCTGAATAGCCGCCGTCGCTTTGGTGATTGCCAAATTCAACGTGAGCTTCATTGCGCTTGTGTAGGTTTTCTCGCTTCGAATGCCGTTGTAATACATATCGAAGGCAAACTGCGAGCAGGCGACGGCGATGCCGAACTTGGTCAGCGAATCCGAAAATTGCTCGGTGATGAAGTCGTCGTACGTCCCTCCAAGCGAGATAAGGGCCGGTACGTTTGTCGCTGTGAAGTATTGAAGGCTTCCCGTCGCTTCGAAGAACGAAGAGGCGACGTCCTCCGCCACTGTCGCGCTGTCTGCGGCGTATATATTCAGCAGCGCGTCGGCTTGCTGCGTCGTTATATACGCGCCGAAAGAGGTCGAGAGGTGTTCGTTGCGTTTGCCGGGATTGCGGACGACCCACGCGCCGTATGTGGACAGATGGTCGGTAAGAATGTGTACGGTGTTGGCTTCGGTGTCCACCCAATACAGGGCGTCCTCCCACGCGCCGCTTTGCTCGTTATAATACTTCCCGCCGACCGAGAGCTGTTCCTCGTCTCCCGAAACGTCCGCGTCGTCATAGGGGATAACGATCTCAACCACCCCTTCGGGCTGACCGGAGGAGACGGCGAAATCATAAGCGTAAATGTCCACGTCACTATCCGGCGTATCCGGCGTCACCTTCCCGACGGTGATGTCTTCGCCCGCTTCGAATAAGCACCCGAAGTCAAAGACGACACCGTCGGGCGTTTCAACGGATGTATCCCCGTCTTTTACCGTAAAACTGTCGCTGTCCGTTTGAGGCAGAGGCGCGGGAGACGGGGAAGACAATGCCGCAGGGTCGCCACTCGGCGGTGTTTTCCCAGCGCACCCCGCGAGCAGAAGTAGCGCTATTGATAGAATGAGTATTCTTTTCATATAAAGTCCTCCATTGCATTTATAGTTATCTTTTCCCCACCTGCGGCGAACGCGCAATCTTCAACACTTGCATATCCGCCCATTCCAGTTTAGCAGGAACCGGGTTTCTGTCAATGGATTTGGGGCAAATGTCCTTGCCATAAAACTGGCAAGAATCTTGCCTAATCCCCTTGTGTTCCCAAAAAACCTGTGGTAAACTGGATTCAAACGGAGGTGGTGTTTTATGTTTTCAGAACGGTTTGACTCCCTGATGAGCATCGCGGAGGTTTCCAACACCCGCCTTGCCCGCGCGGTGAATTTAGACGGCTCGTATGTCGGCAGACTGCGCACCGGGGCGCGGGCGCTTTCCAAAAAACATGACTATCTGGCTCCGATGTGCCGCTATCTCGCGAAGCACATCAGGAAGGAGTACCAGCTTAACGCCCTGCAAAAGCTCACGGGAATCAGCCCCGGAGTGCTTGCCGGGGAGCAAGATACGGCGATTTGGCTCGAAGGGTGGCTGACGGAAAAAGAAAAGGATATTAGCGCCGCCACGGGCAGGCTGATTTCCGGCTTTTCGCGTCTGCCGGAGCGGACGCCGGGTGTGCCGGCCGCGGGTACCGCCGAAGAAGCGCCCGCAAAGTACGCGGCGTATTTATACGGCAACGCCGGGAAGCGCAAAGCGGTGGAGCAGTTTTTCCTGATGATACTGCAAGAAAACGAGCCGCAGACGCTGCTTTTATTCTCCGATGAGGATATGGCGTGGCTTAACGAGGACGCGGCGTTTGCCGCGCGTTGGGCGGAACTTTTCAAAAAGGTCATCATGAAGGGCAACCGCGTGCGGATTATACATACCGTTTCCCGTGATATGGATCACATGCTCTGGTCGGTCACAAACTGGCTGCCGATATACATGACCGGCGCGATCGAGCCGTACTGCTATAACCGTTTGCGCGACGGCTTGTTCCAGCAAACCATGTTCATCGCGCCGCGGACGGCGGCGGTTATCTCGTCCTCGGTTCAGAAGGAAACCGAAGGGATGCTGAACCTGTTCGTCACCGATAGGGCGGCGCTTGAGGCGCTGACGGTGGAATACGAGCGTCTCTTCGCGCTCTGCCGCCCGCTGATTCATGTGTATTCCCCACGGGAGACCGATGCTTTGTATAAGAGGTTGGATGGGTTGCGCGCCGAAAGCGGCGACGCCTGCCTAAGCTATGCCCTGCCGCCGCTGTTCGCCCTGCCGGAATCGCTGGTAAACGAAGCAAACACGAAAAGAGGCAACCTTCTGCCCATGTGGGAGCAGAGCGTCGCCGCGTTCCAAAAAAATATCCGTGATAACCGGCTGTCGCTTACGGTGCTTGAGCCGGACTTGGTTCTCTCGCGGCTCTCCGAATTCACGCTGCCGTTTGCGGAATATATGGGCGGTTTTGTCTACACGCGGGAGCAATACTTGGCGCACTACAAACAAATGATGGCGCTCGCGGAAGAGTACAGCAACCTGAGCGTTTTTGTCCGTAACGATTTGGTTCACAACATGCTTGTGTATGTGAAGGAGGAAACGGGCGCGCTGAAGGTGAAGACCGGCGCGGCGGTCACGGGCTTTGTCAGCACCGAAAAGAATATGGTGGCCGCGTTTTGGGATACCCTTGCGGGGCAGAACGCTGTCACCCCGTCCCCGCCTCGGAGATAGCCCAATATGATCGTAAGACTGTTAAATATGCTGCTTGGTCTTGTGCTGTACGCGATTGGGATCGTTCTGACAATCAAAGCAGGCATCGGCTATGCCCCGTGGGAAGTGTTCCATGTCGGGCTATCGGGTGTAACCGGTTTAAGCATTGGCGTGGTTTCCATCATCGCGGGGGTATTAATTGTCATCATCGTTACGGCATTCGGTGAAAAGCTGGGGCTTGGAACCGTCGCCAGCATGGTGCTGACAGGCGTATTCATCGATATCATCATCGCCATAAATATAATACCGGCGGCGGGTAACCTCGCGGCCGGTATCATCATGCTTATACTGGGGATGTTTATCATCGCTCTCGGTTCTTATTTTTACATGAAGGCCGCCTTTGGCGCGGGACCGCGCGACAATTTAATGGTCGTGCTGACCCGCAAAACTAAAATACCCGTTGGTGTGTGCCGTCTGCTGGTTGAATTGCTTGTAACGCTTATCGGATGGATCATGGGCGGTATGGCCGGAATCGGAACGGTGATTTCCTTTATCGGGATAGGCGTTTGTGTTCAGATTGTTTTCAGTGTCTTTAGGTTTGACGTTACCGCGGTGAAGCATGAGACTTTGAGGGACAGCTTCTTGAAAATGTTCCAAAGGTAAACGCTTCGATCAGCATGACGCGGGAGCAGGGTAAAGGCGACCCCGTTTCGCTGCTGCTCCAGCACTTCGACATGGAGGAGCTGGAAGGCGACGCAATTACGGCGGCACTGAAAAGTCGCAATTTCCGGCGCATTGCAATGCCGCCGTAATATGATGTTAAAATAGATATTATCCCGGCATATCAAGCCATGTATAAATTGCGAATATTAGGTGCCGGGATAATATCAAGCGCTTCTATTATGAAGCGATTAATCAGCCCCAGTTAATGTCCCCATGCCGGACAAATTCCCCGCGAGCATATTCTTCCTCGGCTTTTGCTATTTCCTCATATGAGAATATTATGCGCCAATCGCCGATTCGTAATCTGTGGAGGCTTGCGCTGCAGCAATTCGCATTAGCGAAATCGTTATTTTGAGTGATATTTTCGTCTGAAACATGATACGGTTGTGCAAATAAAAAAACGCCGAATGCGTTGGTATTGCAATGTTAAAGCCTGCACTCGTTGAGAGCGCAGGCTTGTAATCTTGGTGCGGATAGTGGGATTTGAACCCACATGCTTGCGCACCGGCTCCTAAGACCGGCGTGTCTGCCAATTCCACCATATCCGCGCAGGATTCATTCTTGTTCCTTGTCGGGTGAGAACACCCGCACCATGACCTTCACCGCGATGAAAAAGATAGCGAGCGCCGAGAACACCCCGGCCAAACCGTACAGCATCAATTGAAACGCAAGCGCAACCATCGTGTGTCCCTCCTGTCATGATCCGCCGAGCAGCCACGGAACCAACGCGAGGACGATCCCGCCCGCGATGGCCGAGGCGACCTGACCGGCGACGTTCGCGGAAACGGCGGGCATCAAAATGAAGTTCTGCGGGTCTTCTTTGGTGGCGAGTTTCTGAACCACCCGCGCCGACATCGGGAAAGCCGAAATGCCAGCCGCACCGATCATCGGGTTCATTTTATCCTTACTGAACAGATTCAGGAATTTTACAAAGAGTACGCCGCCCGCCGTATCGAATACAAAAGCGACAAAACCGAGCGCGAGAATCAACAGCGTTGTCGGTTGCAGAAACTCTCCGGCTTGCATCTTCGCGCCGATTGAGATCCCCAGCAGCAGCGTCACGAGGTTCGCCAACTCATTTTGCGCGGTTTTCGACAGCCGTTCCAGCACGCCGCACTCACGGATTAGGTTACCGAACATCAACAAGCCTACCAGAGGAGCGCAGAAAGGCGCGAGGATACCGGAGATCACCGTAACAATGATCGGGAACAAGATCAGCGCCTTCTTGGATATTCGTTTCTCGGTGTTGTCCATACGGATTGTGCGCTCACTTTTGGTGGTGAGCAGCTTGATAACCGGTGGTTGAATAATCGGCACAAGAGCCATATAGGAATACGCCGCGACCGAAATCGGGGCGATGTAGTCAACAGCTAATTTGGTCGCGACGAAAATCGAGGTCGGTCCGTCCGCCGCGCCGATGATTCCGATCGCCGCCGCGATTTTTAAGTCAATCCCAAGAGACGGAAACGCTTCCCCAATTGCGGCAACCGCCGCGATAGTCGCGAAAATTCCGAGCTGCGCCGCCGCGCCGAGGAACATCATCTTCGG
>DBDP01000121.1:0-129 GCA_002293625.1 Clostridiales bacterium UBA929 | reverse complement strand
ACCCCGCCGATCGCGTACATTACAAAGGATTGCCAAGTCAGGCTCGTAAAGCCTTGCAGAAGCGCTTCCATTGGTGCATCCGTCCTCTTCTGTTTCAATGCAATTTATGCGAGGAGAATATTGTAACGG
>DBDP01000082.1 GCA_002293625.1 Clostridiales bacterium UBA929 | reverse complement strand
ACCACCGCGGCGCGGGAGATATGCGCAAGCTCGGTCGGTTTGCCGAGCGGTCCCGCGAGGGTCGCGACCGTCCCGCCGACAGGGATGGCGTCCAGCTCTTTGGTGCTGTGCCCGACTTTCTGATAGATCAGCGTGACAGTGCCGTCAAGGTTCGCGGCGGCGACCGTCAGAGGGAACCGTTCACCCATCTCGTGGGTGCGGAGAATCACAAACTGCCCCGCCTTCGCTTTCGCCGCCACAACGGGTGCGGCAATGTCGATGCGGGAGACTTGCTCGTTCAGGACTTGTTTTCTGACAATTTCATACATATGATTAAGCGCTCCTTTGGCAGGAAGTATACCATAAAAACTCAACATTGGCAAGGCCGCTCTTTTATGGTATACTGTATCGTAAAGTATAGGGGGAAGGACGGTAAACCATGAACGCAACCCAGAAAACCATTTTGGAACGCTACTCCTGCCGCGACTTTGACGCCTCGCCGCTCACGGAGGAGCAGGTCAAGACGCTTGCCGAAGCCGCGCTCGCGGCACCCAGCGCAATCAACCGCCAGCCGTGGCACGTCACCGTCGTCACCGACAAGGCGCTGATCGAGGAGATGGACGCCGAGGGGTTGAAAGTCGTTGAGGCGCAGGACAAAGAGTGGCACGCGCAGGTGTTGAAGCGGGGCGGCAGCATCTTCTACAACGCGCCCTGTATGGTGATGATCGCGTCCGACGGCTCCGAGTACGCCGCGACAGACTGCGGCATCTTGAGCCAAAACGTCGCGCTGGCAGCCCAAGCGATGGGGCTTGGCAACGTCATCTGTGGCATGGCGCGCCTCCCGCTTTTGAGCGCGAGGGGCAAAGAGTTTACACAGAAACTGCGTTTCCCGGACGGGTATGTCTTCGGTATGGCCGTTTTGGTAGGGAACTCGAAGAGCGGCAAAGCGCCGCACGATTTGGATTGGGGGAAAGTTAGCTATGTTTAAGAAAATGATTCGTCTCGCGGCGCTTTTATGCTGTGTGTTCCTGCTTAGTGCCTGCTCCGGCGGCGGTACAGACCCGTCACCGTCGCCGTCTGCGGACGTTCCGTCACCGTCGCCTTCACCGGAAGAACCCTCCCCATCTCCGGAAGAGCCGTCACCCACGCCGGAGGAACCCTCCCCGTCGCCGGAGCCGTATTCTATAGACAACGGACCGACTGCTGAAATGATCGCGCAGTCGCGCCTCGCCGAAGGCAACAAAGTACGCCTTGCCGAGAAACTGAAAAAAGCGGAGACCGGCGGCGACTTCACCGTAGCGTTTATCGGAGGCTCAATCACGCAGGGAACCGGTGCCGCCGCGGATAACTCTTACACGGCGCTTGTAACCGATTGGTTTGAAACCACTTACCCCAACGCTGCAATAAAGTATGTCAACGCGGGCATCGGCGCGACGGGTTCGTATATAGGCGTGCACAGGGCGGACGGCGACGTGCTGGCGCAGGAGCCGGACGTGGTTTTCGTCGAGTTCTCGGTCAACGACACGAACGAACATCCCGAACGCAACATTAACTCCTACGACAGCCTGCTGCGCAAGCTGTGGAACGCTCCGTCCGCGCCCGCGTTGGTGTGCGTAGCGATGACGCAGGAGAACGGCACCAGCTTCCAGCCGCAGCACGCGGAAATCGCGGCGGCTTATGACCTGCCATTCATCTCGTATAAAGACGCGATCTTGTATGTCATTGACCAGGGCTATATTGTGTGGGACGACATCTCCGACGACGATATCCATCCCAATGTCAACGGACATAAGGTACTCTCCGAGCTGATCGTCTCCTATCTCGACGGCGTCAACGCCGATCTCGCGAACATCAGCGGCGAGGAGAGCGACTTCTCAACGCCGCACACCACCGATAAATACCAAAACGCGCGCTTGATCCGTTCTGGTAATGAGAGTATGACGAATCTCGGCGGCTTTACCGAGAACACCACCAATTTCGGCAACTTCCAAGGCACTTGGCGCGCAAGCGTCGAGGGCGAGATCGCCCCACTAACCTTTGAGGTGGAAGCGAAAAACATCGCCATCTTCTACGGCAGACACATTAAAGACGGCGGGTCATTTGAAGTAATCATCGACGGCGAGCAGGTCGCCGTAGTCGACTGCACCTTCCCGGGCGGCTGGGGCAACTATGTGGAAGTCACCGAAGTAGCCTCCTATGAGGAAGCGGCGGTGCATACGGTGGAGATCAAGCCAATCATGGCGGCGGACGGTGCCGCCACGAGGGTGTACATCTCCTCGCTTGCGGTGAGCTGAAAAACCCTTGATCTTCGCTGAAAGCGAACGAAGCCAAGCGTGTACCCCAAATCCCCCGCCGCCGGCGGGGGATTTGCTGTCCCGTGGATGGTTCCAGATAATTTTTAGCACTTTTCGTTTTTATATTGACAACGCTTATGTTTTCTGTTATACTACGCAGGCGTTTCTGTGCGCGGCCAACGTGCTACGCCGGAAAATCGCCCACAAACGCAAGGAGTTGAGCACCCGTGGAAGTAGTGTCCCTGATTTTAACCATCATACAAGTCATTACCTCGGTATTTCTGATCGTCGTCGTGCTGTTCCAGTCCGGAAAACGTTCGGGGCTTTCCGGCGCAATCGCCGGCGCTGCCGACGCTTTCCTCACGAAGAACAAAGCGAAGACATGGGACGCGCGTCTCGCCCGTATGACGAAGTGGGTCGCCGCGCTGTTCATCATTCTGACCATCGCGTTGAATCTCATCCCCGCAGCTTAATCCCGCTCGGAGGGATGTCCGAGTGGTCTAAGGAGCCGGTCTTGAAAACCGGTGTCTCCGCAAGGAGCCGTGGGTTCGACTCCCACTCCCTCCGCCACATTATACTAAGAAAGGAGGAACCGTATTGCCAACCGTCAGCCAACTGGTCCGCAAAGGACGCAAGAAAAGCGGCTACAAATCCAAAGCTCCTGCGCTGCAAAAAGGTCTGAACACCCTGCACAAGAAACTGACCGACGACCCGAGCCCCCAAAAGCGCGGCGTATGCACCAACGTGCGCACCGAGACGCCCCGTAAACCGAACTCGGCGCTCCGCAAGGTAGCGCGTGTGAGACTGTCCAACGGTTACGAAGTCAGCGCGTACATTCCCGGTGTCGGTCACAACCTGCAAGAGCACAGCGTGGTGATGATTCGCGGCGGCCGCGTCAAAGACGTCGGCGGCGTCCGCTACCACATCATCCGCGGAACGATGGATACGCAGGGCGTCGGCAACCGCCGCCAAGGCCGCTCCAAGTACGGAGCGAAGCGCCCGAAGGCAGCCGCCGGTAAGTAAAAACAGCAGCTCCCGGCCGGGAGTGACGATAGATTCCTCCCGGCACGAAATCGGAAGTCAAGTCTTTTGAAGTACCTTTGACTTTCAGAGTATGTCGGGTGAAGCCCGACTTATGAAACGAGGGAAGAAACGTGCCAAGAAGAGGATTTATTCCCAAGAGGGACGTATTGCCCGATCCCATCTTCAATTCGCGCGTCGTCACCAAGCTGATCAACGGCGTGATGTACGATGGCAAGAAGGGGGTCGCGCAGAAGGTGGTTTACAGCGCCTTCGACATCATCCGCGAGAAATCGGGTAAGGAACCGCTCGACGTTTTCACGGCGGCGGTCGCCAATGTAATGCCGTCGCTGGAGGTCAAAGCGCGCCGTGTCGGCGGCTCGACCTATCAGGTACCCATTGAAGTACGCGAGGAGCGCCGCCAAACGCTCGCTTTACGCTGGATGGTGGGGTATTCCCGCAACCGCGGCGAAAAGACGATGGCGGAACGCCTGGCAGGCGAGATCCTTGACGCCAGCAACAGCACCGGCTCCTCGGTGAAAAAACGCGAGGATATGCACAAGATGGCAGATGCCAACAAAGCCTTCGCGCACTTCAGATGGTAAGCTGCTCCATCGCCGAGCAGGGAGGATAAGACAGAGAAGCGTTTGCCAAACCAAGAGAGCCGTCAGGTTCACTGTTTGGCATAAACGGAGATGGCTTATCCGACCGACCGCGAGGCGCGCATGGGGCGTGATATCGCCGAAGCAACTACCACATTCCATTACGAGAAAACAACAGTTGGGACATTCAATCCCCCGCCTACGGGCGGGGGATACCTAAAAGGAGAATAGAATCATGGCACGGCAAGTACCCCTGGAACTGACCCGCAACATCGGCATCATGGCGCATATCGACGCGGGTAAAACAACAACGACAGAACGCATCCTCTTCTATACCGGCCGCAGCCACAAGCTGGGCGAGGTTCATGAGGGCAACGCCACCATGGACTGGATGGCGCAGGAGCAGGAGCGCGGCATCACCATCACGTCGGCCGCCACCACGGCGAAGTGGAAAGACCACCGCATCAACATCATCGACACACCCGGTCACGTCGATTTTACGATGGAGGTGGAGCGTTCGCTACGTGTCCTTGACGGCGCGGTGACGGTTTTCTGCGCCAAAGGCGGCGTGGAGCCGCAGTCCGAAACCGTTTGGCGTCAAGCGGATCGCTACGGCGTTCCGCGCATGGCGTATGTGAACAAGATGGACATCATGGGCGCGAATTTCCATAACGTTATCTCGATGATGCGGGAACGGTTGAAATGTAACGCCGTGCCGATCCAAATCCCGATCGGGGCGGAGGCGTCGTTCAAGGGCGTGATTGACCTGATTGCCATGCGCGCTTATGTGGCGTATGACGAACTGGGCAAAGACATCCGCGAAGAGGACATTCCGGCAGAACTGACGGGCGAGGCGGAGGAATACCGCGAAGCGCTGGTTGACGCGATAACCATGTTCGACGACGAACTGATGGAAACATTTTTGGAGGACCCGAAGAGCGTCACGCCGGAAATGATTCACCCCGTTATCCGCAGGGCGGTTATCGCAAATCAGCTCGTTCCCGTTCTCTGCGGAACATCTTACCGCAACAAAGGCGTACAGAACCTGCTCGACGCCATTGTCGCGTATATGCCGTCGCCGCTCGACATTCCACCCGTGATGGGAACCGACCCGGACGACGGAAGCGAGGCGGAGCGTCATTCCGACGACAACGCGCCGTTCTCCGCGCTGGCGTTTAAGGTCATGACCGACCCTTATGTCGGCAAGCTGACATTCTTCCGCGTATACTCCGGCTCGATTACCACCGGTTCGACTGTATTCAACGCCAACCGCGGACGAAACGAACGCTTCGGCAGAATCCTGATGATGCACGCGAACGACCGGGAAGATATCGACGCCGTTTACGCGGGCGATATTGCCGCCGCCGTCGGCTTAAAAAACACCACGACCGGAGACACTCTTTGCGATGAAAAAAAGCCCGTTATATTGGAGTCGATGGAATTCCCCGAGCCGGTTATCCGCGTCGCGATTGAGCCGCGTACCAAAGCCGGTCAGGAAAAGATGGGCATCGCGCTGCAAAAGCTCTCGGAGGAAGACCCCACCTTCCGCGCCTATACCGATCAGGAAACGGGGCAGACCATCATCGCCGGAATGGGCGAGCTGCATTTGGAAATCATCGTAGACCGCCTTCTGCGTGAGTTCAAGGTTGAGGCCAATGTCGGCAAGCCCTCGGTTGCCTTTAAGGAAACCATCCGCAAGTCCGCCGAGATCGACCACAAATACGCCCGTCAGTCGGGCGGCCGCGGTCAGTACGGTCACGTCAAACTGCGGATAGAGCCGAACGAATCCGGCAAGGGCTATGAGTTCATCAACAAAATCATCGGCGGTGCGATTCCGAAGGAATATATCCCCGCTGTGGATCAAGGTATTCAAGGCGCGATGAACGCCGGCGTTCTGGCGGGTTATCCCGTAGTCGATGTCAAGGTTACCCTGTATGACGGTTCGTTCCACGAGGTGGATTCGTCCGAAATGGCGTTTAAGATCGCCGGTTCTATGGCGTTCAAGGAGGGTTGCCGCAAGGCCGACCCCGTGATGCTGGAGCCGATCATGCTGGTTTCCGTCACCGTGCCGGAGGAATACCTCGGCGACGTGATGGGCGACATCAACCGCCGCCGCGGCATGATTCAAGGCACCGAGATTTTGTCCGGCGCGCAGCAGGTCATCGCGCATATTCCGCTGTCCGAGATGTTCGGATACGCCACCGATCTGCGCACGTTTACGCAGGGGCGCGGCGTTTATTCAATGGAGCCGCACAGCTATGTTGAGCTTCCGAAATCGCTTCAAGAGCAGCTGAGCAAATAAGAAGCCCTATAAATCCCATGTGAGCAAAGCGAACGAGCGTAGTGTTCGTGAACAGGTGCCTTTGGCGCGGTTTCGCGAGCCGTAGCGGGGGATTTTTAGAGTGACATAGATAATTTGCAAAAAAGACTTGCATTTTCTAGGCTAATCAGTTACAATAGGCTATACGAATGAAAAGGGAACAAAGGGAGGATATATCGCAATGGGAAAGCAAAAATTTGAACGCAGCAAACCGCATGTAAACATCGGCACCATCGGTCACGTGGATCACGGTAAAACCACGCTGACCGCAGCCATCACAAAAGTATTGGGCTTCAAGGGTCAGGCCGAGTTCAAGGCTTATGACGCCATCGACAAAGCCCCCGAAGAAAAAGAACGCGGCATTACCATCAATACCGCGCACGTTGAGTACCAGACCGATGCGCGCCATTACGCGCACGTTGACTGCCCCGGNNCAGATGGACGGCGCGATCCTCGTTGTGTCGGCCGCTGACGGTCCGATGCCGCAGACCCGTGAGCATATCGTGCTTGCCCGTCAGGTCGGTGTGCCCTACATCGTGGTTTATATGAACAAGTGCGACCAAGTTGACGATCCCGAGCTGCTCGATCTCGTTGACATGGAGATCCGCGAGCTGCTCTCCAAGTACGACTTCCCCGGCGACGACACGCCGATTATCCGCGGTTCGGCGCTTCAGGCGCTGGAAAGCGCCGCGACCGACACCGGCGTTGCCGAATACGCATCCATCATGGAATTGATGGACGCCGTTGACTCTTTCATCCCGACCCCCGAGCGTAAGGCCGACCTGCCCTTCCTGATGCCGGTGGAAGACGTGTTTACCATTCAGGGACGCGGCACCGTCGTCACCGGGCGCGTGGAGCGCGGTCAGCTCAAGACAGGCGAAGAAGTAGAGATTGTCGGTATCCGCGACACCCGCAAGACGGTCGTCACCGGCATCGAAATGTTCCACAAGACCCTCGATTACGCCGAAGCGGGCGACAACGCGGGCTGCTTGCTGCGCGGCGTCGCGAAGACCGAGGTCGAGCGCGGACAGGTTCTTGCGAAACCCGGAACCATCAAGCCGCACAAACACTTCGAAGGTCAAGTGTACGTCCTCACCAAAGAAGAGGGCGGACGCCACACCCCCTTCTTCCCCAACTACCGTCCGCAGTTCTACTTCCGTACCACCGACGTTACCGGCACCATCCAGCTCCCGAAGGATGTCGAGATGTGTATGCCCGGCGACAACATCGTCATGGAAGTCCAACTCGGCACCCCGATCGCGATTGAGGAAGGTCTCCGCTTCGCTATCCGTGAAGGCGGCCGCACGGTCGGTTCCGGCGTCGTCATTAAGGTTCTGGGCGACTAATAAAAGCGTTTTCTGCGGGTCGGCTTACGCCGACCCGTTTTTTCTCTTGAACCCCCTTTGTATATATGATACAATAAACAAAAAAGTGGGAGAGTGACTTCATATGGTGAATATGCCGTTTGTGAAAGCGGGACTTGTTGCGGTCAGCCGTGACTGTTTCCCGATGTCGCTGAGCGAGAGCCGCCGGGATGCGTTGATGAAAGCGTGCGCGGCGCGAAATATTGAGCTGTTCGAAGCCAAGACGACGGTCGAGAACGAGGCGGACGCCGTGGCAGCGCTGAAAGAACTGCGAGAAAACGGCGTCAACGCGCTGGTGCTGTTTTTGGGCAACTTCGGTCCCGAAGGGCCGGAGACATATATCGTGCAGGAGTTTCGCGGTCCCGCGCTGGTGGTGGCAGCCGCCGAGGAGAAAGTGGACATCGGCGGACGCGGCGACGCGTTCTGCGGGCTGCTCAACTGCTCGTATAACCTCGGGCTGCGCGGCGTAAGCGCTGTTATCCCGGAGCGTCCCGTTGGGTCTGCGGATGAGCTGGCGGCGGAAATCGGGAAGTTCATTCCGGTGGCGCGGGCGCTGATTGGCGTTCGGGCGCTGAAAATTTTTTCGTTCGGTCCGCGTCCTTACGATTTCCTTGCCTGCAACGCGCCGATCAAACCTCTGTATGACTTGGGCGTAACCATCATGGAGAACTCGGAGCTGGACTTGTTCGCCGCCTATAAAGCGCACGACGGGGACAAGCGCATTGACGCCGTGGCGCAGGATATGGCGAAGGAACTGGGTTCCTCCCCCTACGCGGGGATTCTGCCGCGTCTTGCCCAATACGAGCTGACGCTGCTCGACTTCATGGAGAAGAATCTCGGTTACTGCGAGTTCGGTGTTTTTGCCAACAAGTGCTGGCCGGCGTTCCAAACCGAATTCCGCTTTGTGCCGTGCTACGTCAACGCCCGTCTCGCGGCGCGCGGCATCCCGGTAGCGTGTGAGACGGACATATACGGCGCGCTGAGCGAGTACATCATTACCTTGATAACCGACAAACCGGCGACGCTGCTTGACATCAACAATACCGTGCCGCCGTCAATGGCGGCGGGGACGGGCTATCCGGCGTCCGACCTGTTTATGGGGTTCCATTGCGGCAACACCGCCGTTTGTTACTTACGAAAGCCCGAAATGCGCTACCAGCAAATCATGAAGCGCTCTCTGGAGCCGGACGGCGAGCCGGATATCACCCGCGGAACGCTGGAGGGCGATCTCATTGCCGGACCGGTGACCCTGTTCCGCCTGCAAGCGGACGCGTCGGGCGTGTTG
The DNA here is from genome assembly GCA_002293625.1 of Clostridiales bacterium UBA929. Classification (GTDB taxonomy): domain Bacteria; phylum Bacillota; class Clostridia; order Oscillospirales; family UBA929; genus UBA929. The sequence goes on along the minus strand of DBDP01000082.1, from coordinate 16,483 downwards.
AAAAGCTATATCGCGCAGGGAGAGGTGCTGGAGACCGCTACCGGATCGTTCGGCGGCATCGGCGTGATCGCCGTGCCGGAGCTTGCGCGTTTCTACCGCCACGTGCTGGTCGGCGGGCAGTTCCCGCACCACGCGGGTATCGCGTTCGCCCACGCCGGAGAGGCGCTGTTCGAGACCGTCAAGGCGCTGGGCGTCAGTGATATTGGATTCAATCAACCCAAAGGGATGCTGTATCCCTCCGAAAATCCGTTCGCGCGGTAAGCCGCGAAGAAAGGAATTTGTTATGTTAAATGATTTGAAACGTCAGGTATGCAAAGCCAACAAAGAACTTTTGGCGCAGGGTGTCGTGCGCTTCACATGGGGCAACGTATCGGGGTTCGACCCTTCGATGGGATTGTATGTCATCAAGCCCAGCGGGGTGCCGTATGACGAGCTGCAGCCGGAGCTGATGGTGGTGATGAGCATGGAAGGCACCAAGGTGGAGGGGCGGCTGGAGCCGTCGGTGGATAGCGATATCCACCGCGCCATCTACATGGCGTGGCCGTTCTCGGTCGCCGCCATCGCGCACACCCATTCCACATACGCTGTAGCTTACGCGCAGGCGGGGATGCCGATTCCACCGATGGGAACCACCCACGCCGACTATTTCGGCGGCGCGGTGCCTGTCACGCGCCCCCTCACGAAGGAGGAGATCGGCGAATCCTACGAATATAACACCGGCAATCTGATCGTCGCGACGGCAAAGGAGCCGGAAAAGGTTCCCGCCGTGCTGGTGGAGCGCCACGGTCCCTTCGTTTGGGGGAAAAGTCCGATGGACGCCGTGAAGACCGCCGTTATTTTGGAGGAGGTCGCAAAGTCCAGCTACCTCACCAAGACGCTCAACCCGCAAGCCGCGGAATCGCTGGATCCGGCGCTGCTGGAGAAGCATTTTACGCGGAGACATGGGGCGGGAGCGTATTACGGGCAGAGTAACACGTGAAGATGGAACTCAACGATCCCACCCTTTATGACGCATGGGCAGGCGTATTAAGCTGGCTGTATGACGACAACCGCTTCGGGGAGGCATGGACGACGGGGCGGGTGCGTCTCTTTACTCAAATGGCGAAAGCCCTCATGGGAAAAGCGAATTGGACAATCAGTAAGATTTATGACAAAAAATACACACCCCCCGGTACGGCGGCGGTATGGATGAGGAAAGACGGCGGAAAAGAGCTGATTCATCACATCCATAACGGCATCGCGCACGGGAAATCAAGAACCACCAAGCAAAGTGACGGGCTTTGGATATTCTTACGCGATTTCGATGAGAAAGAGAACCCGATCGCGCAAATAAGGATTCCGATGGAATACATCACCCGGTTACATAGGATTTACGGGCAGATAGAACGCGGGGAGATATAGGGGCGGCTGACAAGCCGCCCGCTTGTTTGGGCGAGAGGGTGAAAGGAGAATGGCAAAGACCGAAAAGAAAAACGACATCCGAACGGCTGCTGTCATCGCGTTATGCGGCAATGCGGTGTTGGCAGCTCTTAAAATAGCTGCGGGGATATTTTCGGAAAGCGGCGCGCTCCTAAGTGATGGAATAGACTCGTCGGCGGATATGCTTTTTGGCGTTGTAACGCTTATTGTCGTCAGGATTATCTCCAAACCGGCCGACATGGAGCATCCGTGGGGACACGGCAGGGCAGAAACCGTCACAACGGCGTTTCTGTCTTTTTTGCTGTTTTTTACAGGAGGACAGCTTGTTATAAGCACAGTAACAAAGCTCTTCTCCGGCGAACAGGCTTCGCCTCCCTCCGCGTTTGCCATCGTCGTTTCACTGGTTTCCATCGCCGGGCTGATAGGGTTATGGATTATCAAAACCGCCGTTGGAGTTTTCCTTGAGGTGAATCTTGAGCTGATGGACGGAAGCACGAACACGGAACCGTATCAAATTATCGCGGACGCGGTAAACTCCGTGGACGGTGCCGGTAACCCGCACCGCGCGAGAATGCGCCGTATAGCGAGATTTTGGGATATCGACGTCGACATAGACGTTGATCCCGAATGCACGGTTTCGAAGGCACATGAAATCGCAACAAGAGTTGAAGACGAAATCAAGAGCCGCCTTGAAAACGTATACGACATTATGATACACATAGAGCCGCAGGGGGACGATACCGCCGAAACGTTTGGGTTATCGGAGAACATGATGCGGCGTAAATAAACCTCCCAAAACAGGACACAATAGAGTGTCCTATTCTGCATTTTGGGGGTTAGCATATGGCGGTGAGCAAGCGTACCGATTTGGCGCTGGAAGCGCGGGAACTGATTCAAGAGAGCGCCGAGGAGACAAGCGAAATTGAGGGCGTTATCGCGCGGGAGTATAAACGGCACGGCTGCCCGGTGACACGGGTAGAGATAAAGAACGAGAAGGGCGAGCAGGCGCTGGGAAAGCCCGTCGGCACATATGTGACGGTCGAGACGCGGGGATTGATGCGCCACGAGGGCGACTCGTTTAATTCTTCGGTGCGGGCGATCGCGGAAGAACTCTCGCCGCTGCTGCCGGTTGGCGGGTTGTACGGCGTATTGCTCGCGGGGCTTGGGAACCGCGACATCACCCCCGATTCAATCGGTCCGATCGCCATGCAAAACACGCTTGTAACGCGGCATTTGGTGGATAAAATGCCGGAGGAATACGGTCATATGCGTCCGGTGGCGGCCATATCGCCCGGTGTGCTGGGTACGACGGGAATGGAGAGCGCGGAAATGATTCTCGGCGCAATTCAGCACGTGCGCCCCGGTGCGGTGATTATCGTGGACGCGCTGACGTCGCGCCGCCTCTCGCGCTTGTGCTCCACCGTACAAATTGCGAACAGCGGCATTGTTCCCGGTTCCGGCGTGGGTAACGCGCGCGCGGCGCTAAACAAAAACACGCTCGGCGTGCCGGTCATTTCGCTCGGCGTACCGACCGTCGTCGACGCGCTGACGCTGATGGCCGATCTCACCGAACGCGCCGGACAACCCGAACCCGATTGGAAAGAAATTTCCAAGTTTTCGGGCGGGCTGATGGTGACGCCGAAGGAGATTGATACGCAAGTGAAAAGTCTCGCGCGCGTTATCGGGTACGCATTGAGCGTTGCGTTGCATCCTGAGCTGAGTGTGGAGGATATACAGGGTTTTTTAAGCTGAATACAGCGTCATCGCTCCCAAAACAACCATGACTGCGAGCAGCAAGGTCAACACGCAAAAGAGAATAAAAGCAGCGATTAATGCGATTCTCATACCTTTCGGGAGATCTTTCCCGCTCTTCTTAAGTGTGATGCCGCATATGACGGCAACTGCGGCGAAGATTAAAAATATAGGATCCCTGACGAGCGTCCATAACGCCCTTCCGATTTCCTCAAGCATGAGCGGACATATACGCATCCATCGCGGCGGCGGCTTTTTTGCCGGAACCCATCGCGAGGATAACCGTCGCGGCACCGGTCGCGATATCGCCGCCCGCGTAGACGCCGGGTCGTGAGGTGGAGCATGTTTCGGAATCGATCAGGACACAGCCGCGGGCGCTGAGTTTCAAACCCTCGGTTGTCTCCGCGATCAACGGATTAGGGGTCGTGCCGATCGCGACGATGGCCATATCGCAGTCAACGGTATACTGCTCCCCGTCAATCGGGACAGGTTTGCGCCGCCCTGACGCGTCGGGTTCACTCAATTCCATCCGCTGGCACACAGCGGCACGGAGCCGCCCTTGTTCGTCGGACAAGTATTCGACAGGTGCGGAGAGAAAGTCGAAGGTTATGCCCTCCTCGCGGGCGTGGGTCACTTCCTCGGCGCGCGCGGGCAACTCACCCGGCCCGCGGCGGTAAAGGATACGAACCTCTTCAGCGCCTAAGCGCAGCGCGCACCGCGCGGCATCCATCGCCACGTTACCGCCGCCCACAACAACGACACGCTTACCCTTCTGAATCGGGGTATCCGCTTCGTCGAGGTATGCCTTCATCAGATTGACGCGGGTCAAAAACTCGTTGGCGGAATACACGCCGTTTAGGTTTTCGCCCGGAATGTTCATAAAAACCGGCAATCCGGCACCGACACCGAGGAACACGGTCGCGAACCCCCGCGAAAACAGTTCGTCGAGGGTAAACAAACGCCCGATAACGGCGTTGGCTTCAAAGATTACACCCGTCTCGCGCAGTTTTTGCACCTCTCGCCTGACGACCGCCTTCGGCAGACGGAATTCGGGGATACCGTAAGTAAGTACGCCGCCCGGTTCATGGAACGCCTCAAACACCGTCACGCTGTATCCGCGCCGCGCCAATTCCCCCGCGCAGGTCAGACCGGCGGGACCGGAACCGACCACGGCTGCTTTTTGATCTTTTTTAGCGATAGTAGAAAGGTTCGCGGAAGGTTCTTCATGAAAACGGGACTGCTCGTCGAACCAGTCTGCGACGAAACGCTCTACCCGCCCAACGCCAACCGGCTCCCCCTTGATTCCGCGCACGCAGAGCGCTTCACACTGCCGTTCCTGCGGACAGACGCGTCCGCAGACGGCGGGCAGCGTGTTCTGCGAATATACCGTTTGATACGCATCGGCAAAATTGCCTTTCGCCGCTTGCGCTAAAAATTCCGGGATGGGAACCGAGACGGGGCAGCCCGCGACGCAGGGGCGGTTTTGGCACCCCAAACAGCGGGACGCCTCGCGTTTTGCCTGTTCCGGCGTGTATCCCAGCGCCGCCTCGGAAAAGTTGCGACGGCGCTCCTGCGACGGTTGCTCGGGCATCGGGGTCTTTTGTTGGATTGACATGTGCTTCTCCTTGTTAATTTGTTTCGGTTGGTACTGTTTCGGGTTGCGTTGGCTCTGCTACGGGGTTTGGTTCGGGGGGTGGCTCTGTTTTTGGCGGCTGCTTTAGGGCGGCTTCGACGATAAGGTCGCCATTTTGGGAGGGAACCTCTTTATCAGCCTTTGTTTGCGTGTGCTTAAAAGCTCCCGTCTTATTTATATCAATATCACCCAATCGTTCGGAATACTTCTTTGGCAATTCAATGATTCTAATATTGAATTCTTTTTTTAGATCGTCATCAATTTCAAGTCTATCCGCGACAAGCCTATAATTGTTTTTTCCATCCAGACCCGTTCTAATGCTTTTATTAGTTAATACCGCCCTAATCTTTCCATCATCTCTTAGCTTGCACTTTTGATTAAGCATAAAATTCTTCAAAGCAAGCAAATTCTCTCCATTTGTAGAGTGAGGAAGCCAAAAGAAGGTTGCTTGTATTATGTCGTATTTACGCTTTGATTTTTTAGATTCGGCACGTGTCAGGTCACCGGTTTTTCCGCCAAAGGACGCTTCTATCAGTGAATGCCCGGACGCGGCGTCCAAATCTGCCCCTACCCCATCATAACGCGAGACAAGACCGGCTCTATCATCATATTCGGTCGCTTTGATCAGCGTTTCGGGATTGTTCGGCAATTGATCATTTACCAAAGCATTGGTAGCATCCAGCTTCATAAAAGCGTCGACTTTTTTAGGGTCGCCGAAAGCTTTTGCAAGTTCGTACGCGTGTTTCATATTCCCTTCCGCGTAGAGGCGGATAGCCTTTGGCGGGTTCGTCATTTCCGTTCCGTCGCTGAAAACGTCGGCTGTCGCCTTCATCTTTCCCCCCGTATCCGCGGTTGCACCTTGGATATTACCCACTTTTTTAGTGGGGGTATTGGCTTGCACAAGGACTGTGGTTTTGCCTGCCCTACCGGCTTTTCCAGCGGTATTAGTATATTTGGTATTTTCTTCGTTTGTGATGAGGACGTCTGCTTTCTTCTCCTCTTCTCTTATTATGCCGCTGTAATACTTCCCGTCGTCTTTGTCGTAGTAAATATCATGGTCGGAAAAATTGCCGGCTACGCCTTTCACGCGCTTACGAACCATTTGGATGACGGGTTCGTCAACCGGGACAGCTTGCAGTTGCGCGGGTTTGGATGTATTGTAGTGCAGCGGCGCAGAGATAGCCGGCAAGGCGGAATCCGCCGTTTTTTTCGGCGTTGCATAACGGTGTTTGTTCTCCTGTTTCGGTTCCAGCGGAGCAAACACGAGACCGCCCCCTGTCTGTCTGCGTTCATTGTCAAGGAGATTGTACCATTTGGCGGGGGGTTCTGTCAATGCCATCGCGCGATTTGAAATCTGCATGGCACCTCGCTCACTTGAAAATCATTGGCCCTTGAAAATCATTGCAAAAATATTTTTCGAAAAGAATTGACAAATTAAGATGATTATGATATATTCAATGAAAAGGGAATATATCCCTAAATACGAATGGTGGATAAAAAATGAACCTCAAAAAAATCGCATCGATTTTACTAGTGGTAACCGTGTTCCTTTCAACAGGCATAACATCAGCGGTAACCTATGAGACAGAAAAGTCACATGGAGTTATTGAGGAAACATTGCGCCTGATAAACAAGAAAATCGAGATGGAGATGACATCGGATCCAAATATAACGGCAAAGAGATCTGATGTGCAGAAAAGGAACACCCAGATCGACGTCAGGCTTTCGGAGTTGGGCGCGCAGAAAATGAGTAAAGCCGATGTACTTAATTTCTTCAGTAAAACCGAGAGTCCAAATGACGGAAAAGCTATTATCGACGCGTTATATCCGTCTGACAGTCTAAACAACTCAAATCCTAGTGTTTTAAGTATTCCAGAACCGCCGATGCCTCCCTCGACAGACAAAATTCAATTCTACTCAATCCGTGAAAGGGTACAGGGAACATGGGTGTATAGTGTAATTGCTTCGCCTTATCCCAATGCAAACATATCATCCAACACTGTATCTCCAATGGTTAACTTCAAATCGAAACTACCAACATTAGCCAGCACTATACAATTGTACGTTGATAAAGCCATTAGCAAGATTCCCATTGTGGCATGGTTACCTTATGAGTGGTTTACTAACCTGTTGTTTAGTGGAACATCAACAAGTCAACTTGACTTATATGAAGCTCGACTAATAACACGAACTGTTCACCAGTTCATCTTTGTCGAAAACTCAATGGGGCAATTTGCCTACTATGGGAGCGCAAACTGTGTGCATATGAATGTTGAGGAAATCGCAAGACGTTATCAAGGTTCTCAGTTACTAACAGAAGCGAAAAATGAATATTACCTTGATACCGCCCCTGATTACTACAACTGGCCTACTGTATGCGTGGGAAACAATTTAACGGGATATAACGTTTTCCCAAAATACTCTTTCATTCACGGGGTAGAAATAAAAGTGGCAGGCAATACGGCGATTAGCACAAATATCCTCACTGCGTCGCTGCCTATCCATGTAGCATCATAGCGTGAACACGCAACACGGTTACGTTGATCTCAGAGTGGTCGGTTTTCTCTTTCTGATACCGGGCATTTTAGCGGTTTTGTTTCCAAAGTTTATGATTACCTTTGGACATAAATGGCGGAATCAAGGGAAGTTGGAACCATCGGACGACGCAATTTTTCTTGGAAGAATCATCGGCGGCGTATCTATCCTCGTCGGAGCAATAATCGTGATTTACGGATTTGTTCGGGCGTAAAATCCTGTAGTAAGCTAAATAAGAGGGATATTGTAGCATTACGCTTCAATATCTCTCTTATTTTATTGCGCAGTCGAGTTGGTAGACGACGTATATTATTGTCGTCCGCAACAATACACCCGACGTCTTACGACTCCATCTGCTTCCCGAGGAAGCCCGCTACGGTCTGCGCCAGCTTATGCTCGGTATCCGAGAACGGCGCACCGCTTTCGGACAGCAGGAACACCACCGCGCCGGAGACGTCACCCTCTGCGATGATCGGGGCGGCAATACCGGCATGGTATTTTTCTTGATCGTCGGAGACGGTGATTTTCGCGCCGCCTTGCTTGTACTGGTATATCTGGCGGCCTTCCATGATCTTTTCCAGATCTTCGCCGATACGTTTCTCCATCAGTTCGCGCTGCGGCAGCCCACAAACGGCGATTACACTGTCACGGTCGCAGATACAGACCATCGCGCCCGTGGTCTTGCTCAACGTATCACAGAGCTGCGAGGCAAACGCCGAAAGCTCGCCCATCGGACTGTACTTCTTAAATATAACTTCGCCGTCTTTATCGGTATAAATCTCCAGCGGGTCGCCGTTACAGATAACATTGACATCGTAAATCTTGTCCGGCCTCTTTTCCGAGGATTGGACTATGCGGGTTTTTAAGCTATCTACGATGCCTGACTTAAAATTTACCGCTTCCTCCGCGACGTTCAGCAGAGCGTCTATATCGGGTCTCAACTTAATTTCCAAACGATCCTCATACACGAGAATCTGATCGATGATTAACTCTAAGTCCCGCTTATCAAGCTTCGGCTTGTCCAAAATGTCATTGAAGATTTCTATCGCGGTTTTAGCTGTGCGGTTGGCTCGTATGATGGCGTTTCGCCGGTCGGCTGTCAGCGTGATTTGATTTTGCAAGCCTGTGATCCGGTTTTCCGCTTCCGTCTCCATTTCGAAATAGGTTTCCTCTATGAGTTCCTCGGCGTCGGGGCGTTTCATGATCTCCCGTATCTTCTGCCGCTTAATCGCTTTGAGTTCCTCCCGTGCGGCGTCAAGCTGATTTTCGAGGATTCCCAGTGTCTCTTCGTTGTTCTTGACTTCGGTGTTTTCGTTTTTGATCGTTTGCTCCAGCAGCGCAATCATATCGGAGGAGTTATCTCGGACGCGTCGGATATAGGTTTTCAAGAGTCCATCTAGCACGTCCACCCGTGTGTGGTGCGAGGAGCAACCGGTCAGTCCTCGCTTGTGATATGTGCCGCAGGTATACGCCGGACGCAGGTCGCGGCGGGACATTGAGAACATCGGGCTTCCGCAGTCGCCGCATCGGATAAAGCCGGAATACACATTGTCGTTTTTCTTCACACCCCGGTAGTGGCTGACTCCGCGTCTTTGGAGCTGTTCCCGCGCGTTCGCGAAGGTGCGGTAGTCAATAATCGGCTCATGGTGGTTTTCAAAGACAATGTGGTCTTCGGTATCAACCTTTATCTCAGCTCCGTTGATATTCTTGCGCCGGTATTTTCCCTGCCTCAGGGTTCCTATATAGAAATCGTTCCGGAGGATACCCTCAACCGTGATGATGCTCCAATCCGGCTTGGCGATTCGTTTCGATTCCTCGCCGCGCTCCTCTTTGCGCGTTCGCTCAACCATACGCGGCGTCGGAATGTGTAATTCCGTCAGGTAGTTCGCGATTTTCTTGTAGCCCCACCCGCCATTATATAGGCTGAAGATTTTTTGGACAACCTCGGCGGCAACCGGGTCAACCTCGAACGCCATCGTCTTGCTGTTGGTAATGATGTAGCCGTATGGCACGGCGCATATCCATTTGCCGTCGGCCTGCCGTTTTTGGATTACGGACTTGACCTTCTTACTGGCGTCGGTAACCGGCAGTTCGTTAACCAAAAAACGAAATTGTATGGAAATCCAATCGTCATATGTGGGAAAGTCGATACTGTCGCCGATGGATATAATCCGCACCCCCGCGTCGCGCAGGTCTTCTAACTCCACTAACCCCCTGCTGTTGCGGCGGGAGAAACGAGAAAAATCCTTGACGACCAACATATCTATCTTGTGCATCATCAGCAACGGCCGCAGAGACTGATACCCCTCCCGCTGCTCAAAGGTGTAACCGGAACGGTCGCGGTCTTCATAAAAAGAGAGCTTTGAGCCGGGGAACTTGCGGCGGACAAATTCGTCGATGATGGCCTTTTGGTTCTCAATGGACGTGTTGTCCCGATCCTGCTCCTCATCCACCGATATACGGCAATACCCGGCTATATCGTATGTCTCAGTCATTTGCGCACCTCACTTCTGTGCGGGATTATCAACATTGTATCACAGGGGTAAAAAATTAGCAAGGACAAATTACCCTTGCTTTCACTACTACGCATTATGATTGGATGAGCCTTAAAAGCTGCTCTGTATCGGCGACATCGGCTGCTACTGCGGCGTTACCTTTTCCAACGGCGTAACTTGCAAACGAGCGGTTTGCTGCTGGTTGTGAACCAAAAGCTGCGACGTTAACTTACTCAAATCCCCTGTACCCGATTGGTACAGGCAAATGAGATATTTTTTCTCACGGTAGTCCGCGACCATCGGCGCGATGTCGGACGGAATTGCGCTGTCGGGATTCTCTCCGTTTTTGAACCACAATTCAAAGACCTTTGCATCATCGTTGATCACAATTTGCATGACGTATACTCCTCTCTTCTCTAGCGCTTAACATATTATACCTAAATTCCAACATTAGTAACCCCATTCATCTCGCCCGGCCTCGTCTCTGCCTTGAATTCTCCTGTATCTCCAACTGACGAATCGTACCCAGTTTCTCTTTCATCCGCTCTGTTTGCTCCTCAATCTCTGCGGCAAGGGAGAGGTTGCGGCGCAGAGGTGTGATATGCGCGGTCAAGATTGCCTTTTCTGTTTTCAACGCTTCGATGACCTCCGGTTCCTTCTCGCGGCGCAGCTTGTTCTGTATGAGGGTTCGCTCGCGGATGAGATCATCCATACAGGGTTGGGTGGAATTGACAAACGCCTGTAACTGCTCCGACGTGTCTATCTTGTTTTCGGCAAGCAAACGGATTTGTGCGCTGTACTTACGGAGTTTTCGCACATCTTCCCACAGGGTCGGATGACATGGCGGACGGAGTCTGTTCTTCGGCAGTACCCCCATACGGTATAGATAGGTGAAATACAGAGCGCGAAAGCCGGTAAATACCTTCGTGTGCCGGAAGGTACCGATGATCTTTTGGTGCCTGTCTTTTGGTTTTGGATAGGGCACGCTCCGCTTATTCAACCCATCGCCATAAATACGCTTTGTGATCATAGCGCCGGTATAGTCTTCTCCCAGACGGTACAGCCGCGTCGCTCTTTGGTCGCCGGTCATCTTAATCGTCCAGTATGTACCGGACAGCTTCATCTCAAAACCGTGTAACTTCAAAATGGCTTCAAACTGTTGTTTTGTCATGGCGCTCGCGACGGCTCTGTCAATGACATTTCGGTAGAGGGTATATCTTGTGGGTTCACCGTTCCTCTCGGCAAGATAAACCAACCGCGGCGGGCTTTTACCGGGGTGCTTAATTACCGACAGTCCGTATTCCTTGCACAACCTATCCGATACATCCCTAAGTTTCTGTGTGGCGGCTTTGCAGGAGTTATACTTTCCTCCGTCTTTATAAGAAACCGAGTTGATCGCAAAGTGGTTATGGAGATGCGATTTATCCATATGAGTAGCGACAATCACTTGGAACCGATCACTCCACATCTCCCGCGCCAGTTTTACGCCGACCTCATGACATAACTGCGGCGTAATTTCTCCCGGCTTGAAGCTCTGATAGGCATGGAAAGCTAGGATACCGTCCGTCTTACCGTATTGCCGTTTGGTAAGTGCCATCTGCTGGATTGCGATTTCCGGCAAACAGTTCACGCCTGTGACGAAGGCTCCGGCTTTATCGCTGTTGGCTGCGTAAGAAAGCACATTGAGCAGGCTCCTCATGCCTTCCTCTGCGATGGTCTTCTCCGGGTTTTCTATGTAATCCACAATGCTGCGCAGGTTCCCTTTGACCGCCCATATCTTTGTTGTCGCCATGTCAAAGTACCTCCGGCAGTGTTGCCGCTGACTGTAGGCGTAAGATCACTGCTTCAAGTTCCCTCTGTTCTTTTAGCGGTAATTTATTATGGATTTCATAGAGCATATTCATAATCTGCCAAACCGTTTCCGGCGGTATAGGCTTTGGTCTGCGTCGCTGTAAGAGCATCCGAAGAAACGCCGACTGGGTTAACCCACATTGTTCCGCGTATGTTTTCAAGGTTTCTGCTTCCGCTTCCGTCAAGCGGAGCTTTATTTCTTTGTCTCGCGTTCGCATAGGATCGACCGTCCTTTCCGATGGGGTTGCAAGGGGAAGGAACTTCCCCTGCTGCGCTCCGCGCCCGGATTTGGGGATCCAAATCCATTGCTCGCTATCCTCATGGACATGAGGGAAAACGAGGATTGTGGGACGACCATTCTTGGGTTCTTTCATCCCGGTAATATGGCGTATGGAAGTGGGATCGTTCGCGGCAACGCAAAAAGCCCCTCAATTACTTCCACAGTAAGGGGCTGTTTTTTCACCCCTCGTTCGAGAAATGTAACACAACTGTAATATTCCAAGAGGGGGGAGGACATCAATAACTTTGTGAAAGAGGAAATATTAATTTGCTTTTTTGGAAAATTGTCGCATTATAATTGCCAATTTCGACCGCATGTGATATAATGCCCGCAGTCTATGGAGGAATGCTGATTATGGTATCAAATAACGGAAACACAGCGTCAATCGGTTTCGAGCAACAAATTTGGGCAGCGGCGGACATTCTGCGCGGGAATATGGACGCGGCGGAATATAAGCATGTCGTGCTGGGGTTGATTTTTCTCAAATACATATCCGATACGTTTGAAAAGCGCTACCGCGAACTTGAAGCTGATAATGACGACGTGGAGGACAAGGACGCATACGCCGAAGTAAACGTGTTTTTTGTGCCGCCGTCGGCACGGTGGCGCGTAATCTCCGAAGCGGCGCACAAAGAAGAAATCGGTACGGTTATCGACGACGCAATGCGGGAGATCGAGAAAGAGAACAGGCGGCTTAAGGACATCCTACCCAAGAACTACGCACGAGGAGAGTTAGACAAACGCCGCCTCGGCAATGTTGTTGACCTATTCACTAATATTCAAATGATTGAACATGGAACGGACAAAGACATCTTAGGGCGTACCTACGAATATTGTCTTGCTAAATTTGCCGAGCAGGAGGGGAAACGCGCCGGGGAGTTTTACACGCCGTCTTGTGTGGTGCGGACATTGGTCGAGGTGATACAGCCGTTTGAGGGGCGCGTGTATGACCCCTGTTGCGGCAGCGGCGGTATGTTCGTCCAGTCGGCGGATTTTGTTCGAAATCACAGCGGGCGTATCCGTAACCTTTCGGTATATGGTCAGGACAGCAACCCGACCACCCGCAAAATGGCATTGATGAATCTCGCCATTCGCGGCATTGAGGCAGACCTCGGCGGTTACAATGCCGATACATTCCATAATGATCTGCACCCCACGCTGAAAGCCGACTACATCATGGCCAATCCGCCGTTTAACCTATCAGATTGGAATGACGGCAGCTTAAACGACGATAAACGCTGGAAATATGGCTTGCCGCCCGCTGGCAACGCCAACTTCGCATGGCTTCAGCACATGATCCACCATCTCGCGCCGAACGGTAAAATCGGTATGGTTTTGGCCAATGGTTCGCTGTCCTCCCAAAGCGGCGGCGAGGGTGAGATTCGCCGCAAAATTGTGGAGGCTGATTTGGTCGAGGGCATTGTCGCCATGCCGACACAGCTTTTTTATACAACGCAGATCCCCGTTTCGCTTTGGTTCATCACCCGCAACAAGCAACAGAAGGGCAAGACGCTCTTCATAGATGCCCGCAAGATGGGGACGATGGTCAATCGCCGTCTGCGCGAGATGACCGCTGAAGACATCGCCAAGATTGCCGCCGCGTTTCAAGCGTTCGACACCGGGACGCTCACGGACGTCAAGGGCTTCTGCGCCGCCGTTACCACCGCCGATATCGCAAAACAGGATTACATCCTCACCCCCGGACGCTATGTCGGCATCGAGGAGCAACAGGACGACGGGGAGCCGTTCGAGGAAAAGATGGCGCGCCTAACCGGCGAACTTTCCGTGATGTTCAAACGTTCCCACGAACTGGAGGAGGAGATACGGCGGAGACTGGGGGTGATTGGGTATGAGATTTGAAGGTCATAGAGTATAATTGAAATGTGCCTACGCTGTCGGCACTTTTGAGGGAGGGCTGCAAGGTGTTGATTAACAGCAACGAGTATTTTCAAGCATTGGAGCGAATCAAGGAGCAAATCCTAAGCGCTCAGTACCGCGCTGTCTTGGGTGTGAACCGTGAGCAGATTCTGCTGTATTGGAACATCGGCAGGGTCATCATCGACAGTAGTAGCTATGGCAGCCGATTCATTGAAAACCTCGCCCGTGACGTCAAGTTGGAATTTCCAGATGCGAAAGGCTACTCTGTTCGCAATCTCCGCTATATGCGGAAGTTTGCTGAGTTGTTCGATGATATCGAGAATCTGCAAGCGCCGCTTGCAGATTTGACGTGGTATCATCTGCAAGCATTGATGGATAAAACTTCTTCCCGAGAAGTAATCTTGTGGTATGCCGTAAAGGTACTTGAAAATGGCTGGTCACGTAATATCTTAGTACATCAAATTGAGACAGACCTTTATAAAAGGCAAACCGTAGCAGGGAAAGCCGCCAATTTCAAGCGCACTTTGCCTTCACCGCAAAGCGAGCTTGCGACTGAAACATTGAAAAATCCCTACGTTTTCGATTTCATTGAAGTCCGTGAAGACATCATAGAGCGTGAAATTGAAAGCGAACTGATTGCCAACATTGCCAAAACATTGCTCGAACTGGGAACCGGTTTTGCGTTCATTGGCAATCAGTATCACCTTACTGTCGGCAACGAGGACTATTACGTTGACCTCTTGTTTTACAATACTAGATTGCGTTGTTATGTTGTGGTTGAGTTGAAAGCAGGAAAATTCCGCCCTGAATATGCCGGCAAGCTGAACTTCTATCTTTCGGCGGTGGACGATATGCTTCGGCACGAATCCGACAACCCGTCTATCGGTATTCTGCTTTGTAAGGAGAGAGACAGGCTGACTGCCGAGTATGCTCTGCGCGACATCAACAAGCCCATCGGCGTGAGTGAATACAGACTTTCGGACTTTGTGCCGCAGGAGTTAGCGGATACCTTGCCGTCGGCGGAGGATATAGAGAAACGGATTAAGGGCAAGTACGAAATTAAGGAGGATGATGGAGGAAGCGGGGCGATTGGGGTTGATGTCTGATAAAGGTGATATGATCATCTACCAAACAGAGGACGGACAAGCAAAAATCGATGTCCGGCTTGAGAATGAAACCCTTTGGTTATCGCAGGCGCAGATAGCGGAGCTGTTTCAAACGACAAAGCAAAACGTAAGTCTTCATGTTAATAATATCCTTAATGAACGCGAACTAGAGGCTTCGGCAACCGTCAAGGAATACTTGACAGTTCAAGAAGAAGGTTCTCGCGAGGTTAACAGAAGAGTTAAATTCTACAATCTTGACATGATTCTCGCGATTGGTTACCGCGTGAAATCCCTGCGCGGCGTTCAGTTCCGCCGCTGGGCAACCGCCGTTCTGCATGAGTACCTGCAAAAGGGCTTTGCCATGAATGACGACCTCCTAAAGAATATAGGCGGCGGCGTATATTGGAAAGAGCTTCTGGAACGAATCCGCGATATACGCGCCAGTGAAAAGGTGCTATACCGCCAAGTTCTCGACTTATATGCGACGAGCCTTGACTATAACGCCGCCAGGCCGGAGACGGTGGAGTTCTTCAAGATCGTACAGAATAAACTGCACTACGCCGTCAGCGGGTATACCGCGAGCGAGATTGTCTTTAACCGCGCCAATGCCGAGTTGCCATTTATGGGACTAACCACATTTAGAGGAAACCGCCCCGTTAAGAGCGAGGTTACAGTTGCCAAGAACTATATGACGGAGAAGGAACTGTTTGCGCTGCGTCGCATGGTCAACGCCTTTTTCGATATGGCGGAGCTGAAAGCCGAAACCCACGAGCCGATGTATATGCGCGACTGGCTCGAAACGCTGGACAAGTTTACCGGCGATTTCGGTTTCGGCATATTGGAGGGTTCGGGGCATGTCAGTCAAATTGAAGCCGCTGAGAAAGCGCACCGCGAGTATGATGCCTACCGGGCGCAGTTGTCCGATGATTTGAGCGATGTGGAGAAGGCGTATCTGGATACCTTGCGGGATATGCAGAGGAGATTGAAGGATGGGGGCAGGAATGTATGACATCTGAAAGAACCTCTTACCAGTTAGCGGACATTATCTACCTAATCGGTGGCGGCACACCGAAAACAAGCGTTGCTGAATACTGGAACGGTGATATTCCGTGGCTCTCGGTAAAAGACTTCAACAATGATGATCGCTATGTGTATTCGACTGAGAAGTCCATTACAGAGGCAGGTTTAAATAATAGCTCAACGAAGATGCTGGCTCATGATGATATTATTATTTCGGCTCGCGGAACAGTGGGTGAACTGGCGATGATTCCGTTTCCGATGGCGTTCAATCAGTCCTGTTATGGGATACGCGGTAAGAATGATGTTATCGTCCAGCCCTACCTCTACTATCTGCTAAAGGACAGTATTCGGCTTTTGAAAAGCCAGACGCACGGTTCAGTTTTTGACACCATCACAAGAGATACGTTTGTAAACATTGAGGTGAGCCTGCCACCCTTAGCGGAACAGCAGATGATTGCGGATACGCTTACTGTCCTCGACGACAAAATCACCAACAACACGAAGATAAACAATC
>DBDP01000162.1:42887-47410 GCA_002293625.1 Clostridiales bacterium UBA929 | reverse complement strand
GGTCCGCGAGGCGCTGATTGCCCGCGCGGACGAGTTTGCGCGGTATCCCGACCCGCATTGCCGCGAGTTGCGCGCCGCCATCGCGCGGTACGAAAGCGTGGCTGAGGATTGGGTGCTGTGCGGAAACGGCGCTGCGGATTTGATTTATCGCCTGTGTACCGCCGTAAAACCGCGTAAAGGCGTGATATTCCCGCCCGCTTTCACGGAATACGAGCGGGCGCTTTCGCAGGTTGGGTGCCAAGTTACGTGTCTGTCGTTCGGGGAGCGCCTCCCCGATACCGACATTCTCTTTCTGTGTCATCCGAACAACCCCACGGGACGGTTACTCCCGCAGAATTTTCTGGAAAATGTCTTGACGCGGGCGAAAGAAAACGGTACGATTGTTGTGGCAGACGAATGCTTTCTGGATTTTACCGAGGGGATTTCGGCAAAACGATTCTTGGCGAATACGCCGGGGCTGGTTATCCTGAAAGCGTTC
This sequence comes from Clostridiales bacterium UBA929, assembly GCA_002293625.1. Lineage (GTDB taxonomy): Bacteria > Bacillota > Clostridia > Oscillospirales > UBA929 > UBA929. The sequence goes on along the minus strand of DBDP01000162.1, from coordinate 46,932 downwards.
ACGAAGATTTACGCAATGGCGGGGCTGCGGTTGGGGTACTTGCTGACCGTCAATAAGCCGTTGCTGGATACGGTGAACGCCGCCGCACAGAGCTGGAGCGTATCCGTCCCCGCGCAGATCGCCGGCGTTGCCGCGCTGGGCTGTGTCGGCTGGGCGGAGAAAACGCGGGTGTTTGTGGCGGAGGAACGGGCATATATGTCCGAATCGTTAAGCGAAATCGGCGTAACGGTGTTCCCAAGTGACGCGAATTTTTTGCTGCTGCGCTGTGAAAGGCCGCTGTATGAGCCGCTTTTGGAAAAGGGGATACTGATCCGTTCCTGCGCGAATTTTCGCTGGCTGGATGAAACCTATTATCGTATCGGCGTGAAAAAGAGAGACGAGAATAACCGCTTGCTCCAAGCGATCAGGGAGGTTCTGCATGGCTAGGTCAATCATGATTCAGGGCACCATGTCGTCGGCGGGAAAAAGTTTTTTAACGACGGGGCTGTGCCGCGTGTTCCGGCAGGACGGATTCAGCGTCGCGCCGTTTAAGTCGCAGAATATGTCCCGCTTTTCGTTTGTCACGGAGGGCGGGCTGGAAATGAGCCGCGCTCAAGCGGTGCAGGCGGAGGCGGCGGGCGTCACGCCGGACGCGCGGATGAACCCAATTTTGCTCAAGCCCGTAACGGACATAGGTTCGGAGGTCATCGTAAACGGCAAAAGCCGGGGTCATATGCGCGCCGCCGAGTATTTTCAATGCAAAAAGACATTGGTTCCCGATATTATGAATGCCTACGAATCGTTGTCGGCGCGGCATGACATCATCGTGATTGAGGGCGCGGGCAGCCCCGCCGAGATCAACCTGAAGGAAAACGATATCGTTAACATGGGGCTTGCCAAAATGACCGGCTCCCCGGTACTGCTGGTGGGCGATATTGACTGCGGCGGCGTATTCGCGCAGATTGTCGGGACGCTTGTATTACTGGAGGAGGACGAACGGGCGCGCGTCAAGGGAACCGTTATCAATAAGTTCCGAGGCGATATAGAAATTTTTCATCCGGGGATTGTCATGTTGGAGGAACGGAGCGGAAAGCCGGTCGCGGGGGTGTTGCCTTATCTGTCTGTGGACATTGAGGAGGAAGACAGCCTGGTTCGAGGGAGTGCGCCCAAAAGCGGCGGACGGACGGAGGCTTACCGGGAAGCGCAGTATGACTTGCTTGCCGCCGCCGTGCGAGAACATCTGAACATGCCGTTTGTTTACGACATACTGGAGGGTCGGGGTTGACGGGCTTAATTCACCTATACACCGGGGACGGTAAGGGCAAGACAACGGCGGCGCTCGGGTTGCTGCTGCGCGCCTATGGGCACGGAATGCGCGTTGTGCTGGTACAGTTCCTTAAAGGGCGGGACACCGGGGAGCTTCACGCGCTGCAAAAGTTGCCCGGCGTGACCGTTCTGCGGCATACGCGGGCGATTGGGTTTTATAAAACGGCAAGTGAGCGGGATAAAGCCGAGATGTCGCGCCAAAACAATGAAAACTTGTCCGAGGCCGTCCGGCTGACCGATGAGGGACTTTGCGATTTGCTTGTGCTGGATGAAATCTGCGCCGCTTATCAGACCCGTTCGCTGGACACGGCGCTTGCGGATAAACTGATATTTTCAAAACCACCCGGTTTGGAGCTTGTGCTGACCGGGCGCGCCGCGCCGCCGGCGTTTATAGATGCCGCGGACTACGTTACTGTTTTTGAAAAGCGTAAGCATCCATATGACAGAGGGGTTACGGCGCGGGAGGGGATCGAGTTTTGACGAAGTATATGAAGCCCGAGGAAATCGAGAAGCGCAGCTTTGAGATTATCCAAAGCGAACTGACCCGCCCGCTTGATCCGGCTCTCGCGCCGGTGATACTGCGCGTGATTCACACGACCGCCGATTTTGAGTATGTTGACACCCTCTCGTTTTCCGAAGGCGTGATTGAACGGGCGGTCGCGGCTCTGCGGCAGGGAGTTTCGATCGTCAGCGATACCAACATGGTTAAAGCCGGAATAGACAAGACGCGCTTAAAAATGTACGGCGGTGAGGTGCATTGCTTTATACGGGACGAGGACGTCGCGTACGCGGCGCGTAAAAACGATACCACACGCGCGCTCGCGGCGGTGGATAAGGCGGCCGCGATGGATCAGCCGCTGATTTTCGCCGTCGGCAACGCCCCGACCGCCCTGCTGCGTATATGTGAATTAAGCGAAGCCGGGCGGCTTTCCCCCGCGCTCGTCATCGGCGTCCCCGTGGGGTTTGTGAACGTAGTGGAATCCAAAGAAGCGCTCATCCGCTCCGGCATTCCGTATATCACGGCGAGAGGGCGGAAGGGCGGCAGCAATGTCGCCGCCGCCATATGCAATGCTCTGCTGAGGATTGTGGGAATTTGAAGCATCAGATCCCCTGATGATCTCATTTCCCTCTTCCTCCGTATCTTCTCAAAACGAAAACGGCTGCGTGCTCTCGCTAGGCTTTTTGATGGCTAGGTTAACGCAAGTGGGGCGCACACAGTGCGCCCCTACAACACCGGCGATGAAATTCATTATTTCTTGGCGATATTTCTTGACAGGACAATCTTTCCGGTTTATAATCCAATGTTAAATAAACCGAAAGGATGTGACTCCGATGAATCAATCCAAGTTCGGCAAAGAGGGCATCACCTTCGACGATGTGCTGCTGATACCGGCGCACAGCAAGGTGGAGCCCTCTGACGTTTCTCTGACAACACGCCTAACGAAAACACTGGGGTTAAACATTCCGCTGATGAGCGCGGCGATGGACACCGTCACCGAAGCGCGGCTTGCGATTGCGATTGCGCGAGAGGGCGGAGTGGGTGTAATCCATAAGAATATGAGCGTTGAAGCGCAGGCCGGCGAGGTCGACCGCGTCAAACGCAGTGAGAACGGGGTCATTACGAACCCGTTTTTCTTATCCCCCCATCATACATTGCGCGATGCCGAGGAGTTAATGGCGAAGTACCGTATCTCCGGCGTCCCGATCTGCATCGACGAGGGGATTTTGGTTGGCATTCTCACCAACCGCGACATGAAGTTTGAAGAAAATCTGGACAGGCCTATCAACGAGGTCATGACGACAATCGAGAAACTGATCACCGCGCCGACCGGCACCGACATACCCACGGCAAAGGATATCTTACACAAGCATAAAGTCGAGAAGCTGCCGCTGGTGGACTCCGGCGGAAAGCTGCGCGGCTTAATCACAATCAAAGACATTGAAAAGGCTGTGCAGTACCCCAACTCCGCCCGTGACAGCTCCGGCAGACTGCTGGTCGGCGCGGCGATCGGCGCGACTGCCGACGTCAAAGTACGCGCGGCGGCGCTGCTCGAAGCCGGGGCGGATATTCTTGTGCTGGATTCGGCGCACGGACACAGCGAAAACATAATTCGCGCTCTGGCGGCACTGAAAGCCGAATGGCCGTCGGCGCAGATTTGCGCTGGCAACATCGCGACCGGCGAAGCCGCGAAGGCGCTGATCGACGCCGGAGCGGACTGCGTTAAAGTGGGTATGGGTCCCGGTTCCATCTGCACCACCCGCGTGGTCGCCGGTATCGGTGTCCCGCAAATCACGGCGGTTTACGACGTCGCTTGCGAGGCGAAAAAGAGCGGCGTTTCGGTCATCGCGGATGGCGGCGTTCAGTATTCGGGAGACATTGTCAAGGCGATCGCGGCCGGAGCCGACGCGGTGATGATGGGCTCGCTGTTTGCCGGATGCGAGGAAGCACCGGGTGAAAGCGAAATCTATCAGGGACGCCAATTCAAGTCCTACCGCGGCATGGGNNGCCATGAGCGAAAAGAGCGGAAGCCGCGACCGCTACTTCCAAAACGAATCGAAGAAACTGGTTCCCGAAGGCATCGAAGGGCGCGTACCGTATAAGGGAATGCTGTCCGACACGGTCTTCCAGATGTGCGGCGGTATCCGTGCCGGTATGGGCTACTGTGGCACGCCCGACATCGAGTCGCTGCAGCGCGACGGGCGGTTCATGAAAATCAGCGGCGCGGGGCTGCGCGAAAGC
>DBDP01000162.1:4989-42861 GCA_002293625.1 Clostridiales bacterium UBA929 | reverse complement strand
TTTGCTCCGAGCGAAGCGAGTTGTCAAGGACGATAAACTGGAGCAAATCCGCAGATTTGTGAAGTTTTTCGTGCTTGCCGGGCAAAAGACGTATGGCTGCACGACTACCTCCTCGGTCTAGGGCGGTCGAATGCGGCCGCCCGTTTTTATTATATATTTCATAATAAAATTGGTAAATAATAGAATTTCAATTGATTTACCTGACATTTTTATTTACCAGATTGACATGAAATTTCATTTTTTCCCCCTTGTAAAAATACCCCGTTTATCGTATAATAGGGAGAAGCGAAAGGAGGGGTCACATGGCGCAGACAATGGAAAAAAGAACGGAAGAAACGGCTGTGTCTTTGAGCCGTTCAAATAAGCGTATCTTAACCCCGTTTCGCATCGTGTTGCTATCCATAATCGCACTTTTTATGGCTGCCCTTGTCACGACCGCCGTGATCGCCCTCACATATGACAGCGTCTACCCAAACCTCTCGGCGTTCGGCGTGAGCTTGGGTGGTTTGTCACGCGAAGAAGCCGCCGCCGCTCTGTCAGCCGAACTCGTGAGCGCGTATGAAGACGCATCGGTATCCCTCTCCCTTGACGGGGAAGAACTGGTCATCACCGCGCAGGAAGCGGGGGTTTCCCTCACATCCGATAAAACGGCGAACGCCGCCTATGACGCCGGGCGGAAAGGCAATGTATTTTCAAGGTTATCATTTGCCGTTTCCTCCCTGTTCACAGAGCGAAACGTCGAGGAGGAAAGCGACTTTACCATCGACAGACAGGCTATTTTGAATGCTGTTACCGCCTTTTGCGAGCGCCTAGCGAAGCCTGTTGAAGAATACGCATGGGAGATCGGAAAAGATTCCATCGTCATCAACGGCGGCGTAGCGGGAGCGCGTTCCGACCCTGAATTCATCACGGACGCTATAATACAAGCCTTCCGCATGATGGACTTTTCCCCGCTCTCGTTCCTCTCGGAAGCCATTGAACCGTCTCCGCTGCCGCTCGAAACGCTGTTACAGCTAATCAGCGTTGACCCTGTCCCCGCCACCGTCGCACTCGACGACACGAGAAAAGCGAAATTACTGCCGCATGTCGACGGCGTATCATTTGATATGCAAAAAGCGGAGGAAGCTCTGGCATCGCGGAAACCGTTCACAATCTCGCTGGTTTACACAACACCGACGCCCACCCTCGCGCAGCTTGAGGAAACCCTCTTCCGCGATATGCTGGGTGAATACGAGACAGGCACCGCCACCTCGTCGGCCAACCGTGTGAACAACATCGTGCGCACCGCCGAGTTGATTAACGGGGTCATTCTGTTGCCCGGTGAAAAATTCTCGTTTAACGACATAGTGGGGCGGCGTACGGAAGAACGCGGCTTTTTGATGGCCGGAGCGTATATCAACGGTCAGCTTTCCGAAGACATCGGGGGCGGCGTCTGCCAGTCCTCCTCTACCATTTACAATGCCGCGCTGCTCGCAAACTTAAAAATCGTCAACCGCCAAAACCACTCAATGACGGTGGGGTATGTGCCCATTGGGCGCGACGCCACCGTGGACTACGGTAACATTGACTTCGCGTTTGAAAACGATACGGGATACCCGATCCGTATCGAAATGACCCACGCCAACTCCCGGTTAAACGTAAAAATCTTCGGCACCAAAACCGACGACCTCACCGTCACGATTTTGGTGGATCAGTTGAGCTACACAAAACAGGAATACTTAACGGAAATGAACCCCGCTTTGGCTCCCGGCGAGAAACGCACAAAACAGGACGGACACGACGGCATCGTCGTGCAGTCTTACCGTGTGCTGACCGACGCCAACGGTAAAGAGGCTTACCGCAACCCGGAAGCCAAGAGTACCTATCGTAAAGTAAATCATATCACCGAGGTAGGACCGGGCGCTCCGTCCGACCTGCCCGATGTCCCCACCGGCGATACGCCCACTCCGACACCTACACCGCCACCGACACCTCCCCCTTCACCGCCGCCGGAAGAACCGTTAGACCCGTCTCCTTCGGAGAATCCGCCAGACCCAACACCGCCATTCGATCCAGCTGACGGCTCTACATATTACCCTCCTCCGCCCTCACCCACCCCTGATCCCGAACCCTCGCCGAATGTCGATCCCGCACCGAATCCCGACCCTACTCCCAATAATGAAGGAGAACCGATCGATGACATATAAGCGTTTTGCGGGAAAAGAAGTCAGCGCCGTTGGTTTCGGCTGTATGCGCTTCAAGCGTGAGGAGTACCAAAAAGACCCCGAAATCTGCGCGGATTTGATTGTGAAAGCCGTGGAGATGGGCGTCAACTACATAGACACCGCGCCCGGATACTGCGACAATATGAGCGAGACGATCGTGGGACGCGCGCTGGCGCGAATCAAAGGCGAAAAGCCCTACGTTTCCACTAAGTGCGGTCTTTGGATGGCGGACCGCGCAAGCAGCGCCAGAAACCGCGTGGAACAGTCCCTTAAAACGCTGGGCGTAGACAAGATTGATTTTTACAACATGTGGTGCATCAAAAACATGGATGAATACCGCCAAATGACGCGTAAAGACGGGAACTATTGGGGCATCTTGAAAGCTAAAGAGGAAGGCTTGATCGGGCATATCTGCTGCACGGCTCACGCCGACGGCGAAACAATCAAGGCGATTGTCGAGGACGGTAAGGTAGACGGCGTCACGCTCGGTTACAACGCGCTGAACTTTGCCTACCGCCGTGCGGGCGTAAAGACCTGCCATGACCGCGGTCTCGGCGTCGTTGTGATGAACCCGCTGGGCGGCGGCGTGATCCCGCAGTACGCCGACCGTTTCGGCTTCATAAAATCCTCGCCGGAAGAATCGGTTGTAACGGCGGCACTGCGTTTCTTGATCGGTCAGCCGGAAATCTCGGTCGCTCTGCCCGGCATTTCCAGCCTGACCGAGCTGGAGGAATGCGTCGCTGCGGCTGACAATGTTACGCCGGTCACCGAAGAGAGACTCACCGCGATGACAAAGCTGCTGGGTGAGAAACTAAACACCCTCTGCACCGGCTGCTCCTATTGCGACGAATGCCCGTCCGGCGTACCGATTCCCCGACTGATGGAAGCGTATAACAGCTATCTCCTTTCCGATGAAAAAAGCGCAATCGAGAGGCGTCTGAGCGATCATTGGAGCCTGTCGCCGAGCGAAGCCGCCGCCTGTACCCAATGCGGCGCATGCGAAAAGCTCTGCACACAAAAGCTCCCGATTATCGAGCGTCTGCAAGAGATATGCGGATAGAACCCGATATATATGTTTTGCTGGCCGCGCTGGAAAAGCGCGGCCATACGTCGTTCGCCGTCGGCGGATGTGTGCGGGACAGCCTACTCGGTATGGAGCCGCACGACTGGGACATCGCCACCTCGGCGCTCCCCGAACAGGTTTTGGACGCATTGAATCAACCCGCGCCGACGGACAGGGCGGGGTTGCGATACGGCGTCGTCACCGTCAGCACGGGCGTGAGGGAGGTGCAGGTAACGACTTTCCGCCGCGAGATCGGTTACAGCGACCACCGCCGCCCGGACAGGGTGGAGTTTACGCCATCCGTGGACTTGGAGCGGCGTGACTTTACCGTCAATGCGATGGCGGCGGATAAAGAAGGCATCGTCACCGACCCGTTTAACGGAAAGGCGGACTTGGAACGCCGCTTGATTCGCTGTGTCGGCGACCCGTTCCGGCGCTTCGAGGAGGACGCGCTCCGCATTTTGCGCGCGCTTCGGTTCGCCGCCGTACTAGATTTTTCGCTGGAGGAGCAAACAAAAACCGCTTTGCTTGCCAAAGCGGACACACTGCGTCACCTTACTAAAACGGTAATAAAACGCGAAATTGATAAACTGCGAGCCGGTACCGGTGCCGAACGGATATTGAGAGAATTTGAGGGTGTATTGAAAGAACTGTAGATACACCCGCGGACGACCGAGGGCGGTCGTCCCTACTGGGGACGGGGGTATGGCGGGCGATTACGAATCGCCCCTACAGGGATGCGGGCTATCATGATCCTTCCATCCGGTTCAACAACTCGCCCACCGCCGCGCGAAGTGCGGCGTGTTCGGGGCGCGACAGCGCCGGATCCTCACGGCGGATCGCTTCGGCGGCTTCCCGCGAATCGTGCAGCGCCGACATGTCCTCCGATAAGTCGGCGATCTTAAACTCCGGCAATCCGTGCTGGCGGGAGCCGAAAAAGTCGCCCGGACCGCGCAGCCGCAAATCCTCTTCGGCAATGACGAATCCGTCGCTTTCCCGCTTCATGACGGCAAGGCGATCGCGCGCCGTTTCGCTCTGCATATACAGAACGCAATGGGATTCCCGTGCACCGCGCCCCACACGCCCGCGCAACTGGTGTAGCTGGCTAAGACCGAAGCGCTCCGCGTTCTCCACCACCATCAGCGTCGCGTTCGGTACGTCCACACCCACCTCAATGACCGTGGTGGCAACCAAAATATCCGTTTCTCCGTCCGCGAAGGCACGCATCACAACCTCGCGGTTTTTGGTTTTGCCGTGCAGCAGCCCGACACAACAGTCTTTATATGTTTCATTCGCGGCCTTCTCCGCATACGCATCGGCGGAGGCAGCGCCGGTTTCGCCCTCTTCAATCACGGGGCAGACGATGTACACCTGCCCGCCTCCGGCGACCGTCTTTTTTACAAACTCCTCGATACGCGGACGGATTTCCTCCGTCACGACGTACGTTTTCACCGGCGTGCGACCGGGCGGCATTCCGCGCATCAGCGTCACATCAAGGTCACCGTACAGAATCTGTGCCAATGTGCGAGGAATGGGTGTCGCGGACATGACGATTTTGTTGGGCTGGGTGTCGGCGTGAGCGTCGTCCCGGATTGCTTTTTCCGCCAAGCGTTTGCGCTGCTCCACTCCGAAGCGGTGCTGCTCGTCGGTGATCACCAACCCCAGCTTATGAAACGTTACGCTCTCCGATAGCAACGCGTGTGTACCTACGGCAAGATGTACATCACCGTTCGCGATTCCGGCTAACTCCTTCTTTCGCCGCCCCGTCACCAAGCCGACCGTTAAACCCAGCGGCGCGAACAACGCGCTCAGTGAGCGCGCGTGCTGTTCGGCTAAGATCTCAGTGGGTGCCATCAGCGCCGTCTGGTAACCGTTTTGGAATGCCGTGTATGCCGCCGCAGCCGCGACGGCCGTCTTCCCGCAGCCTACGTCGCCTTGAATCAGGCGGGAACAGCTTCCGGCGGCGCAATCGTTTTGAATGTCTGTAATCGCGGAACGCTGCGCCGCGGTCGGTTCAAACGGCAGCGCCGCGAAAAACGGACGCATATCCGGCGTCTGAAAGACCGGGCTTTCTGCCCGCCTTCCCCGGCTTGCGGCAAGCGCAAGCTGAAGCAGCAGCAACTCCTCAAAAACAAGCCGCTTCCGTGCGACGGTGAGCAGTTCCGCGTTTTGCGGGAAGTGGATATTCTCCAAGGCAAACGGCGCGTGGCAAAGACCGTACCGCCGACGAAGTGCGTCGGGTAATATTTCCCGCGTTTCGTCTTTACCAATCGCCTGTTTTGCGGCGGAACGCAGCGATCCCTGCGACAACCCCGCGGTCGCCCGGTAAACCGGGAGGATTCGCCCGGTCGCGTTACCCGCTTCCCGCTCAAAAATGGGGTTAATCATCGCACGGTGATCATCCGCTTTGCCGTAAAAAATGTACTCTTCACCCCAGATCAAGGCGTTCTTTACATACGGCGCGTTGAAGAAAGTCAGGCGCAGTTCCCCCGTGTCATCAAACACCTTTGTTTTGTAAAGCTCCATGCCTTGGCGGATGCGGGCATGGGTTACCGGCGTGGCTACTTTCGCGCGGAAACAGGCAGCTTCTCCCGGACGCAGTTCCCGAATCGTCAGCATTTCGGTTCTGTCTTCGTAAGTGCGGGGATAGAAGGAGATTATGTCCCGAACGGTAAAGAGCCCCAGCTTGTGAAACAAGCGGGCTCTTTTTTCGCCGATACCTTTGAGGTATTGGAGTTCCATTACGCTTTTTCCGGCACCAACCCGGTCAGGCTGAAACGCTCAAATGTTTCGCGATCCATCGTCTCATGCTCCAGCAAATACTCGGCGACGCTATGCAGGATGTCCAAGCTGCCCTTCAGGATTTCTTCGCAGCGAGCGTAGGCTTTATCTACAATGGACTTAATCTCACGGTCAATCAACGCGCCGGTTTCCTCGGAGAAGTTGCGGGCTGCCGCGAAGTCGCGCCCCAAGAATACCTCTTCATGCTCGGCGCCGTAGTTCAGGGGACCAATTACGTCACTCATGCCGTACTTCGTAACCATGCTGCGCGCCATCCGGGTAACCTTCTTAATATCGTCCGACGCGCCGGTGGAGATATCGTCCAGCACCAACTTCTCCGCGACACGACCACCCAGCGCCGAGACGATATTTTCCAACATTTCGTTGCGGGAAACGGTGGACTTGTCCTCCTGCGGCAGGAAAACCGTCATACCACCTGCCATGCCGCGCGGTACGATGGAGATTTGGTGTACGGGATCGACATTTTGGAGGTTCCGCCGTACAACGGCGTGCCCCGCCTCATGGTAGGCTGTGAGTTTACGTTCTTTTTCGGAAACGACCTTACTCTTCTTTGCAGGACCGGCAATGACTTTCAGCATGGATTCGGAGATTTCGTCCATGCCGACCTTCTTCTTGCCGCGCCTTGCGGCGAGAAGCGCCGACTCGTTCAGCAGGTTCTCAAGATCGGCGCCGGTCAGACCGGCCGTCTGCTTCGCGATGATGGAGAAGTCAATCGTGTCGTCGCACGGCTTGTTTTTCCCGTGCAGCTTCAAAATGGCCTCGCGCCCCTTGATGTCGGGGTAACCTAAATAGACTTGGCGGTCGAAGCGTCCGGGGCGTAGCAGAGCCGGATCGAGGATATCAGGGCGGTTGGTCGCCGCCATAACGATTACGCCTTCATTGCTGGAGAATCCGTCCATCTCAACCAATAGCTGGTTTAGTGTCTGTTCTCGCTCGTCGTGACCGCCGCCCATACCCGCGCCGCGGTGACGACCTACGGCGTCAATCTCGTCGATGAAGACGATGCAAGGGCTGGACTTCTTTGCTTCATCAAAGATACTGCGCACACGGGACGCGCCGACGCCGACATACAGCTCCACAAAATCGGAGCCGGAAATCGGCAGGAACTGCACCCCGGCCTCACCCGCGACGGCTTTGGCAAGCAGCGTCTTACCGGTACCAGGAGGTCCCACGAGCAGTACGCCGCCCGGAATGCGCGCGCCGATATCAACGAATTTTTTCGGGCTTTTTAGGAAGTCAACAATCTCCTGAAGCTCTTCTTTTTCCTCCACCGCGCCCTCGACGTCGGCAAAAGTATACTTCTTTTTGTCGTCGGGATTGGTGCGCGGATGAATACGCTTAAAGTTCATAGCGCGGTTTTCACCCGCCCCGGTGCGGTTGAACATGAAGACCCACAAACCGATTATCACGACAATCAGCAGTAAATACGGCAACGACATCAGCCACCACGGCGCTACAAAACCAACGTCGTAGTTGTAGTTGGTCAAAGAACCGCTCGCAAACTGCTCGTCAATCATCTCGCGGGCATCGTTGTAGAAGATATCGACGGAGTAGAGCCTGTGAATGACCTGCTCACCGTTTTTCAGAAGCAGCGTCAAGGTGCCGCCCTGTATCTCGAATTCCGCCACGTTTTCCTTGCGGAATTCGCGCAGCACCTCGGCATAGGTCGGCTCCTTCGGCTTATTCAACTGCACGATCAAGTATATCGCGCTCAGAACAATGAAAAAGAAGGCCAAATAAAACAGAATGTCCTTCGCGCCGTATTTCTTCAAGCGAACATCAACTCCTAGCTATAAACAGCGGGCGACAGCGCCCCGATATAGGGTAAATTGCGGTACTTTTCCGCGTAGTCAAGACCGTAGCCCACAATAAAAGCATCCGGGACAGTGAATCCCGTATAACGGCACTCCACCGAAGCAATCCGCCGCTCCGGTTTGTCGAGCAGCGCGCACAACCTCAATGATGCCGGAGACCTTGCCTCTATCAAATTCATAATATACCGCAAAGTCACGCCGCTGTCAAGGATATCCTCGACAATCAACACATGTTTTCCTTCCACCGAACGGTCAATGTCTTTCAAAACACGCACCTCGCCGGAAGTAGTATGCCCTTTTCCGTATGAAGAAACCGAGAGAAAGTCTATTTCCACAGGGTTCGGAATGGCACGCATCAAATCCGCCAAAAAAACTACGGAACCCTTTAGAATGCTGATTAACAGCAATTCCTTACCCGCATAATCCCGCGCGATTTCCTCACCCAGTTCCCGCACACGCTCCGCGATTTGCGCCTCGGTCAGCAGAACGGATTCGATGTCCCTATGCATGATAATACCCCTTTTATGGAAATGTAAATTTTGTGTGAAGGTGTAGGGATGTTACGGGGTCTTCCGCGTCACGACAATCGTATTCCCCGTTTTCGCGACGGTTAAGCCGCCCGAAAGGTCACGCCGACGCCCGTTTCCTCCCGCGGAAATGTCCAGCATGGCATCCAGCCCGCTCCGTTCCGGCGGATAGCCGGTGACTGACAGCACAAGCATCCGGCAGACGCGCGAGGCAACCGGCTTCGGCAGCGAATTCAGCCGCTTTGCCGGAAACGACGCGCCGTCGCCGTATTGGCGAAACTCTTCCCGCGCCAGCGCCGTCAGATACTCATCATCTTCGCGCAACAGCCCGGTGAGGCGGGTAACGGCGTCGGTCAGCGCCGGATTGAGCGTTTTCAGAGCGGGGATGATCTCATGGCGGAGATAGTTCCGCCGATAGACGGTATCGGCATTGCTCGCGTCCTCGCGGTACGGGAGATTGTGCTCGGTCAAATACGCGAGAATCTCCGCCCGCGAAAGGTGCAGGATCGGACGAATGATATGCCCTCTTTGCGGCGGAATTCCGCAAAGCCCCGACAACCCCGCGCCCCGGACTAGGTTCAGCAGCACCGTTTCGGCGTTGTCGTCGGCGTTGTGCGCCGTCGCGATCCGGCAAAGCCCGCGTTCCGAACGCACCGGTTCCAAAAAAGCGTAACGCATCTCCCGCGCCGTTTCCTCTACACCCGCGCCGCGTCGCGCGGCTTCCGCCGCAACATCGCCCCGCCCGGCGGTAAACGGGATACCCCAATCTTCGCAGAGCGTTTTTACAAACGCTTCGTCTGCGTCCGCCTCCGGGCGCAGTCCGTGGTTATAATGCGCCGCGGCAAGTTCCCGACCCTCTTCCCGCAGCATGTGCAGCAGTGCGACGGAGTCCGCGCCCCCGGAAACGGCAACCAGAACACTGTCCATCGTCAATCGTAATACCCGCGATCCGCCGAGGTGAACGTCGTCGTGTCGCCCGACCAGTGGAGGTTGATTTTGCGCGTTTCGCCGTGGCGGTTCTTCGCGATGCTCAGTTCCGCCTCGCTCTTATCCACTTCGTCGCTGTAGATTCCCTCGCGATGGAGGAACATAACCACGTCGGCGTCCTGTTCGATCGCGCCCGATTCCCGCAGATCCGAAAGCATCGGGCGCTTATCGCCGCGCTTCTCGCTTTCGCGCGAGAGCTGCGAGGCACAGAGTACCGGCACGCCCAGTTCCTTCGCCATGATCTTCAGGTTACGCGATATGTCGCCCACTTCGGTGGTGCGGTTGTCGTAGCGTTTCTTCGAGCCGTGCATCAGTTGAAGATAATCGATAATCACCAGTCCCAAATTTGGGACGCGGCGGCATTTCGCTTTCATCTGCTCCACCGAGATTACGGGGTTGTCGTCGAACAGGTAGGGCAGCTGCGAAAGGGAGGAAGCGGCCTCCCCGATCCTCATCCAGTCGTTTGGGTTCAGGTCACCGGTCAGCAGTTTTTTAGAGTTAACGTTCGATTCGTTGGAAAGCAGGCGACTGACGAGCTGATCCCTCGACATTTCGAGCGAGAAAAACACCACCGCTTTATCGGAAGAACGCGCCGCGCTCAAACCAAGCCCCAGCAGAAAGCTGGTTTTACCCACGCCGGGGCGCGAAGCGACGATGATGAAGCTGGAGTTCAGCAAACCGCCGATAACCTCGTCCAAATCGGGGATTCCCGAGGGAATACCGGGCAACTTGCCGCCTGCCTCGGAAATCTCGCGGATGTTTTGGTAAACCTCCATCAGCACAACGGGGATCTTATATAGGGAGGTCACCTCTCTACCCTGCCGCAGATTAAAAATGCTCTGTTCGGCGGAGTCGAGTACGGTGTCCGCTTCCGCGCCCGACTCCCGCGCCTGCGACGAGATCTCCTGCGCGGCATAGTCAAGTTTGCGCAGCAGCGACAACCGCCGCACGATGTCGGAGTACTGCGCGGCATGTGCCGAAGTCGGCGTAACGTCCAGCAGGCGGCTGATGTAGTCGGCGGTGGAGGAGGCGTCAAACGTACCCCGCCCGCTCATCTCGTCCATCAGCGTGACGGGGTCGAATGCCGCGTTGCGCGAAAACATGGCGTAAATCGCGTCAAAAATGTCCTGATGCGCAGGGAGATAAAAATCCTCGCCGTCCAAACGCTCGATAACGGCGGGGATACAATGCGGATCCAGCAGCATAGAGCCTATGACAGACTGCTCCGCTTCGGTGTTGTGCGGAAGGCCGCGCAGTTCATCCAACGGCCGTTACCTCAACGGTCAGCGCGGCGCTGACCCCATGCCCCAGCTTGAGCTTGGCTGTGTATGTTCCGCACTGCTTGATCGGATCCATCTGAATGTCGTGCCGGTCAACCTGCGTGTTAAACCGTGCGTTAAAGACCTCCGCGACCTCGACATTGGTAACCGAGCCGAACAGCCGCCCGCCCGCGCCGCATTTTGCCTCGAGGGTGACATGGGCGTCCTTCAAACGCTTCGCCAGCTCCTGCGCTTTTTCCTTCTCGTGAGCCAGTTTATCGGCTTTTGCCTTCTCGCGGCGGTTATAGTCGGCAATCGCATCCGGCGTGGCTTCAAAGGCCAGTTTTCGCGGGAAAAGGAAATTGCGGGCGTAACCGTCGGAGACAGAAAGCAAATCGCCCTTCTTCCCCTGCCCCTTTACATCGGCGGACAGTATAATCTTCATATCGTTCCCTCCTGTTGTATGTAAAGTATATTCATATCGTATATATCGCCGCAATACCGCAAAATTTTATTCATAGTATCGGCACCTTTAACGCTCCTACAACGCCTGAGGCGGTACCAAGCCTACCCCGTTTTCCTCGCAATGGCGATTGATTACCTCCACCAAACGATCCATTGCCTGCATCACCGTCGTATCCTTAAGCTGCGCGCCCGCCACCGTGCGGTGTCCGCCGCCGCCGAGCCGTTCCAAAATCATCTGCACGTTGATACCGCCTAAGCTGCGTCCCGATATGGCCGTTTCCCCGCCAAACGGAAACACGACGAACGAGGCGTCAATCCCCGCGATGTTCAGCATTTCGTCGGCGGCCTGCGACGCGACGGCGCGGTCGGTTTCGGTTTCGGTAAACGCGACCGTGATCCCCTCGCGCACGATACGCGCGCTCGTCACCAGCTCATAACGTTCCAAAGAGGAACGCATATCATTTTGGAAAATCTTCTTGATCTCCACCGGGTCGGCTCCGGCACCGCGCAAAAACGCGGCGGCCTCAAAGGTGTTCATGCCGGTTTGCAGGGTAAACCCTTTCGTGTCCAGTACGATACCGGCCATCATCGCCTCGGCTTCGCAGCGAAGGATGTCGCTCGGCTGGCAGATATACTGCGCCAGCTCGCAGACAAGCTCACAGGCGGAGGAAGCCGACGGCTCGTGCATCAGCAGCACGGCGTTTTCGATATAGTCCGACGAGCGCCTGTGATGGTCGACGACGGCGACGCGGTTCATGGATTTCAACAGCTGCTCCGACTCGACAAGCTCCGGGCGGCTGCAATCCACCACCACCAGCAGAGTCTTGTTGTCAGCGAGTATCATTGCTGTCTGCGGATCGATAAAAACACCAACATACGAATCCTGCGCCTTCATTTTTTGTAAGAGCGCCCCCGCCATCGTCTTCTTTTCGTCGATGACGATGTGCACACGCTTGCCGCGCTTACGCGCCATACAGACGACGCCGGTCGCCGCGCCCAGCGAGTCTATGTCGCTGTAGGCGTGTCCCATAACCAAAACGAGGGAGCTGTCCGAGATGAAGTTGGACAGGCTTGCCGCGACGACGCGGCTTTTGACCTTGGTGCGCACCTCAATCTCTTTGGAACGGCCGCCGTAATAGTCAAACGAAAAACGGTTCTTCACCACCGCTTGGTCACCGCCGCGGCTGAGCGCCATATCAATGGCAAGCTGGGCGAAGGAAAAGGATTCGCTCGGCGTGCTGCCGTCCCGCCCGACGCCGATCGAGAGTGTCACGGGAAGGTTCGCCGCGCCCGTTACCGAGCGGATGCTGTTTAAGACGGAGAAACGCCGTTCGATCAACCCCGCAAGCTCCCGCTCCTCCACAACGAGTAAATACTTGTCGCGGTCGAGCTTCCGCAGGATACCGTCCAGCGGAGCCGCCCATTCCGATATTTTTTCGTCGGCGGCGGCCTGCATGTTGGATTTTTGCGAATCGGTGAGGTTCTTCACGCATTCCTCATAGTTGTCAAGCATGATCATCATTACGACCGGGCGGGAAAGGCGGTACTCCCGCCGCAGTTCGGTCAGCTCGGTGATGTCCACGAAATACAGCGCGGCGAGCAGGTCTTTGCGGTCGGCTTGCCGGATCATGCTGCCGCAGACAGTGTAACGCCGTTCGCGCAGCGTGGTTTCCGACGTGGAGCCTTCCTTCCCCAGCCATTTGAGGTCAAGGCCGGGTAAAAAATCCCCGATGCGCTGGCTGAAGAGCCGCTCCTTCATGCCGGATATGCCCATAAAACCGTCGTTCGCCCAAATCATCTCGCCGGTCGAAACACGGAGGATCAGCATCGGGATGGGGCAGTGAACCACACTGTCGGCGGTGTCCAAGTGGGTGGTGATCTGCTCGATATACCGCACGATGTCGGCACGCCGCCGGACAATCTGGCGGCGGTAAATAAGCGCCGCTAACACAATCAGCACGCCCTCCGCCGCAGCGACGGGTATGCTGAAATAAGCCGTCCCGCCCGCGAAAACGACCAGAAGCACAAAAAACATTTGGTTTCCCGGAGACAAAACGCGTTTCAGTCCGCCCATAGCCGCCTCCTTCGCGGGGGTATTATACCAAATTATTTCCGCGAATGCAAGCAAAATACATACCCCGGGAATGGCATACCGTGAGTGGCATAATCGCATTCAATGTTGACGTAGGGGCGACCGTCCTCGGTCGCCCGCAAGATTCATACATCGCATAGCTCTCACGGGCGGTCGGGGACGACCGCCCCTACCTCGTCCAATCGTAGCCCCATTCGATTCGAAGGGGGTGGCGGCAACGCCGCCGGGGGGTATTAACGGGACGATCGGGCAATCGTCTCCGCGACGTTTCAAAATACCCGCCACGACGCTCCGAATCCGAAAAAAAACCTTGTTTTTTCCTCCCTCATCATATATAATAAAAAAATGGAACAATTCGCGGACGTGACAGCGCCGCGCCGAAATGAAAGCGTCCGGTGAACGCCGGGCGGGAACAGGAGAGAAACCGTATGGGCATCCGCAATTTATGTTTGCTGGGGCATGGCGGGGAAGGCAAAACCTCACTGGCAGAGAGTATGCTGTTTGTTACCGGCGGCTCCGACCGTTTGGGGAAGGTCACGGACGGCAACACCGTCAGCGACTTCGACCCAGAGGAGATCCGGCGCAAGATCAGCATCGCGGCGACGCCGCTGCCAATCGAATACAGCGGCAACAAGTTCAACATCATTGACACCCCCGGCTACTTCGACTTCACCGGCGAGGTGCTGGAAGCGTTGCGGGTCGTCGATACGGGCGTGATTGTGGTCGGCGCGAAGAACGGTGTCGGCGTCGGCACCGAAAAGGCGTGGAAATACTGTAAGAATAAACCTAAAATGATCTATATCTCGAAGGTTGATGAGGAAAACGCGAACTTTTCGGGTACCTATGAAGCCCTGCGCAATACGTTCGGCGTCTCTGTCTGCCCCGTTGTGATTCCCGCGAGCGCGGGCGACAAGGTCTCGGCGCTCATCAACATCGTAACGGGTAAGGCGTACACAATCAGCGGCGGTAAAGCGAGCGAGATTCCCGTACCCGCCGATATGGCCGATACCGTTCAGGAGTACCTCGCGGTACTTTCCGAGAACGTCGCCGAAACCGATGAGGCGCTGATGGATAAATTCTTCGCGGAGGAGCCGTTTACCGCCGAGGAGTTGCAAAAGGGCATCCGCGCCGGCGTCCTTTCCGGCTCGGTCACGCCGGTGTTCTGCGGCTGCGCCATGACGGGGCTGGGTACGGATTTAATGTTACAAGGTATCGCGGACTACGCGCCCGCCCCCGGTGAAACCGGAGACGAGCTGACCGCCGACGGCAAGCCGTATAAGCAAGACCCCGCCGCGCCGCCGGTGCTGTTCGTCTTCAAAACACTGATCGACCAATACGGCAAATTCTCCTTCTTCAAGGTCGTCTCCGGCACGGTTACATCCGACATGACATTGCAAAACAGCCGCAGCGGCGGTTCCGAGAAGCTCGCGCACCTCTTTGTTGTCAAAGGGAAAAAGAATACCGAGGTCAAGGAGCTGAAATGCGGCGACATCGGCGCCGTTTCTAAACTGACCGACACCAAGACGGGCGACACCCTCTCCGCGCAGGGTACCGCCGTAACGTTGAAGGGGATTGCCTTCCCGGAACCTTGCTACGCGCTGGCGTTCGCGCCTAAAACCAAGGGCGGCGAGGAGAAGATCGCTACCGGTCTCACACGCATGAGCGAGGAAGACCTCACATATACCGTAAAGAACGATGCCGAAACAAAACAGTTCGTCGTGACCGGGCAGGGCGATATCCATCTCGACGTCCTCTGCCAGCGCCTGAAAAGCCGCTACGGCGTCGAAGTCGAAACCGAGGAGCCGCGGGTTGCCTACCGCGAAAAGATTCGTAAGAAAGTCACCGGCATTGAGGGTAAACATAAGAAGCAATCGGGCGGTCACGGGCAGTTCGGCCGCGTCATCATGGAGTTTGAGCCGGGCGAGGTGGAAGACCTTGTCTTTGAAGAGAAAATTTTTGGCGGTTCGGTTCCGAAGAACTTCCATCCCGCCGTCGAAAAGGGCTTGCGCGACAGCATCATCCACGGCGTTTTGGCGGGGTACCCCGTCGTGTTCCTCAAAGCGACGCTGGTGGACGGTTCATACCACGATGTCGACTCGTCGGAAATGGCGTTCAAGCTCGCCGCCAGACTGGCGTATAAGGCGGGTCTGCCGCTCGCGAACCCCGTCCTGCTGGAGCCGGTCGGCGCGCTGAAGGTTTTCATCCCCGATTCGTATATGGGCGACATTATCGGCGACCTCAACAAGCGCCGGGGGCGCGTGATGGGGATGAACCCGGACGAAGACGGCGGTCAGATCGTAGAAGCCGAGGTTCCGATGGCCGAGATGAACTCCTACGCGATTGACCTGCGTTCCATGACGCAGGGGCGCGGTTCCTTCTCGCTTAAGTTTGAGCGTTACGAGGAGACCCCCGCGAACGTACAGCAGAAGATCATCGAGGAGACCAAGAGGATCGAAGAAGACGACGAATAAGTGAACGCATGAAACCGGAAGAGGTTTTATTACAATCGCATACGGTTGTTCAAAACGCCGCGTTCTCCGAGGCGTCTGAAAACCTATAAACTTTTGGAGGAAACAAATGAGGCTGCTCACACGATCGGATTTTGACGGACTTGCGTGCGGCGCATTATTGAAAGAGCTGGGTGTCATAGACCATTGGAAGTTTGTGCATCCAAAAGACATACAAGACGGGCTTGTGGAAGTTAGCGATCAAGACGTGCTGGCAAATATCCCCTATGTACCCGGTTGCGGCTTATGGTTCGACCATCACACCAGCGAGCATGAACGCATCAAAACAATGGGGAACATCACCTTTGAAGGCGAAAGCCGCGTGGAGGACAGCGCGGCGCGGGTTATTTACGAGTATTACGGAGGAAAAGCGCGTCTTGCGCATATGGAGGAGATGGTGATCGCCGTTGATAAGGTGGACGCCGCGAAGCTGAGACCCGAAGAAATTTTAGAACCGAGCGGGTGGGTGTTGCTGGGCTTTTTGATGGATCCGCGCACCGGGCTTGGACGCTTCCGCGAGTTCCGTATCAGCAACTACGACCTGATGGCGAAGTTAATCGACGCTTGCCGTACAAAAAGCATCGACGAAATTCTGAGCGACCCCGATGTTGCGGAACGTATTGTGCTGTATAGAGAGCAAAACGAAAAGTTTCGGGAGATGGTGCTGGCGCAAACCCGCACCGACGGAAATGTAATCATCAGCGACCTGCGCGGTTTAGAGACGATTTACACAGGCAACCGATTCCTTGTATATTGCCTCTTCCCGGAGCAGAACATATCGCTTTGGATCGTGGACGGGCGCGCGAAGTTGAACGTTGCCATTGCGGTGGGTCACAGCGTCATCAACCGCACCTCCAACACCAATGTCGGGTCGCTGCTGCTGGAGTACAACGGCGGAGGTCACCGGCAGGTAGGTACCTGTCAGGTACCCTACGACACCGCCGACCAGTCTATCGCGGAATTGGTGGAACGAATCAAGAAAGACGGATAGAATACATGCAAACATAAAACCAGCCCGCCGGATTCCGGCGGGCTGGTTTGCAGGCATAGCGTTGTATCGCGATATTTTACTTTTTCTTACGTGTTGCGAAGACGACGACAACGACCAAAACAATCAGGACAGCGGCACCGATACCTGCCCAGACCCAAATGCTCGTACCGCCTTCACTCTCAGCAGGGGAGGGGGAAGGTGCTTCGGGGGAGGGTACTTCGGGTTCGGCGGGAGACGGCTCCGACGGTTCTTCCGGAGTGGGGGACGGCTCCTCCGGTGTCGGAGACGGTTCTTCCGGAGTGGGTGAGGGTTCCTCGGGTGTCGGGGATGGTTCCGCCGGAGGCAGAGGCTGTTCGGTCAGCGGCACCGCGTCTATCGCGCGCTGTGCTTCCTCAAAGGACACAATCGCGGATGATTCAACCAAATCAACAATCCTGACCTTTGTCGTCGAATCCTCAGCCATGCCATAGATACCAAGTTCCAACACTTGAATGTCGTCGATGGACAAAAGAGCGTCTTCTTCCACCGCGTACGTGTGGACGATCGCGGCGCGGACGGGAATAAGCATCTGATAGAAACCGTCGCCGTTGATATAGTAGTTAAACTTCTCGCCATAGACTTCTTCCCAGCTTACGGCGTCTTCGCCGCCGATATCAAGAGACCACATCTGCACACCCCAGCCGTTCACGGCAAAGCCGGGCATGGCACGGTAACCCTCTTCGCCGCCGTCATAACCGCTGACTTCAAAGGTCAGAACAAATGACTGCGCGCCCTCGTCGGGGGAAAACTCCATGTAAATAGCGCTGCCCCACTCATTGAGAATGTTGACCCATGCGCCGCCGGAATCTTTGAAATTGAAACCTACGGTTCCCTCCGTTCCGTCCGTTGTATATGTGTCGGGGTTGACAGGGTTGCGCATGGGCGGGAACGCAAAGGCGGGAACGGCGAGCAATGCCGATAATAGCAGAACGCACAGAACCGCAGCGATTAGTTTTTTCATGATAACTCCTCCTATTCGTCCGGATTCCATGTCCGGCCAATCATAGTTTGCGCGGCCGCTTTGTAGGCTTCAACCGCTTGCGCCGGAGTCATGGTCGCATTGTCACGAATTGTGGTGACAATATTCTCAAGTCCGGTAAAACCGAAACAGGGGTTGATTGTCGCGTAATTCGCCATCTCCAGGCACATTTCATACACTTCAAGGGAACCGAAATCACGGATACGGTCAGCTTCCGCTTTGGTTTGCTCCTCCGCTTCTTCTGTCTCATCCGCAGGAAGACGCTTATACAGCAAATAGAGAGCTGCCAGTTCCGGCTCTTTTGCCGAAGCGGCAATCCCTTCGGCGGTTGCGGCAGCAGCGTCGCCGAACGGTTCGGTGGCATCGGGACCCTTCGGGAACGGTGCGATACCGAGATTGTCGCCTAATACTCCGCGAAGTCCTTCATCGCCATACAGAAGCCAGTCGCCCCAGTACATCATGGCAATCCTGCCGGCAACCAACATGGCTGTGGGATCGAGGTCGGGGTCATACGGAGCGACAATACCGTACTGGTCGTTAAGGGAACGATCCCATTCCAGTGCGCGAATCGCTTTGGGATCGGACAACCCTTCCACCGGGTTTCCGTCTACCCATTGCACATAGTTCGCGCCGTTGCTGTACAGAATTTGCTCCTGCTGCCAAGAGTAGTAACCCCAAATGTCATTTTCGCCGTCTCCGTCCGTGTCACTTTGGACTTCCTGACCGATCCGCACGAACTCATCCCATGTCCAGTTGCCCGCTTTCCAGAGGTCATACGGATTGTCGACCGAAGCGTTCGCAAACAGGTCTTTACGGAAATAGAGCTTGCTGGAACTCGGACCGATATCCGGCACGACATAGAGCTTACCGTTAAACGTGAAATAATCGGCGATGGATTGGCTGGTCTCGAAGGTTACCTTACTCATATCAAGGTAGTCGGAAACGGGGGTAAGATACCCCTTTGTTACATAAGCCGGAATCGCTTCCGAGCCGAAGTAGCAAATGTCGGGTCCGTCGCCGGTCGCGACGGCTTTGACAAGGTCAGAGCTGTAGGTTTCAAATTGCTTGTTCACATACGTGATTTTGCAGCCTGTGGCTTCCTCAAAACGCGCGATGCTCTCCTCGTCTTCCTCACCCATGTCCCACCAGGTCCACATAATGAGTTCTTTTCCTTCGTATTTGCCGGGTTCGATCACGATGTCTTTTTGGTACTTCGCGTCGGACGGAAGACCTTCGTTTTTCGGGCCTTCCACGTCACCGCCCATAACATTGCCATCCGGGTTGTTGTTGACTTGGTCGGTGTTGCCCTCGGGCAGCGGCGACGGTTCGCCGCCCTCTTCGCCGGGAGTTGTGTCGTCTCCGTTGTTTACATTGACGTTGCAGCCCGCGAGCAACCCTGCAAGCAGTAAGGCCGCCAGCGCCAACGTCAGAAATCTGCGTGATCTCATGCGATTTCCCTCCTATTTATTTACTTGTTATTACAGGGGTGCTTTATGCACCCACGGATGTACCGTTACCTACAAAACTATCCGCAGTGTTGATGGCGCTCATTTAGCCGACAATCCCGCTTCGCTCAATGCTCTGTACAAAGAATTTCTGCCCGATTAGGTACACCACGATCAGCGGTAAAATCACCAGCGCGACACCGGCGTACTTGGTCGGCGTGACATAAGACAGATCGCTTACAACCGACGATTTGGTGATGTAACCCACAATACCCACCAGTTTCATCGAAAGGGTAGGGCGGAACTCGTCAAGGTATTGCGCCTGCCCGAACACGTCATTCCAGTGCCACACGAACGAGAGAAGCCCCACCGTGATAAACGCGGGTATGGCGTTTGGTAACATGATACGCAGATATGTTTTCACCGTTCCGCAGCCGTCTATATAACCGGCTTCTTCCAGCTCGGTCGGCATACCGCGATAGAATTGGCGGAAAATATAGATAAACAGACCACTTTTCAACCCCTGCCCGAATATCGCGGGAAGGAAGAACGGCGCGTAAGTGCTTCGGAGATTCAGCGTACCGCCCAGCATCGCTTTGAGAATACCTAAAACATCGAAGTTACGATAGAGGATATACTGCGGCAGGTTGATGACCTGCGGCGGCACGATCAGCGTAAAAATCACCAGCGCGAACAGCAGCCCGCGCTCGCGGAACTTGAAGCGCGCGAAGCCGTATCCGATCGTCGAACAAGCAGCGAGGTTCAGCGCCGTCACGCCGACAGCGATTGTTACGGTGCTGGCTAAGGCGTTCGGGTAATCGATGTACCCCCAAGCGTCAGCAAAGTTTTGCAAGGTGGGGGACTTCGCAATCCAAACGGTAGTCATGTCCAGCATGTCGCCCGGAGACTTAATCGCGGTTGTAAATATATAGATCAGCGGGTACACGAGGATGTAGCCGATCCCGCAAAAGAGCGCGGCGAAAAATAAGCCGTAGATGATCCGTTTGGAGCGTCTGACAGCCGAAGCTTTTGTTGTGTGTTTGAATAAGTTTTTTACCTGTGTCACTCTAATAAACCCCCGCTCCGGCTTGCGAAACCGAGTTAATCATTCATGTAAAACACCCTTCTGGATAGGATACCTACTGTGAGCGCCAGCACCGCGCTGATAACGCCGAAGAAAATCCATGCCAGTGCGGCGGAATAGCCGTAATCCAAGGTCGTGCCGAATGCGACGTCCTGTATGTAGCGCAAGAGGGTGTTGCTGTAGTCGGTGAAAGAGTCGATGATGGTGTAAATAAGATTGATGACAATGATCGGTGAGATCATCGGCAGAGTGATCTTCCAAAAGGATTCCCAGCCGGTGGAGCCTTCCACTTCGGCGCTCTCGTACAGCGCTGGGGAGATGGCTTGAAGACCCGCAATGAACAGCAGAATCTGTACGCCGGACTTCCAGATGATTTGGTAGACGCGGTCAATGGCGTCGGTCAGCACCACGACGGCCGGGTTGTTGTTGGTTAAGGTCAGCAACGTTTGCTTGAAATCCACCGTTTGGAGCATCGGCATTCCCGCCTGTCCGGCTTGCCCCGCGAACTGTGCCGAAACGTCGCTCTGCATCACGAAAATCAGCGCGCCCGACGTGATGATAACCGGCAGGAAGAAGACGGCGCGGAGCAGTGCGCGTCCGCGGAACTTGCGGTTCAGCATCACGGCGACAAAGAGGGAGAAGAAGGTGACCAGCAGTACGTCGATAAGAATAACCGTCAGAGAATCGAACAGCAGCGGCAGAAACTCGGCGTCGGTGGTGAACGCCGTTAGGAAGTTGCGCCAACCGATCGGATTGAGCGTGACGCTGCCCATCGAGATGTCCACCCGCGAGAAGGCATATTGAATTGATTGCACCAGAGGCACGGCGACAAACAGCAGAAACCCCACCACCCAAAAGTAGCAAAAGATTCTGCCTGTCAGCGCCTTACGGCGCTCCAACGCACTGCGGCGCCTGCGTCTTTTTGTCAATTGCATGGTTTTTCTGCCTCCGGCTCTTGGCGTTGTAGGGGACGCCATCCTCGGCGTCCCGCCGAACCTATTTACAAAAATTAACTGACGGGACGTCCGGGAGACCGTCCCCTACGGAGTTGCGAAATCACGAAACGCTGAACGTCAGCTCGTTGTAATCCACCGTCACTGTCACGTTGTTTTCGTAAACGGTTTCAAAAACGTTTTCGGAAACCGTTCGGTGGTTCGTCATCTTCTGCCCGGCGATTTTTTCGAACAAGTCACCCACCTGCGCGGCTTGCGCCGACGCGTCGGGGAGCCAGTCAGTATAGCAGGCGGAGAATAACCACGCTAGCACCGAGCGGGTCAGCTCCGAAGACGGCGCGTATATACCCGAGTAATGCGGCAGCGCGCCGTATTCCACCGAACGAAGGAAGGAACGCTGCTTATCGGGATGCAGGTTTTGCGGATCGCCGGAATACTCTATATATCCATGCGTCACGAGTTGGTAAAACGGGATTTCATCGCTTTGCAGGAAGTAACCGGACGCGCCGAGCGGCACATTGTACAGGGTGTCGGCGATACCCCATGTATAGGCGTTACCGTAGGTAAGCGCGAACAAGCCGTCCGGCGCTAATCCGCGCATGGCGTCTGTCAGCATCTGCCCCGTTTGGTCGCGGAAGATGGGGTTGTTTTGCTCATAATCGGAATATATCAGCGAACCCGCGTCTTCCAGCGCAAGGTTTTCTGCGGGAGAGAAGCGGGAAAACGCTTCCTCCCATTTAGAAGGAGCAGACAGATACCAACCGTCCGCGTCGCCGTTGCGCGTGCCGTCCAGCATAAAGTAGGGGTATTGGAAATTGATGCCGTTGCCGGTTGTACGCGCGGCGTCGCGGGAGGACGAAAAGCCAGCGCCTTCTTTGAAAACCTGCAGCAACTCGCCATTGAGGAAGAAGGTATCCGAAGCGCCGCTCACCAAGGTATCCCAGCCTTTTTGACCGCCGAGCGCGCCGTTGAAGGAAAAGTCACGCGTCCACTGAGAATGGTAGCCGCCTTTATGAGCGCCTTGATACAGAACCGACAGTTCGCGGAATCCCGCGCCATGTAGCGTGTCCAAGATTTCGGCGGCTTCCTCAAAGGTCGTCAGTTTGATTTCGCGGTTCATCGGAACACCGAGGAAGGAGGAGGGCTTGACCAGCGCGCCGGTCAGCGTAAGGTGAGCGCTGTTGGCAGTGCCGGAACGATCGGCGAACACGCCGCGCGCCTCTAAGTATTGCTGGTATGCCTGCGCCATCCAAACGTAGTCAATGCCGACACCGTCCGTCAGAAGATACCGTACCGACAGCATCTCGGTCGCCGTGACAGGCGAGGGGATGGTATAACTGGTGTTGACGGTCGTCTCGTTATCGCGGAGATAAACCCTGCCCACGTCGCGATAGGTGAAGACGGCGGCGTTTTTGAAGTAACGGTTGTTGTTGCGGCGGACACCGGTTTGAACCGAAGAGATAAACGCGCCCGCGTCCTCAATGACGGCAAGGTACGCCGTGGTGTTCGTCTTTGCGCCGAAGACCGGCATACGGTAGCCCTGCGCCTGCGTAATTATCTCCACCGAGCCGATACCGCGGTCGAAACCGTAGACGGGGAAGGTGATGTCGGCTGTGTTGTTGTAGTCTTTCTTGTAGTCGGATACCGCTCCCGAACCGTCCGGGTAGAACAGGAACCCTTCGTCGTCCGGCGAGCCGCTGTTAAAGTAGGGGAGCAGCATAATCTGATTGACCAGATACTCGCCGTCCTCCACAACGCCGTCCGGCGCGACCGAAGCGGTAAACCCGTCCTCGTTCAGCGTGAGATCCAGCGGAACGGTAACTTTCTGCGTTTCAAAACGGAACACCATCCGAACGCCGTCCGGGATGGTTTCATAAGCAACGGTGCTGTTGCCGAAGCTCGGAACCACCTGCGGCGCATACGACGGATCGAGGAAGGTAACGGTTAGGAGCGACGCCACGTTCTTTTGCAGCATCTCGTCCACCCATTCGGTGTCGTTGTAATGCTCCGGCAGGCTTCTGTATGTGATCGATCTGCTCAGGGACATGGTTTCGCTGTGACCGATAATTTCAAACGAGGTGGTTTCGGGGTCGATCAAAAGCGCGTATCTTCCGTTGTCGGCGGCGAGGGTGCGTTCGGTTACGGCAAGCGGCGTACCGCTTACGGCAGCGGCTCGTTCCGGCGCGGTAAATACAGCCGCCGGGTCGGAACAACCCGCCAGTAAAATTAAAAACGCCAATAGAATAAAGCAAAGTCTCCGCAAAAGGTCACCCCCGAAATCCTGCGACTCGCAATCGCCCGTCGTACGTTCCGTTTGGGCGATCATGAATCGCCCCGCATATGATCTACATATACCTAAATTCCGTAATCATCGTCGAGATGAAGCTCACAAGCTGCTGGAAGGTGGAGAACAAAATAATCCCGATAAATATCGCCGCAGCAATGCCGAGGAAGGTAAACAGCGTCATCAGCACTGTCTTGGACATGGTGTAGTCTTGTATTGTCATGTTGCCGAAAAGGAAGAGGAAAACGCACCACAGCACGGCGATGGTTTGGATGATCACATAGAAAGGCATTTCGCCGCGCGTCATGGCGTAGGAGAAGATGAGCAGAACCGGCATCGACAGCAGCAGCGGTGTCAGGGAGAAGACGCTCTGCACCCAAATCTGCTTCATCGTCGCCTTACCCTCCAGCAGGGTGGACAGCGCCCAGTTGAGAACAGTCCACGCCACAAGCGGCAAGACATAGCTTGTGATATTGAGCAGGATATTGTTGTTCTCGCGGTCGAGTACGCCGTAGTGGTAGCTTTCGAACTGCGCCTGCACTACGCTCATCAGGCACAGTAGCGCCAAAATGAGGTTCGCCGCGCCGAACGACTTTTCTTTATGGTGTTTCAGCTCCCAAAACCCGTCAATCGGGTGGAAGAGGATATAAAACGTGTATCTCGCGGTCTCCAGCACAAGCATACCTCCTCTCATTTATGGTGGGATGTAGGGGCGATTCTTAATCGCCCGTAGCAAGTATGTTGGAAATTAAGAGCGGCGGGACGATTTTGAATCGTCCCCTACAGAGATGTGGGATCGGCGTCGCGCTCTACGAGGGATTTGACTTCCGTCTCCTAATTTTCGTAAACACGACCCAGCCGACAGCCAGTACGGCGATCCCCAGTATCAGCCAAACAAAGCTGTCGCGCAGCCATGCGTCACGCAGTCCGCCGAAGGCGTCGGAGTAGCCGCCGCGACTGTCGCCGAGCCGGTAGTAGGTCATCGCCGTATCATAATCCTTGCGCCCGTAATACGCATGACCGATGGCTGCCCACGCGAAGCGGTGGTTCGCGTCCAGCCGCGCAACCTCTTCCCAATGCTCTAAGCTCTGCTCAAATTCACCCTGCATATACAGGCGGTTCGCAATCAGAATCTTCTCGCCGTAGGCGGTCGGGCGGAAGACCGTGAGAACGCCGCGCCCCGCGTCCAAAACGTACACCATGCCGTCCCGCTCCGCGATGGCGTGCGGATCGGCAAACAAACCCGCCTGTTCGCCCTTTCCGCCGAAGATAAACAACAGCCAGCCGTAGCTGTCATAGACGAAAACCTTGCCGCTGGCGTTATCGAGGGCGTATATGTTCTCGTCGGCGTCGGCGGTGACGGCCATAAACTGCGTGGTGCGGTTATAATTGCGCGATGTGGAGGTTAAATCGCCGTAGGCGTCCGCGCCCCAGCCGTCATGCTTGAGGACGTCGTCGCCTTTTGCGTTGAGACGCCGTACCTGTCCTGTCGTGACATTACGCGTCGTAACGTAAACGAAGCCGTCGGCGTCAATGTGGAGGTTACTGACCTCGGTAGGAACAAACTGCTCCCGCGACTGCCGTTGAGCGCGGGTCAGGAACATGCGGTAAATAACCTCTATCGGGTTGGGCGTTACGCGGTTGGAGCCGAAGAAGCGGATAAAGTTTCCCTCATCGTCAAGCTGAATCAATCCGTCGGTCGAGCCGCCCGAAACGACATACAGCCGCCCCGCGTCGTCCACCCCAACCTTTTGCGGGCGGAAGGTGAGAGACGAGCCGGTCAGCACGATGTCGTCCATCAAGGTTTTCAGGACCCCTTCGCCGTCCAGCACGACAATCCGGCTGTTTTGCGTATCGGCAATGTAAAGGGTACCGTCCGCTTCGGCGAAGATGCCCTCCGGCGAAGAAAAGGTGTCCCATTCTGAGCCGTTGTCAAAGCCGTCAATCACGCGCAGCAGATTCAATTCTTCGTCTAACACGAGTACGCGGTGGTTGCCGGTATCTGCGATGTAAGCCAGTCCGTCCAGCCCGAAGCGGAAGTCACGCGGGTTCCGCAGCGATCCCGCGCCCAAATCGACGCCGGTGTATACCTTTTCGGGCAGCACGGAGGGCAGGGTAGGGTATAACTCGGTTCCGCGCTCGTAGTTGTAGGACGCGTAGGGAGACGTTGCTCCAATTGACAGTGGATAATTGACAATGGACAATGTTATCACGACACCAATAAGTGTCTTGACAAACTTCTTCATGTGTCTCACTCCTGTCCCTTATCGTCTTAATTGTCAATTGTCCATTATCCATTGACAATTGTTCGTCAGTCTTTCATCCCGCTGGATTTCATTGTCTCGATGACGTTTGACTGCGTCGCGAGGAAAATCACGATCGGCGGTATCATCAGAATCAAGCCCACAACAGCCGTCGAGCCGAGGCGGGCGAGACCGCCCTGCATGATGTTCGTCAGCGCCAGCGGCAGCGTCTTTTTGTTCTCCGAGGATATGTACATCATCACCGGGCCGATGTTGTTCCAAAAGTCCTTGAAAGCGAAGACGGTCAGAGTCAGATACGCGGGTTTGACCGCGGGCATGACGATATACCACCATGTCTTGAATTCGCCCGCGCCGTCAATCCGCGCGGCTTCCAAAACGGCGTCGTTAATCTGCTCCATAAACTGCTTCATCAGATACAATCCTAACGTATTAACGAGCATCGGGATGATGATGGCTTGGTAAGTGTCCAACCAGCCGAACGAATGGATTTGCAGATACTGCGGCACTTGCAGCACCGTCGTCGAGAACATTAGGGATATTACAACGAGTGAGAAGAGGAAATTGCGTCCGGGGAACTTATGCTTCGCCAGCGGAAAGGCCGCGAGCGACGCCATCAGGACATGCAGCGCCGTGCCGATACCGGTAACGAGGAAGCTGTTGAAGAAGTAGCGGGTAAACGGCACGGTGGAATTGGAGATGGCGTTGGATAGGTTTGAAAAGTTTTGCATGGTCGGGTTCTGCACAAAGAAATCGGGCGGGTATTTTAGCAGCTCGCCCATCGGCTTGAATGCCATGTTGATGGTGTAAATCATCGGGAACGACATGAACGCCGCGAGCAACACAAGGAAAAACACGACAAACGCATTACCCATACGGCTGCGCGTCGCTTTGCGTCCGACCTTTTTGTAGCGAATCCTGCGTATAATCGTCATAACGCCTACCCTTTCCTGTTCAGGATATAGCGAACCAGCTGGTTGATTGTAAGCGTGATAGTGAACAGCACGACGGCGATTGCGCAGGCGTAACCCATCTCAAAGCGCGGTGTCAGCGCCACGTCCTCCATGTGCATCGTCAGCGTGTGCGCCGAATATAGAGGCGAGGGTCTGCCGACGATCTCGGCGCTGATCGCGCCGACGGCGAACGAGCCGGTAATCTGCATGACGGCACCGAACAGCAGCTGCTCCTTCATCGAGGGCAGAGTGATGTGATAAAGTTCCTGCCAGCGGTTCTTAACGCCGTCAATCATCCCCGCTTCGTACAGGCTGCGGTCGATACCCTGCAAACCCGCGATGAACGCGAGGAACGCCGTGCCGAGCGACATCCAAAGCTGCACGATAATCACCACAAGCAGCGTCGTGCGGGTGTCGTTGAGAAACGGGAACGCGTCGGAAATAAAGCCGAGACGCATTAGGGTGCTGTTTAAGAAGCCGTTGGCGTCGGAAGCGAAGATGTATTTCCACATGAAATACACGTTGAACGAAAGCGACGGCGCGTAGAAGAACAGGGTGGCGATGGCACGCATCCGCGGCTTGAGGTCGTTTACGAACCACGCGATCAGCAAGCAGGCGACGTAACTGATCGGTCCCGTGATAACGGCGAACATCATGGTGTTTTTGAGGGAAATTATGAAAACCTCGTCGTCGAGGAAGAGGCGAAGATAGTTATCAAAAAGGTGGCGGAAGGAGAAGAAACGGGGCGGTTCCATCACGTTGTAGCTGGAAAAGCTGTAAATCACGGCTGTAAAGACCGGTACTACCATAAAGACAATGAAAAGCAGCATAAACGGCGCCACCATCGCGTATGACGCGCCGCTGCGCCTGATTTTATGTAGCAGCGTCACACGCGCCGTGTCCCGCTCGATTCTTTTAACCAACCCGAATCCCCCTCTGCTTTTACACGGGCGATTCGTGAATCGCCTCTACGTGTATGTTGTCCGTTTGCGCGGACGCGCAATGCGCACACCTACAGGATTATTCGTTAAGTCCCAGTTCTTCGTATTTCCATGTGATTTCTTGATTGATCATTTCTATGTATTTTTCCATTGCGGTGCGCGGCGTCTCGCCCATCAAGACAATTTCGTTTTTGGCGTTATCCAAGTGCCGCCCAAAAAAGTACGCTCCCGGTACACCCGGTACCTCGCGGAGGTTACCGAGGGATACGGTCAAGGTACCCAGCGCGTTTTTCGTCCACGGCAACGCAAGCAGGGAAGGGACAGTCGCGGTGTAAACCCGCCCGATCGTACCGAAAATGGCCTCCATCTCCCGGCATAAGCGCGACTGCGCGTCAACCGACATAAACCATTGCACAAACTCCCAAGCGTCATCCTGACGCTCCGGGCGCGAGTTGGTAATGAAGCCGGAGGAGGTCAGCCCAACACCCGTGCTGGACACGATGGTATGGTCGACCGTACCGTCGGGCTTCAGTGTCCCGGGAACGGGGTACATCGCCCAGCTATCCTTGATTTCCAGCGCGCCGTAGTGGAGATTTGTAAAGAGAGTGTTGTCGGCGATGCCGATCGGCATTTCGCCGGTGCGGAAGCGGTCGAAGAAGCTGGAGACCAGCGGCGCGCCGTGCAGAGTAAAGACATCGGTAGCCTCTGTCATCGCGGCGATTGCCAGCGGCGAATCCAAGACGCTCGCCGTCAGGTCTTCGTTGAAATACTGCCCTCCGTTTTGCAAAAGAAAAAACGCAAACAAGTCGCCGCCCGGCGAGAACTGGAGATTCCGCTCCGCGAGGGCTTTAGACACTGTGTAGAAATCATCCCACGTTTCGGGGATCGCGAGCCCCAGCTCGGCAAAGATATCGGTGCGCACATACATCACGGGGAACGTGTGCTGTACCGGGAAACCGTAAGTTTTGCCGCGGAATGAGAGCGGCTCCATCATCGTCGGCGCGAAAAGTTTTTCAAATTCCTCGTAACCCGGCAGTTCGGCCAAATCGACGGCGGAGTTGCGCAGTCCGAAATCAAGCGGGAACGTGCGCAGTACATTCAGGCAGACATCGGGACCGGTTTTGGACGCAATGGAGAAGAACATCTGCTCGTCTTTGTTTAGGACGCTGAAGTTGACTTTGATCCCCGTTTGCGGGGTAAATATTTCGTCGCAGAGACGTTTGAGGGTTTCGGCTTGGTCTTTTCCGTAGGAACCCCACACGTTGATGACATGATCCTCATCCTCGTCATATACGTCGCCGGCGACGTCGGCCATCGTGGTGAACGAGGCGAAAAAGCGCTTGATGGAGAACCACAGCGACGCGAAGAACCCCGGCTTCACGGATTCAAACTCCGTTCCAGGGGCGCAAGCCGTGACGGAATACAGGGCGAGCGGCATTTCCGACGCCATAAGTACCCAAATGGAAAGGTTGATGACATTGTCCTTGAAGCGCGCCATCCGCCCGGGGATGCTGTCCGGTTCGCGAACGAAGTCGTGTAGCTGCGAAGCGAGGATGGAGATGGACAGCGCGTCGTTGCGCCCGCCGCCGATCTCTTCAATATCCGCGATAATCGTGTCGAGCCGCGCGGCGTAGTCTTCAAAATCCCCCATGATGTTCGGCAAACGCTCGTCAATGCGGTAATCGCGCATTGTATCGGGGTTCGGACCGGTAATCATGACGATTTGCGTATAGAGGTCGGACAGGGCGGTCGTAAGTTCGGAGACACGGCGGGCGATATCGGCCGTCGGACCCAGCGTGACGTTCAGCGACAGTTCGTGCGTTCCGGCGGTGAGCCAAAAGAGAGCCTCTTCCGTGTCTCCTGCGGGAACGGACATCCGCTCCCAGTCGGAGGAGTAGGGGAAGACCACCGCGCGCGCCTCGTCAAACGGGAACTCGCCGTCAATCCTCAATGCCCGCGTTACCGGCAGCGAGGATACGGCGTCTTGCTTATAGACAAAATTGATTGAGTACAAGCCGTCCTGCGGCACGTCAAGCACCCACGAAACGGACTGACCCGGAAGGCTCCACGCGTCGCCGCCCATGACGTTATATGTAATGCTGGTCAGGCTGACCGGATCGAGGTTGGGGTTGGAGCGGTCGGTCGCAGGAAGCAGGGCTTGGTCGGAGCGGAGATAGGCGTCGGTCGCCTGAACGGTAATCGGTTCCGCCGCGTTTTCCGCGCCGGACGGGTATCCCGCCGAGACCTCGGCATAGGTCGGGACGACCGGCGGCGGGGTAAGGCGAAGCCCCGCGATCCCTATCGGTTCGCGGACGCTGCGCAGTGTGACGGTGTGGATGCCCTCGGAGAAGAAAAACGCATACGGGTCGGGATACAGACCCTCTTTATCCTCAAAATACGCGCCGCCGATATAATACTCTTCCTCAGCGCTGGTCGGGCGGAGCATATTGCCATTGTTGTCTTCGCGACGCTCGGTTTCGGCATACTTCCACATCCGGCGGAAGATGCAAACCGCGGCTTCGCGGAAAGGCAGCTCGCCGTCAATTTCCACGGCCAGTTCTACGTTGGATTGGTCTGCCGGGATCGTTACAAAGTCCATCCACAGAGCGTAGCGGCCGTCGCGCGGGATTTCGACAGTGTAGGTAATAAACCCGTCTTCGTCCAGACGCACGGCGTCCGGTCTGCCGTCCTGACCCTCGCTTAGGAGCGGCATTTGCTCCGGCGCGGTAAAAGCCGTTACATCGATTACGATCTCCGCGTCCGGCACATGCTCCGCCGGAACATCGCCAAGCGCGGAATACGGCGTCCCGCGAAAATCGGAAGAAGGGAGAGACATATCCGTGGCAGTTCCCGCGTCGGGCGCTGCGGTGCCGGGAACGATCGTCAGAGCTAAAACCAATATAAGCGATATGAGCTTTTTCACCAAAAACCCTCCGCGCCTAAGATGTTTATATAGTCATTATAACACAAGAGTAAAACGGTTGCAAGCGTAAACCGCCTTTTTTTACGTCAATTTGTGCTGTTGGATATTTCCATAAACGCGTCCCCAAGCTCTTTGTCGAGGAAACCATAAACAATGCGGTCGTAGCCGCCGCTGCCGACGGTGTCCCAAAGCATCGGACACATCCCGCGCTCATAGACGGCGCGGCAGACCGATAGGACGTAATGGTTCGCGGCGTCCGGCTCTTTGTTGCCGCGTGAAGCGCCGTATTCCCCGACGATTACCGGGATTCCTTTATCTACAAAGGTGGTTTTCATCAAATCCATGTTGTCGTTCAGCTCTTTGATGTCGGCGTCGGTACCCCAGCTTGCGCGGGCTTTGCCCCAGTCCGCGTCTTCCTCAAGAATCGCGAAGGTGGAGGGGGTGTAATAATGCACCGAAACGGCGCAGCGGTTTTGCGGGTCGGTCGGCATGACGAACATCGGGTCGCAGGTGAGGGCGACGTCGGTGCTGTAGCCCGCGATCAGCAGGAACCGTTTCTCGTTGTTTCCGCCGGAGGCGCGCACAAGGTCAACAAAGGCTTGGTTTATTTCGTTCGCGAGACCGTACGCCTCGTCTTTGCCCTTCGGTCCGCCGTAACGGTTCCAAAGCTGATCGAAAGCCAGTTCCTCGTTCAGTGATTCGAACATCAGCTTATCGCCGTAATCGCGGAAGCGCTCGCAGATTTGTGTCCATATGGACTTATATTTCGCCATGCAATCGTCGTACCGCTCGTCTTGAAAGCCTTCCCACCAGCCGCCGTCCCAATGAATGTTGACAACGGCGGTCAAATCGTATTTCAATGTCCAGTCCACAAATTCCTGCACCCGATCCATCAGCGGCGCGTGGATGGTATAGTCTTCCTCCATCAAGTTGCTCCACGCCACCGGGATCCGAACAGACTTGAAACCCGCGGCGGCATAACCTTCAAAAATTTCCTCCGTCACAATCGGGCTGCCCCACGCTGTTTCGAAGTTGCTGAGGTCACCCGCGATCCAGTCGCCGCAAGCTTCCAACGTGTTGCCGATGTTGATGCCGAGACCCATTTCGTTTACAAACTCCATCACCGTGATGTCCCGCATTTCTTCGGTTTCCGGAGAGGGACTTACCTCCGGCGGGGTTATGGTGTTGTCTGAGGAGGGTGACACTTCGGTGCAGCCGGCGAGAAAGGTTATAAGTAGAATGGAAGAAAGAGTAAAACCAATTCGGCGGTTTATGTTCATAATTGTCTCTCCTATATGGATGTTTTATGGTATAAACCCAGTATAACCCGGATTTTTTCCCCCGTCAACTAGAAGTTTCAAAAAACACCTCCAATTCGGCGAGGGAACCTTGGTAATCCGGCGCGGCTGTCCCGCCATCCGTCTCTGTAAAATCGTTAACAAGGAACGTTTTGATGCCGAGCGCCCCTGCGCAGATATCTTCGTTGACGTTGTTTCCGGCCATCAAGCACTGCTCGGGCTGTTTGCCGATAGCGCTCAAAATGCTTCTGTAATAATCCAGATTTGGCTTGCAGGTGGTGCTGTTGTAGTAGTCCGATATAAAGCTGAAGTCGTCCGGCGTCAGCCCGACCCAAGCGAGCCTCGTAATAACGGCGCAGGCGGGGAAGAGCGGGTTCGTCGCGAGCGCGACGGTGAAACCCCGCGCGGCAAGTGAGCGAATCATGCGGCGTGGAATGTCGGTCGGCCGCATTACCGTTTTCACGGCGTCAAACTCGTTTGAGTAAAATGCGTCGCAGGCGCGTTCGACCTCTAAAAGCCGTTCGCCGTCCAAACCCATCATGTCGCCGAACGTCTGCCAAAAACGCAGCGCGTTCGGCACCGAGCCGTCGTTTCGCATCATAGCCTTTGTTCCCGCCCATACGGCCTTTTCACCCAGTTCGGCATCCAGCCCTCTTCCGGCGAGCATCTTTTTTAGCTCCGAGAAATACGCGCCGACGAAGTCCCGCTGCCGGAATGGGAGCAGGGTGCCGTCCAAGTCCAGTAAAATTGTGTCAATCCGCATGGGCATCTCTTCCTTTCGTTAAGCGGCACTCATTATAGCACGACACTCGGAAGTTGTCCATATTTTGACCGCCTTTTTGTTTGACATTTCCGCTCCCGTGCTGTATGATATAAGCGAAGTGTTGAAAATTGCGTGTTCGCCTGACGGGCAAACGAGCGCAGTGCTCGCGAGCAGGCACCTTTGGCGCGGTGTCGCGAGCCGGAACGGGCAATTTCAACATGCCCATAGGCGGTAACGTTTCATAAACCGGGGGGATACCAATGTTTAAAACAGAGGACGAAATTTTTTCTCAGCATATGTCGCTCAGGCAAACCTGCGCTTACTTGCAGGGCGAGGAAATGAACATCAAGGATTTCCTTGGGATTTCCGGGTTTTTCTCGGTTACCTTCACCGGCTGCGGCATGATGTACGCGCTGTGCAAATCGGCGGAGCTGTCGCTGAAGATTCGGGGCGGGCTGACCACGATGTCCTATGCGTCGGGCGACTTGATGCTCAACGCCGAATACTACCGCGACATGTTGAACGGCACTCTGATGATCGTTCCCAGCCGTTCCGGGCAAACGTCCGAGGTGCTGACGGCGGTGCAGCGGTACCGCCAGGAGTCCGGCGCGCAGACAATCTCCGTCTGCCCGCAAAAGGGGTCAAAGCTGTCCGATGTGTCCGACCTTTCGCTGGAGCTGCCGTGGATTTATGACGACAGCGCCACCGCCACGCGCTCGGCTACCAACATATACTTAACGAATCTTTATATCATCGGTCTGCTCTCCGGCGATTTGCTGCTGATTGACGAGCTGCGAAAAGCTGCCGACAATCAAGAGCAATTCATCCAAAAATATGCGGCGGAGCTGGAGGGGATCGGGCAGAGCGGTACATGGGATAAGATAATGGTCATCGCCGACGGCGAACTGGCCGGCGTAGCGCAGGCGGGTATGATTGCGATCGGCCGGATGTGCGGCATCCCGACGGTGTTCTCCAACATCCTCGACGTGCGTCACAGCATCATCGGTCAAGTCGATCAGCGGACGCTCGCCATCGTGGTGGTCTCCCCGCTTGACGACGCTTATCAGGGCGTCCTGCTCCACGAGCTTTCCAAACGCGGCGCGCAGATCATGACCATCTCCTCTAAAAAAGACAACATTTTCGGCGCGGAATTGAATGTAACGCTACCCGAATACCAAAACTATGGTGTGCGCGGTATCCCGCTTCTCTTCTCGCTGCAAGCGATCGCCTACAATAAAGCCGTTTCGGACGGCAAGAACCCCGATATCGGCGATGGTTCACCGGCTTGGGTGCGGTTGTAGGGAGGATATATATGGATTATTTCAGGCAAACGGTGGACAGCGAAATGCTGAGCGGTTTTTTAAACTTGCCGGATTCTATGCGGAAGAAGAGGGTGGAAGTTATCATCTTGTCTGACGATGGTGATGAACCCCAAAGGCAAATATCCGGTGAAGCATACGGAGCGTTACGTCAATACGCTAATCCGGGTTTATTTCCTTT
Organism: Clostridiales bacterium UBA929; assembly: GCA_002293625.1. Lineage (GTDB taxonomy): Bacteria > Bacillota > Clostridia > Oscillospirales > UBA929 > UBA929. The sequence goes on along the minus strand of DBDP01000162.1, from coordinate 8,727 downwards.
GGAAAAAGGCGCTTGGGAACGAGCGGTAAAAAAGAAATATGAGAATAGTTGACACGAATATTATACTGCGGTATGTTCTGGCGGATCATGAGGATTTTTTTGAACAAGCAAAGTTAGTCTTCATGGAGAAGTCTGTTGTCGTTCCGGTTGAGGTTCTCTGTGAGGTTGTATATGTTCTTGAAAGCGTATATAATGTGCTTCGCCGAGATATTTATAAAGTTGTAGTCAAGTTTTTTGACGACACGGGCTGTATACTTCCGCATAAGAATTCTGTTATAAAAGGTTTGGGGCTATATACGGAGAATAAATTGGATTTTGTTGATTGTATTTTAGCTGGATACGCAGAGATGGAGTCTGCTGAAGTCTTTACGTTTGATCGCAAACTTGAAAAGTTAATACGAAGTCATATTGCTATGGATAAGTAATTTATGAATAGATTTAGGAGGTTTTACCATGACGCAAGAAGACATCATCGCGTTGGTGATCATCTGTGTATTCAGTCTTTCTATTATCGCCATGGCGATCACCCTGCTTCTTGGGCGCGGGGCGTGGATGGTCGCCGGATACAACATGATGCCGGCGGCGCAAAAAAAAAATATAACCGCGTTGCCCTGTGTATGTTCTTAGGGAGAATCCTCTTGCCCATAGGACTGACGATGCCGCTTATCGTCGTCGGCGGGATACTCGACACGATATGGTTCGCGCTTGGCTTTGCCGCACTGACAATAGGGCTTGTTGTATTCGCGACTGTATACGCAAATACGGGGAATCGGTTCAAGAGATAGGGATTGGATAGAAATGGTGTGCGCTATGCAAAAGATAGTTTTCTTCAATACCTATAAGCTGAAAAAGGGGGTGTCCGTCCCCGATTTTTTGGTTTCGGTCGAAGAACTGGTTAACGGGTACATATCGAAGCAGGAGGGTTATATTTCATTTGATTTGCTTGCGGACGGTGATACATGGGCGGATTCGACAACGTTTGAAACGATGACGGACGCCAAAAACTTCGCGGGAACAAGTTGCCCCAACGATTTGGCGGAGAAGTTTTACGAGTTTATCAATCTGAGCACCTGCAAGAGTCATTTCTATACGACTGAGATGAGTTTTGGAGAAGAAAAGTAATGCCGGAACAAACAATTGAGAAAATTATCAGTGAGCTTCTTGATGGAGATTCGAAGAGAAATGCGTTAGATTTTGCTCGATATTTAAGATTGAGTGAGATGTTGTTCAAAAGAGAAAAAGGGTATTGGGAAGACAAATATTATTGGGGAGTAACATACAACGATGAATATGTATGTTATATATTAATTAGCAATGAGGATAAAACAGACCCCGAAAGCTGGATTGTTTGGTCTGATGACAGCGGTTCAAATACGATCGGGGACAGTTCGGCGGATGAAAGGATAAAAGAGATTCTTTGGAATCATGTCGTTGTTTGTGAGAAGGTAAACAGATGCTTTGACGGCTGCAAAAGATCACGTAAAGTAATATATGGAAGAGAGATTGATAATGTTTGCGGAACCGCGATGAAGTTTATAAATCCAACCGCGGAAACGGTATCGTGTATAAAGAAAATGGCGGAGAACCGTAAATATGTTATTCGAAGTAAAACATAATAAAGCAGCAATAACAACAGAAAGGACGAACCCGAATGAAAAAAATCACCTTTATCGGCGCCGGTTCCATGGGCTTCACCCGCAACCTCGTAAGTGACCTGTTCACCTTCGACGCGTTTCGCGACGCGACCATCTGTCTCATGGATATCCACGAGGGGCGGCTGGAGTATGTCCGCAGAGCGGCCGAAAAAATCAAAGCCGCCCGCAACTGCCAAGACGCAACGATCGTCGCCACGACAGACCGCGCGAAGGCGCTGGAGGGAGCCGACGGCGTCATCTGCACCATTCTGAACGGCGGCGTGCAGGTATGGCGTCACGACATAGAGATCCCCAAATCCTACGGCGTGGACATCAACGTCGGCGACACGCGCGGACCGAGCGGCATTTTCCGTTTCCTGCGCACCGCGCCGGTGATGCTGGATATCTGCAAGGACATTGAAAAATACTGCCCCAATGCCGTTTTCCTCAACTACACCAACCCGATGGCGATGCTCTGCCGGATCATGCAGGGGGAATACCCCAAACTGATGGTTTCGGGTCTGTGCCACTCGGTGCAGGGGACGGCGTGGATGCTCTCGCAATGGCTGGGTGAGGACATGAAGGACGTAACCTACACCTGCGCGGGCATCAACCATCAAGCGTTTTACTTAGAGTATAAAGTACGCGGCGAGGACGCTTACCCGCGTCTGCGCGAGGCGTTGAATCGTCCGGAGGTCTACAACGAGGAGATCGTGCGAAACGAGCTGTTTAAGGCGTTCGGCTACTACATCACCGAGTCCAGCGGTCATAACTCCGAATACTGCTGGTGGTTCCGCAAGCGCCCCGATTTGATCGAGAAATACTGCAAGGACGGCACCGGCTGGAACCCCGGTGAATACGCCTACATCCTCAACAATTACCTCAAGGCGGAGGACAGTTGGGAGCCGGAAATCAAGGATTGGCTGGAAAACGGCGAGGTGAACGATTTATGGAACGGCGAATACGCCGCCTCCATCTTCAACGCGGTGTTTGGCGGCGGCGAACCGTTCCGTTTCAACGGCAACATCCGTAACTTCGGTATCGTGGACAATCTGCCGCATGGCGCGTGTGTGGAGGTGCCCTGTCTCGCCGACCGCAACGGTCTTATCCCCTTCCGTGTGGGCGAGATGCCCCGCCAGCTTTCAGCGCTCTGTTCGCTGTCCAGCCAGTTGGAGGAGCTAGCGGTCGAGGGAGCGCTGACCGGCGACCCGATGAAAGTGTACCAGGCGGTCATGATGGATCCGCTGACGGCGTCCGTGCTGTCGCTCGCCGAGATCAAAGAGATGGTAAAGGCGATGTTCGAGAAAAACAAGGATTATCTGGGGCATTTTGCTTCTTTATAGAGGATCGATATTTTGAGTGAAATCTACACGGTAAAGTCCCTGCATAAGCCCGTTGACTGCATCGTTGAGGTTCCCGGTTCGAAAAGCATTACGAACCGGGCGCTTCTGCTGGCAAGCATGGCACGTGGGGAAAGTACTTTAACGAACGTCCTGTTCAGCGACGATACGCGCAGCTTTTTGGAATGTCTGCTGTCGCTCGGTTATGCGCCGGAGATTGACGAAGCGAACAAGACCGTCAGACTTCGCGGCGGGGTTCCGAAAACGGGCGCTTCCATCAACGTTCGGAGCGCCGGAACCTCCGCGCGGTTTTTAACCGCGCTGCTCGCGGCGCACGAAGGGGAGTGGCGCGTCGACGCGTCCGAACAGATGAAGAAACGCCCGATGAAAGAGCTGTTTTCCGCCCTTACGCGGCTTGGGTGTTCGATAACCTACCATGAACGCAAGGGATTCCTGCCGGTTACGCTGCGCGGGACGCGCCTTCGCGGCGGGGAGATACCGCTGGACGCCGGGCAGAGCAGCCAGTTCACCAGCGCGCTCTTGATGACCGGGTGTCTGCATCAAAACGATGTGCTGATACAGCCCGTCGGCACGGAGATCGCGAAATCGTACATCGGTATCACCTTGCGGATGATGGAAGCGTTCGGCGGCGTCGCTCACAGGACGGACGGCGGCGCGTACACCGTTCCGGTCGGGTGTTCCTACGCCGCGCGGGAATACGCGATTGAGCCGGACGTGTCCGGCGCGTGCTACTTTTACGCCGC
>DBDP01000162.1:0-4975 GCA_002293625.1 Clostridiales bacterium UBA929 | reverse complement strand
CAAGGGGATATACAGTTTTTAGAAATCCTGCGGAGGCTCGGGTGCGAGATTGCCGAAACCAAAGCCGGGGTGCGGGTCACGGGCAGCGGGCGGTACGCGGGAATTGACGCGGACATGAACGATTGCTCGGATCAAACCATGACGCTCGCCGCCCTCGCGCCGTTCGCGTCCTCCCCCACGACAATCCGAAACGTCGGGCATATCCGTCATCAGGAGAGCAACAGAATCACCGCGACGTTGACCGAACTGCGCCGGATGGGCATACGCTGCGAGGAGACGGACGACGGGATGACAATCTATCCGGGAACGCCGAAACCGGCTCTGGTGGAGACGTATGACGATCACCGCATGGCAATGGCGTTTTCGCTCATCGGGCTGCGCGCCGAAGGAATCCGCATCGCGAATCCGCCATGCGTTTCCAAGACGTTTGAGAATTATTTCAATTTATTTGAAACCTTGTAGGGCGACCGATCGTCCGCAGTATCCGAGTAATAACGACCGCCTTCGGTCGTCCGGGGTATACACAGGGCGCGCGATGCGCGCCGAGAACGGAGGGGTTTTGTGAAAAACATTCTTGTTACCGGCGGCGCGGGCTATATCGGCTCGCACATCATCGTTTCGCTTTTGGAGCAGGGTTTTGGGGCGGTGTCGGTTGATAACTATTATAACTCCACGCCGAAGGTATACCCGCGCATGCGGGAACTGACCGGCAAAGACGTACCGGCGATTGAAGCCGACGTACGCGATTCCGCCGTGATGGAGCGCATCATGCGGGAACACAACATTTGGGCGGTTATCCACTGCGCGGGCTATAAAACCGTGCCGGAGTCGATCGAGCAACCGCTGAAATATTATGAAAACAACCTCAGCACGACCCTCGCACTCTGCGCCGCCATGCGCGAAACGGGCGTGACGCGGTTTGTTTTCAGTTCGTCCGCGACGGTGTACGGCGAGCCGGAGTTTCTGCCCTACACCGAGGAGCATCCGATCGGAAACTGCTCCAACCCGTATGGGTTCACCAAAGTGATGAACGAACGCATTTTAATTGATATGGCGGCGGCGAACCCGGTTTGGAGCGTTATGCTGCTGCGCTACTTCAACCCGATCGGAGCGCACCCGTCGGGGCGGATTGGCGACGCGCCGGACGGCAGACCGTTCAATATCATGCCCGTTATTTTGCAAACGCTTTCGGGGAAACTGCCGTTCGTGCCGGTGACCGGCGACGATTTTGATACGCCGGACGGCACCGGCATCCGCGATTACCTCCACATCACCGACCTCGCCGACGGGCATGTGGCGGCGTTGAAGTATTTAGAAACCTTCACCGGCGCGGAAGCCGTCAACCTCGGAACAGGGCGCGGCGTCAGCGTGCGGGAGATTTTGCGGGAAATGGAGGAAGCCGCCGGAAGACCGATCCCGGCGGAAATCAAACCGCGCCGCCCGGGCGACATCGCCGAAATGCGCGCCGACGCGACCAAAGCGAAGCGTCTGTTTGGCTGGGAAACGAAGCACACACTCGCTGAAATGTGCGCCGACGCGTGGCGTTGGGTGAGCAACAATCCGAGGGGGTACGAAAATGTATAATATAAATACGTCGTATGCCGCGCCGCCTAAGAAAGACAGACGGCAGATTATCTTGGAAGCGGGCGGATCAACCGTATTTCTTTTGGCTGCGTTGGCATTTACGGCGGAGACACTGATTAAACTGACGCAAATTATGAACGGCATTGGGTTTTCGGCATTTGGGTTCCGTTCTACCTTTGATTCCTTGATTGCTATAGCTCTATTGATCATCGCTCCAACGATACTTACGTGTGTGGGTATGTGGATGTTCTTTGCCATGACCAGAAGTGGCGGAGTACAAATGGGTGGGTTAAACGTCTTGATGGGTGCTGTTATTGCACAATATACACTTGAATTTTTTGTATGCGGATATAGCGTTGTTTATTTACTTCGAAGAAGCGATTATTCCTCGCGTCTCCCCGATCTTTTTAACTTGGAAGAACAGATTGGCTGGTCAAGTTCGGTTGCGAGCATTATGTTAATCAGCTTTATCGTGACGATCGCCGCAATTGGTCTGTATGTCTTCGGAATTCTTAAAACAATCATTGTCGCTCGCCGGACACTGCAGACAGGAAGATGGTCGGGAACTATACCGGTGATTTTAATTGTGCTAAACTACTTCTTTGCCTCCAGCGCAATTACCGGTATCTTTACCGGGTTAAATGGCGGAAACCCCGCGGAGGCGGTGCAGGAGTTATGCCGCGCCGCCTCGCTTATTCTAATTAATGTCAAGCTCCACCACTTAAGAAATAGAATATAAAAGGGGAACAGGAAAAGTGGGCTATATTGCCGGCAACAAAGCCGCTTGGGAAGAGGCGTTTCGTAACCGGCATCCCAATTGGGGCGACGATAACCACCTGCGCTTGCGAGAATCGCTTGCTTTCTTCAATGACGATATGAAAAGGACGTTACGGGAGATAGACTTCAACGGCAAGAAAGTCGCGCAGTTCTGTTGCAACAACGGGCGCGAACTGTTATCTCTGATGTCTCTTGGGGCAAGTTGCGGTGTTGGATTCGATATCGCGGAGAATATCATCGCTCAAGCGCGGGATACGGCAATCAAAGCGGGTATTGAGAATTGTGAATTTTTCGCGAATAATATACTGGAGATCCCTGCGAACTATCACGACGAATTTGACGTTATTCTTTTTACCATAGGCGCTATAACGTGGTTTGAGGATCTAAACTTGCTTTTTGAGAAAGCAGCAAAATGCTTAAAACGCAATGGTTTGTTGCTTATTAACGACTTTCACCCAGTGCTGAACATGCTTCCGCTTCCCGGAGAGGATGGTTATTCACCGGGAAATCGGTTATGTTACTCATATTTTAGGACAGAGCCTTGGATTGAGAACGGCGGTCAAGGGTATATGTCGGTAGCATATGTTTCAAAGACGTTCACGAGCTACTCTCACACTATGTCAAACATTATCAATGCTCTATCAAATAACGGCATAAAAACAATCCGGCTGGATGAATATGACTATGACATTGGCATGACTGATGTATACAATCACAAAGGGATTCCGCTTTCGTACATTTGGTTGCGGAAAAGTGCTGAGGAAAGACGCTTGACACTTATGGTAACCTCGGTAAACTCCCGCTCCGGCTTGCGATGCCGCACCAGGGGTGCCTGTTCGCAAGCGCTCCGCTCGTTCGCCTGCGGCGAACAATGAGTTTTTCGAGCGCCCCTTATTGCTCGTTATCCCTCTTCTTAAACACGATCTTCACGGACAGGATATAGTTCAACAGAATTACAACGACCGTAACGCCCAGTTTGGACGGCAGTTCCGGCAGGTTGAGAACCGAAACGAGAAACGCGCAGGCGGCTATCTCAAAGAGCGTTGTGATTCCGCGAGAGGCGAAGAAGGCAATCAGCTCCCGCCAAAAGGCGCGGGAGCTTTTCGTTTTGCTGCGAAATACGATCAGCTTATTGACGACATACGCAAAAATCACCGCGCCGACCACGGCGAGGGTGTTCGCGAGATTGAAGATAAACACGTTTTTGCTCTCTTCGGTCAGCATCTGACGGAGGCTGATCTCCTGCCCGAACAGGCGGAGGAACAGGAAGAGAAGCAGGTAATTGACAAGTGTCGTAAGCCCTCCCGCGATCAGGTAGAGCAGGATCGTTTTGTGACGCTGATAAAACTCCTTCATAGCGAAATATTGCAGGCGGCGCGGACGAGTTTTATACACGCCTCCACGTCCCCGATGGCGCAAACTTCGAGCGGATTGTGGACGTAGCGGGTGGGGATAGAAATCGCGCCGGTGTACACGCCTGCGCGGGAAACGTGTATCGCGCCCGCGTCGGTTCCTCCGCCAATCAAAATCTCCCGCTGGTGCGGGATGTTTTCGCGTTCCGCCGCTTCTTCCAGCCAAGCGACCACCTTCGGATGGCAGATGACCGAGGCGTCCATGATCTTGACCGCCGCGCCGCCGCGCAGTTTGCACTCCGTTTTGGGTTTGTGGTCGGGGGTGTCGCCCGTGCCGGTGACATCAACGGCGAAGCCGTAATCGGGGTCGATTCCGTATGCCGCCGTCTTCGCGCCGCGAATGCCCAGTTCCTCCTGCGAGGAAAAGACGAAGTATAAATCGTTTTCGCATTCCGGCAAGCCCTCCATCGCGGCAAGCAGCGCGGCGCAGGCGATACGGTCATCGAGGTAGGGGGAGGCGAGCAGCCCGTCGCCGATCGGGAACGTCGGCTGGTCAAACACGGCGACGTCGCCGACAAATACGGCGTTTCTCGCGGATTCCTCGTCCTTTGCGCCTATGTCGATATATAAATCCGCCGTCTTCGGGTCTTTTGCGTCGGCTTTGCCGCCCATGAAGACGATGCCGCGCGTGCCGTTTTGGAAGCGCACCGCCGAGCCGTAAATACGCCAAACCGAGATGCCGCCGATATTGCTAAACCACAAAAACCCCTTCTCGTCGATATGCGTAACGATCAGGCCGAGCGAGTCCATATGCGCCGAGAACATCACCTTCGCTTTCCCCGCGCCCTTTTTATACGCGATCAGGTTGCCCAGACGGTCGGTATATACTTCGTCGCAATGCGGTTTTGCCATTTCGGCGATCACGCCCGCAGCCTCGCTTTCCTGCCCCGATGGGCCGAACGCCGCCGCCAATTTTTGCTGGGTTTCCGTTATGTTTAGCACAAGTCATTTCTCCTCTCTGGTAGGGCGTGACGCCCCGGCACGCCGTTTTTTGGGGTTTTGGATATCTGCGGGACGATTGCCATCGTCCCCTACGATTNNGATTGCCATCGTCCCCACAGAAAACATTACGAAATAAAAGCCCGTGCGAGTTTCACCATGTTTTCCGCGTCCTCCAAAGAGACGACCGAAACCGGCGCGTGGATGTACCGTACCGCTGCCGCAAGCCCTGCCACGGGAACGCCGCTCCGGCTGCGCTGGAT
>DBDP01000155.1 GCA_002293625.1 Clostridiales bacterium UBA929 | reverse complement strand
CTCCAGCGGAGACAGCGCCTTCATCAGCTCCGGCGGCACGGTGATTACTTCGGTTGCGTCCGATAACGGCGGCGGTTCAATCCCGTCGGAGACGACGACCCATCGCGGGGTAACCGCGCTGTCCAAAAGTTTCGCCCCGTCGGCAAGAAACAGCCCCGTCTCGCGACGATAGGCGGCGTCGGTACCCAAACGGCGGATCCGCTTCACCAGCGGGTTTTGGCGGGACGTCACGCGCATATCAGCCCTCCAGCACCCAGCGCAAGCACTGTATTGCGTTTTCAAAGCGCTCCGCGTCCTCCGGATTCTCCGGCGGACGCTTCACAAGCCCAAACACCGCTTCCTCAACAAGCCCGACATCCGCAAGAATAGGCGCGCCGGTCAGCGGCACCATGCAAGGATTCTCCGCATCGGCAGGAAGCTCCATCTCCTCTGCCGACATAAACGAGTCGGTCAGATCCGAAAAAAACTCCCGCATACTCTCCCCGACAATGAACAGCGTCCGCTCCTCGTCAATCAAGGCTATGTGCAACTGCTCCCAGCTTGCCATTGCGGGATCGGACGCTTCCGACAATTGCAGCGCGTTGCTCGCAAACACCATTTCCCCGCCGTCTTTCTCGGCTAAGTAATCGGTAATCATGTCACTCTGCGTAAACGCGACCGGCTCGGCTGACGCAAGGGTTAAAAACACGTCCGGCGTCACGCGCGTCACGCCTGAATAGATCATGATGCCGAGTATCAGCGCCCCGAACAGCCCTCCGAGCGTGTGGAGCTTATAGTGATACCAATACACATTGACAAACCAATGCTTGAATTTCTTCATCATAGCGTGTCGGTCGGCTTCATCGTCGGGAAGAGCAAAACGTCCCGAATCGAAGGGCTGTCTGTCAGCAGCATGATAAATCGGTCGACGCCGAAGCCCAAGCCGCCGGTCGGCGGCATCCCGATTTCCATCGCCGCCAAAAAGTCCTCGTCCACGCGGGCGTCCACGCCCTGCGCGCGGCGCTTCGCGACCTGTTCCTCAAACCGCTTCCGCTGGTCAAGCGGGTCGTTCAGCTCCGAAAAGGCGTTGCCCGCCTCCCAGCCGTTGATGAAGAACTCAAACCGCTCGGTAAACATGGGGTTGCCGGGGATTCGCTTCGCGAGCGGGGAGATCTCCACCGGGTAATCCGTCACGATGGTAGGCTGGATCAGTTTCGGTTCGCACAGTTCCTCAAACAGCGCGACAAGGCACTCGCCTTTGGTGAAGCGCTCCTCGCACGGAACCTCCCGCGAACGCACGGCGGCGCGCGCCTGTTCATCCGTCTCCCAATCATTATAGTCGGCACCGCAAACTTCGCGCACAGCCTCCGCCATCGTTACGCGCTTCCACGGCGGCGTAAGGTCGATTTCCGCGCCTTGATAGGAAAGTTTCGCCGTCCCGCAAACGCTCATCGCCACATCGTAAAACAGCCGCTCGATCAAATCCATCATGCCCCGGTAATCGGTGTATGCTTGATAGAATTCGCACATCGTAAATTCGGGGTTATGCTTCGGACTCATCCCTTCGTTTCGGAAATTGCGCCCGATTTCAAACACGCGGTCAAACCCGCCTACAATCAGTCTCTTTAAGTACAACTCCAGCTCAATCCGCAGCAGCATCGGCAGATTGAGCGTGTTATGGTGGGTTTTGAACGGTCTCGCGTCCGCCCCGGTGTCGATCAGGTGGAGGATCGGTGTCTCGACTTCCAAAAAGCCCTCGTTCGCGAGGAACGACCGAATCGCGGCGATGGCTTTGGAGCGTTTCACAAACGTATCGCGCACGCCGGGGTTCACGATCAAGTCCAGATACCGCTGGCGGTAACGCGTCTCGGTATCGGTCAGACCGTGGAATTTCTCCGGAAGCGGACGCAGACTTTTCGAGAGCAGCTCTATCTTATGAACATGCACCGAAATTTCACCGCGCTTGGTGCGGAAGACAATCCCCTCGGCTCCCAAAATGTCGCCGATGTCCCATTTCTTAAAATCGGCGAAAGCGTCCTCGCCCAAGTCGTCCACTTTAATGTAAAGCTGCAGCCGTCCCGAAGTATCCTGCAAATCGCAGAAGAACGCTTTGCCCATATCGCGCTTCGACATCTGCCTGCCGCAAACGCGCACGGTTTGACCTTCCAGCGTGTCAAACCCTTCTTTAATCTCCTCTGCCCGGTGCGTCTGGTCATACCGCGTCACGAGGTAGGGGCTGCGCCCCTCCTCCGTCAGCGCGGAGAGCTTGTCCCTCCGAATCCGCAGCAGCTCGCCGAGATCGTCCATACAGTTCCCCCCAAAGGCGCGGACGGCCATAGGCCGTCCTTACGCCATAATTTCTACCACACGGTATCGTAATTTTCCCACCGGCACGTCCACGGTCAGTTCCTCACCGGCGGCTTTACCCACCAGTGCCAGCCCGAACGGTGATTCGTCCGAAATGCGGGACTCCATCGGGTTCGCCTCTTGGCTCCCGACGATTTCAAAGGTTTCCCGTTCGCCGCTGTCGAGGTCTTCCACCGTTACGCGGCAGCCCGGACCCACCGTATCGGTGGAGATATGATCGGTTTGGATAATCACGGCACCGGCAAGGATATTCTCTACCTCTAAAATGCGGGAAAAAACTTTCCCTTGTTCATTTTTTGCCTCGTCGTATTCACTATTCTCCGATAAGTCGCCAAATTTTCGCGCTTCTTTTATTTGTTCGGCCACTTCTTGTTCGCGCACCGTCTTCAGGTAACGCAGCTCTTTCTCTAATTCGGCATACCGTTCCTGTGTCATTTTAAACTGTTTTTGCACAATGAACCATTCCTTTCGCGGCGACATACGCCGGACAGTACATGAAAGTATAGCGGGATTATAGATATTTGTCAACCATGAAAATTTACAATATCGCCTCCGTTTGTCAAGGCGCGTATGCCAATCTCTCCGAGTGTCACCTGCTCCGTCGCCAAAAGCGCCGCGAGCATCGCTTCATTATCGCAGTTATCCGGCCACTCCTGGCGCATATGGTATGGAGGATCCAAAACCGCGCCGTCGGCGACTTGCCCGCCGGTCAGAGAGGGAACACCGCCGGTCAAATTCAAAACCATCGCACCTTCTGGTATACACAGTTTCTGTTCAGGCGCTTCGAAGAGGATAACCACATGCCTGTCTCCGTCTTTCGTCTGCTGCGTCCCCGCCGCGACGCCGCAGTGGCCTCTCACCATATAACACAGAGCCTCGCTGTCCGCTCCTGCGAGCACGTGAACCGACTCTGCTTCGCCC
>DBDP01000045.1:34702-34891 GCA_002293625.1 Clostridiales bacterium UBA929 | reverse complement strand
CGCCTCTTTCAGGCTTGCCGGGTTCTCGCCGTCCAGCGGCGCAGCCGGTTCGCCGGGGGACGCTTCCACACTCGCCGCGCCGGACGCGGACGTGTCCTCCTTCAGAGCGGCCATGAACGCGCCGCCCTGCTTCGCCGCTTTCTGCGCGGCTTGATACGTCATTTCCTGCGCGGTGCAGGGGTTGTCGCC
>DBDP01000045.1:0-34655 GCA_002293625.1 Clostridiales bacterium UBA929 | reverse complement strand
AGGGGCGGGGTCATCCCGCCCGTGACCATTGCCGGACGCGCAATGCGCGCCCCTACGGGGTTTCGTTCCCTCGTCTTGATTGTTCATTGTCAATTGTCCATTGTCAATTGGCATCTGACTTCCTCCTTCTGTCAATTTTGGTTCTATCCCTTCCGGCAAGCCGGGTAACGGGCAGGTTAATTTGCGCGCGGTTCCGTTTATATAGAGTGTCCGGCGGTCGGCGCTCGCCGCGAGCTTCACGGGTACGTCATCGGTCAGCGCGTCCGCGAACCCCTTCTCCACGGCCTCCGCGCCGGTCATGTAGGTTTCGTCCGACATCATGGACAGCAACGCCTCTTCGGTAAGCCCGGTTTTGCGTTTGTAAATCGCTACCTGCGCGTTGTCATAAGCGTCGTTGGAGGCTTTTATCCGCTGCAATTCGTCCGCGTTATAACCGCCGATCAGCAGACACCAGCATTTGTGGATCATGATCAGGCTGGACGGATTCGCCAGCACCTTGTCGGCGGCGCACATGATTAGCGACCCGGACGACATCGCGACGCCGTCCACAATCACCGTCACCTCGGCTTTCAGCTCACGGAGGCGGTTATGTATCACGATGCCCGCCGCAGCCTCGCCGCCGTAGCTGTTGATGCGTACCGTCAGTCGCTTCACGTTCGCGAGCTTCTCCAAGTCCTCCATAAACTCGGAGAGGATGATAAAACTCCCCTCAATCGGCTCCCCTGTCCACCAGTCCACGGGACGGTCTGTCACAACGTCGCCGTACAGCACAATCTCGGCTTCGTCCCCGTTCACCGCCGCCATCGCGTAATAATCGCGCTTGCAATTAAACCCCATTGTCTTGCACCTCCGTAATTTGTTTGTCGCGCGCCTGTTTTAATAGCTCGTTCTCTATACGTAGCTGTTCCGCGTTTTCCGTCCAATCGCCGCCGCCCAATTCGCGGGTCACCTGTTCGCGGGTCTTGAAGCCCTCGTTTACCAGTATCACGGCGGCTTTTGCTTCTTTCACCGGGTCGAGCTGACCCTGCACCGGCCCGATCCAGCGGGCGCGGCACCATGCTTCCCGGATAAGCGGGTCGGTGAAGAAACCCGGCGCTTTGATACGCCCCAGCGCCACCGCCTCCGCGAGAAACAGCTCATACACCGGCTGCGTGAAATCGTCTACGAACCACACCCGCCGCATCTTGAACGCTTCCCAAGCCTCCAGCAGTGCCGCGCGTGCGGCTGAATACGAGGAGTTATATTCCTTCGCCAGTACATCATACGGGATTTCCAGCGCCGCCCCGGCGAGGCGGCTTACCGTGCTTACAAATTTCTCAAATCCGGCGGTCGGGATGTTCGGGTTTCCGAACACCACGTTTTCACCCTTGCCGAGGTGGTTCACCATCCCCGGCGCGATCTCGTACTCGTTCCGCTCGTCATCCCCGTCTTGATTGTCAATTGTCAATTCTCCATTGTCAATTGCACTGATGTCGCTTAACGGAAACTCGGCGGTGTCGCTTTCGGTTTGAATCCACGCGGAAAAGCAGCTCTGCACGAACGCGCCCATCAATTCGCTCTCGGTATAGCGGCGCAGCTGCAGCAGCGGCTCGATCACCTGCGCCAAATACGGAACGCCCCGATACTGGTCGGGGCGTTCGCTGTCCATGATCTGCAAGATATTCGGTAGTCCCGTTCGTTTGCCGTATGCCTCCACCCGCGCCCACTCGGTTTTTTCGGCGGTGATCTGACCGGGGTATGTATTGCGGATGTGGTACGCGGCAATCATGCCGTTTTTGTCTACCTCCACGCCGTCGAAGATTTTGTGCTTCGTTTTGGGTTCAACCCCGCTCGTGAGGAACGGAAGTCCCGCGCCGCCCCGGAAACTGTCCGGGGTGCTGACCCTGTCCGCTTCGATTAAGTGAATACGCAGCGTATACGGGTTCTCCGGCGTCGCCTCCACACGTTTTATCAGCGCGAACACATCGCCGCTTAATAGCCACGATTGCAGCGCCAGTTGCTGCAGCCCGTTAAAGTTGTTTACGCCGATGGCGTCGCAGTTGCGCTTCTTCCCCGCCCACAGCCCGAACTCCGCCTCGGTGTGTCGCTGCCACTCCTTCGCCGCCTCCGCCGATATGCCGAGTATCTCGCGGTTTACCGTGCTTTTCAGCGTAAGCCCGGTTCCGACAACCTTCGTGCGGTTCGTCTTGATCGCCGACGTCGCGACCGGTGCCGCCATGTAGAGCATCCGCGCGCGCTGGCGCAGCGTATGGCTGTTGAAGTCTATATCCTCACGCGGGGAGCCGCTCTGCGCGGTAAAACCCTTCAGCGCGCGCTTGGTATGGCTGGCTCCGGCTTCGCTGTAGCCTTTGGCGTTGTGGCGGGTTGAGATACTATATTTCATAAGGCATCCCACCATCTTTCTAATATTAAAAAATGCACATGCGATTTTTTTACTTGACAACAATCACTGTTATATGATATTTTATTATCTATAGAGGAGGTGAATAATAGATGTTGATACTTATAAGAATACTATGGAGTGGATTTATTTTAGCATGCTGGATCCTTGGCATTAACGCTTACAACAATTCATTTAAAACGGATTTAACAGGGTTTATCATTGCGTGCGGCATAACAGTTGTAGCATTATCAGTGGATTACTGGGGCAAGCAGATACACAACGCAATAGTTGACAGCAACACATGGCTATACAAGATTGTGAAGGATATTAGAGCTGAAACTGGAAAGAGAGAAGATACAAATAGTATTGAAAATAGTCGTGAACTACATAGATAGCGACAAACAGAGAAGTTATTTCCTACATAATTACATCTATCTTTCCCCCTCCCCCACCTGCCGCAAACTGTCCTCCGTCCGCCGTATCTCCGTCTGAATCCGTGTGAGGCTGTCCTCGAAGCGCAGCAGCATGTCAAGGCGGTTTTCCTGCTCCTGCGTGATCCGCACGACCTTCGTTACCTCGCGGCCTTCCGCCGAGCGCTGACCCGTCGGCTCTACTTGGCTCACGGTGCGCCGCGTCAGCATCTTCTCCCCGGCGCGGATATCGGCGATGTCCTTCATCATGCGCAGCTCTCGGATGCGCATAATGGCGAGGTGCTTCAGCAGGGACTCATACCGAGTGTGCTGGTTGATGATGCCGTCATAAATCGCTTTCTCTTCCGGCGACAGCAAGTCCTCATGGATCGCCGCGTATGCGCCGGTGACGACGGCGTTGATGTTGCCGGGTTGTCCTCCTCGTTTGCGTGGTATGGCGATGCACTCCCTACCTCTCGAAGTGTTGAAAATTGCGTGTTCGTCTGCAAGGCGAACGAGCGAAGCGCTTGCGAGCAGACGGCTATGCCGCGGTGTCAAAAGCCGGAGCGGGTAATTTTCAACATGCCACTATAAACGGGTGCTTAACAGATTGCCCTGCCCGCAGCAGCGTAACCGTGGCTTTTCGGTTGTGGCTCTCGCACCACGCGACATACCGCCGGACAATCACGTCGCAGTATTTCGGGTCAAGCTCCATCGTGAAGCATGTGCGCCGCAGTTGGACACACGCCACCAGTGTACTCCCCGAACCGCCGAACGGGTCAAGGACGATCCAGCCGGGTTTGCTGCTGTTGGAAATCAACCGCCCGACTAACGAAACGGGTTTCATCGTCGGGTGCTCGTCGCTCCTGTTGGGCTTGCCGTCATGGATGACGCTGGTATGCTGTTCCTCCAGCAGGCGCTCGGTGAATGCCAGCAGTTCTGTTTTCTTCATCTTTTTTATATCCGGCGGCGCGCTCTCGATCACAGTCGTCTGCGTTCGGTCGCCGGAAAAGTAGTGCGGCTCCCCGGCAATCCAGCCGTACAGGATCGGCTCATGCTTCCACTGGTAGTCCTGACGCCCCAACACAAGGTTGCTCTTTACCCATATGAGGCACTGCCGGATATCGAACCCCGCTTCGCAGGCAGCGCGCCGAAAGCTGGCACCGATTGTCTCGGCGTGGAAGATGTAAACCGCCGCGCCCGGTTTCATGACGTTGTATGCGTTACGGAACGCCGAGAGCAGAAACGAATCGAACGCGGCGTCGCTCTGCCGGTCATTGATGATTTTACCAGCCGCGCTCTCGTAGTCCACATTATACGGCGGGTCGGTGACAGTCAGCCGGGCGCTTCGTCCGTCCATCAGTGTCGCGATGTCGCTTGCGTCGGTGGCGTCGCCGCACATCAGCCGATGCTTATTGTCTATCACATACACGTCGCCCCGCTCGGTGAAGAGCGATTCCGCGACGGTTGCCAGTGTTGCTTTGATGTCGAAATCGTCGTCCGCTTCCTCGCCGGTGTCAAACTGCCGAATGATTGCCTCGGCAACCATTAAATAGGTCGAAACTTTTAGCCCCTAAAAAATCGGCGAACGCTTTCACACGCTCGCCGTTATTCCGATTCAAATTCCCCTATGCAATTTAAGAACACCTGCACTTTCTGCCCCAGCCTAACGCGCTTTGTGCCTTCTTTAATCTCAGCCTCATGGACAAGCACCTTGTCAATGAACAGCCTCGCGAGTTCCGCGGTCAATTCGGTGATTTCGCCTTGCTGCTCCACCAGCTTGAAAAAACGCTGAAGGTTTGCGGTGCGGGTTTCTATCTCGTTGACCTCCGCCCGAAGAGCGACGGCTTTTTCCGTTAAGCCGTTTTGTTCCGTCTCATAATCGGCGAGCATTTTTGCGAACCGCTCATCGCTCAGCTTCCCGGCTACATTATCCTCGTAAATCCGTTTTATGATGCGGTCGAGTTCCGCAATGCGGCGGTCGGATTTCGCCAACTCGGACGCTTTCTGCTTGTTGCTTTTCTCGTTGTCCCTGTTGACGTTTCGCTGTACTCCCTCTGCAAACTTCACCCTATCTGTTTGGGCAAGTTCAATCACTGCTTTTAATTTCGCAAGCACAATGCTTTCTACATCGCCGCGCGGGATAACATGGCGGGAGCAGTCTTCCTTGAACTTTTTCTGCGAATTATGATAACGCGAACAGATGTAATAATGATATTTGCGCCGATGAATGGAGAGGTTCAGCTTGGAATTGCAATCCGCGCAAAAAAGCAAGCCGCTTAACGCGCCCGTTTCCCCCAGTGATGTCTGGCGGCGGCGGTTGGCGCGGAGCTTCTGTGCCAATTCATATATCTCCTCGTCAATAATGGCTGGATGGTGATTTTCGGTAATTACCCACTCGTCACGAGGCCGTTCGTATTGTTTGCGGCTTTTGTACGATGAGGTGGTGTACCGCTGATTAATCAGAACTCCCGTGTACGCCGGATTATCCAAAACGTACCCCACGTTGAATGCGTACCACTGGCTGTTTTCGAGTTCCTCTTCACTGACGTCAATTTCATTGCTCTGGCGATAATAGGTCAGCGGACTTTTGACGCCGCGCCGGACAAGGTCGCCCGCAATGACAAAAGGCCCCTCTCCAGCGACAAAGCGTTTGAAAATTTCCCGCACAATCGCCGCCGAAGTTTCGTCAATTATCCATTTCGTTTTATCGTTCGGGTCTACGGCATAACCAAACGGCGGCTTGCATGACGGCTTTCCGCGCTCCGCATTCGCGCGTTTCACGGCACGGATTTTTTTAGATGTGTCGGCAACAAAAAATTCATTGAAAACATCGCGGAAAATCGACATAATGTCAAATCCGTTTGCGCTGTCCAGACCGTCGTTTGCCGCGATATATCTCACATTGTGTTCCTCAAATGTGCGTTTGAGAAGCCCTACTTCCAACACATCGCGGCCGAGGCGGCTCTGGTCTTTGATGATAATCACAGCCACCTTGCCCGCTTTGACCGCCTCGACCATCGCATTCAGTCCGGGGCGGTTGAACACCGTCCCGGACGTTCCATCGTCTGAAAAATGCCTAATATTGGTAAATCCGTTGTCGGCGGCGTATTTTTCAAGAATCGCTTTCTGATTTGCAATAGACATCGACTCTCCGGAAAGCAAATCGTCTTTACTAAGCCTCTCGTACAACGCTGTAATTTTATCGGCTTGAAGCATCTTCTCGTTCCCTCCTTTCAGAATCCGCTTACCTTATATAGTAAGTAAAGCGCCGCACATAGCAAGTAATAAAGATTGGATTATTCCTTTGTCGCCGGATATTTCAGAACTATTCAATGCGGATGATACGCGGTCGGTGACATAGCGCATAAACTTCTGCTCCGCCGTTTCACGAGCGGTTGCGCTGAACGATGTGGTTACGATGTACTTGTTTTTTCCGATAACCATTTCTTCGGTTTTAGACAGAACGGTTTTTTTCTTTTCCATATCGCGCCTCCAAAGCGGGCGGCGGAGCGGATAACCCCGCCGCCGTGAATTTGAAATTCGCTTTGAAGCAGTGCGCTTTGTGGCTTTGTTAGCCGATATACTCGGCGATGAACTTACAGAGTTCCGGGATTGCGATGCGTTCCTGCTGCATGGTGTCGCGGAAACGAACGGTGACGCAGTTGTCGCTCGATGAATCGTAGTCGAACGTGATGCAGAGCGGCGTTCCGATTTCGTCTTGTCGGCGGTAACGCTTGCCGATGGAGCCGGAATCGTCATAATCGCACATGAAGCGGCTTGATAATTGCCGATGGATTTGCCGCGCGGGTTCCGCCAGTTTCTTGGAGAGCGGCAGTACCGCCGCCTTAATCGGCGCGAGGGACGGAGCGAAACGCAGAACCACACGGGTATCGGTGTCGGAGATTTTTTCCTCTTCATACGCCTCACAAAGGAACGCCAACGTCACCCTGTCCGCGCCCAGCGACGGCTCGATGCAATACGGAATCACGCCTGTGTCCTTGTCGGCCATCTTCTGACCGCTGTGCTTGCTGTGCTGAGAGAGGTCGTAGTCGGTGCGGTCGGCGATACCCCAGAGTTCACCCCAGCCGAACGGGAAAAGAAACTCTATATCGGTTGTGGCGTTGGAGTAATGCGACAGTTCCTCCGGCGAATGGTCGCGGAAACGGAGGTTTTGTTCGCTGATGCCGTGGCGCGTCAGCCAGTCGCGGCAGAACTTGCGCCAGTAATCAAACCACTCCAAATCAGTGCCGGGTTCGCAGAAAAATTCCAATTCCATCTGTTCAAACTCACGCGTCCTAAAGGTGAAATTTCCCGGAGTGATCTCGTTTCGGAAACTTTTCCCAATCTGCGCAATACCGAACGGCAACCTCCGGCGCGTAGTGCGCTGGACGTTTTTGAAGTTCACGAAAATCCCCTGAGCCGTCTCCGGCCGAAGATAAATCTCGTTCTTGCTGTCTTCGGTGACGCCTTGAAAGGTTTTAAACATCAGATTGAACTTGCGGATATCGGTGAAATCCGCACCGCCGCAATCGGGGCAAACGATGCCCTGCTCCGCGATATATGCGCTCATCTCCTCGTTCGTCATGCCGAGAGGATTGCCGCCGTTTTCCTCAATGAGGTGGTCGGCGCGATGCCGGGTATTGCACGATTTGCAATCCATAAGCGGGTCGGCGAAGCCACCGACATGACCGCTCGCCACCCACGCTTGCGGATTCATGAGAATGGCCGCGTCAAGTCCGACATTGTACTCGGATTCTTGCACGAAGGCTTTCCACCACGCCCGCTTGACGTTGTTTTTGAGTTCCACGCCCAGAGGCCCGTAATCCCAACTGTTGGCAAGACCGCCGTAGATTTCGCTTCCGGGGAACACAAATCCCCGATTCTTGGCTAACGCCACGATGTTTTGCATTGTTTTCATGATAGACACGCTCCTTTTCATTTTTTGGATTTTTCAATTTCGACGATGAATCCGCCAACGACTACGACAACGGCAAGCGCAATGAGAAAGTTATCGCCGTAACCGTCGGAATACCACGCGCCGCACATCGCCGACGCGAACGCGCATAAGAGAAAGTAGAACCGATTTCCGGCGAGCGTTTTAGTCAAATGCCGCCAGTCCCTTGCCGCAACCGCCCTGATAACGGCGGCGATGACGCCTCCGCCGCAAGCCGTCACGAACGCACAGGCGAGCGCAATTTGCCAATCCGCGCCCGCCTGCATACCTCGGCCGTAGCCGAATGCGGCGAACCCCGCGACTCCGCTTGAATCGATCGCGCAGAGCAGAGCGTTGAGGATTTTGGCGAGAACCCCCGTGCCGTTGCAGTTCCGCAAAACAGCAATCGCCACAACACCGACCGCTGCAGTCGCCGCAAGTTCCAACGGGCTGCCGAAGATGGCGGGCGATGTACGCAGCAACCCCAAATCCCGCAAAAATATGCCTCCGAAAAATGCCGTACTCATGCCTGACAGTAGTTGCCAGAACGGGCGCAGACCGATTTTCTTTGCGGCGGCGATGCCAACGATAACGAACGCGATGTCCCCGATGTAGCCGAGAATATTGAGAGTACTCATAACGCAAACCTCCTTTGAAATTTTGTTTTTGTGCTTCTTGTTCTTTGAGAGAGATTTGTCCCCTCTAAAATTGAGAGGGGACAAATCCAAGCCGCTGTCTGACCCTTTCAGATAAATTTCTGAAGAATTTTCTTGAGGTCGGCTAAGGCTGACTTCTCCCTGCTCTCGGCTGTCGACTTAGGAACGCCTAAAGCCTCCGCAGTGTCGCGGACAGTCATGTTCTTGAAATAGCGGTGAACAATCACGTTGCGCTTGTTTTCAGGCAGTTCCGCGACTGCTTTTCGAACTTGCTCGTTAAGTAAAAGCCGTGCTACCGTTTCCTCTACATCTTCCTCCGCCGGAACTTCAAAGCCCGTTTCCTCGTACATGGCCTCAAGGGAGGAAAACTCCGGCACTATGCCCTTTTGGGCTAGTCTTTTGCGGCGTTTGCGGGCGCGGTCTTCATCCGCGTCGTGTTGATAAGCGTTCTTGACCGCAGCGCTTACCGCGACTTTCTTGCCATTGACAATGGCGATTTTGAGTGTTGACATGGGGATTCTCCTTTCGTGCATTGCGCTCTTTGCGCGTTGCTCTGTGAATTGTTGAGGTGGCTCGTCCACCTGTGAAAACCATAAAAAATCAAGGTCAGGGCAGTCCCAGGACAAGCTGTGATTTCTGCCAATCACGGATTGATTTGTTTGGGACAAGTTGCTCTCTGCCGTCCTAATAGCAAAACTCCGTTTTTTGCGCTCCGCTGAAAAAGCAAAAGACCGTGAGCGAAATGGCACTCACGGTCTTTCGGGGTCTGTATTTGGTTGTTTTGGCTACGCCTGTCCTCCTTGAGATAATGGTAGCATAGTGCCGGACAACCATCGGTCTTTGCGGGTCGGCGACTGTGTGCCTACTTCTTGTTGCAATTCTGAAAAGGCGGATTTGCGCAAGTTCAAAAAAATAAACCCGTGAACGGTGATGTTCCGCTCACGGGCTTCAACAGGAGCTATTCGATTAAACTTTTGCGCAAAAATCCAAACTCAGCCACCCCGCGCCTGATTTCAAACGTCCCCATTTTTTAGCGCCAGTTCCGTCCGCCTCCTCGACAATGGTAAATACCTCGCCTTTCTTGACCTGTCCGCGAATGGGAAAATTCGTCCCCGCGCCGGAACGGTAGTTCAGCACATCAGCGGTGATTTTCACGAGGTACGGCTGAAATGCCGATGCGGTCGGCACTGACGGGGCGGACACACTAACAACCGTCAGAAACTTCACGTTGACCGGGCTGTTGATGGAGTTTGTTCCCGCCACGTTCTTGTCTATGACCGCCCTGTCGCCATTGACCGACGCCACGATCCAGTTCTGATTTTTAACCCAGTCGGGAATCGCCTTGCCGTTGTAGTAGACGGAATTCGAGGCGAGTTTAACCGTGTCGCCTTTCTTGACAGCGGAGGGCGTTGCGGGTACTGTCGGCGTTGTCGTCACGGGCGAACTGTCTGCTCCGAGCAGTCGTTTCACCTCGGTGCGGAACATATCCATTGACTTCCCATGTTTGGGAAACCAGTTGTTCGGGTCTCCGTGGTTGGACGCGATGCCGCGCTTATACCCCTCGAAATGCCCGATAATTACCCCGTCCGCAGTCGGGTCAAGTTTGTACTCTTTGCAGAGATACGCACACAGCTCCGCCGCTTCCTTGTACACGGCATTGAAATATGCCGAGTCGGTCAAACTGTCTTCGCAGATTTCAAACCCGATGTGAGTATCATTAACCGAGCCTTTTGTGCCGGAGCCTCCGTGCCAGCCGCGATGATTCCACGGCAAGGTCTGATATGTTGCGATGCTCCCGTCCGCCAGTTTGCCGATAAAACCGTGGACGCAGACCTGCCGCCCATCGGGTTTATCCTGATTCCAGTGGTTGTTGTAGGTGTTCTTGCCGAGAAGCCCGTCGTCGGGTCCCACATAGCGTTTAAGATTTGGGTTATTCGCTCCGGTCGAATGAACCATTATTCCTTTGACGGCAATGGTTCTGCCCGCTTTGTAGCAGGCGTTGTTGGTAAAAATGAGTTTACGAAGATTCATGGTCGTTACCATCCTTTCCATCTGTGGGCTTTTCGCCCGATTTTTTCTTAAGCTGCGCCAGCGCGTCCCGCAGAAACTGGGGGACGGGGAGACCGATTGCCGCGCAGTTTTCAGTGAGGCTTACGAGTTCGTTTGCGGCGTAGAAAAAGATGAGCGCGGTGCGAAGCATTGAGCCGTTGCCGAGCAAGTGGATATCCGCAAGATTGCCGACGCCGACGATGATGAAAATCGCCGCCTTTTTGAGGATGCCTTTCGCGCCAATCTCGCTGGACAGTTCCTTGCGGACAATTGCGGCAAAGACCCCGGTCAGATAGTCTGCGGCGACGAAGGTCATCAGCGCATATAACGCGCCATCCAGACCCCCGATGAAGTAGCCGAGAAACCCGCCGATTGCGGCCGCCGCCGCGCTTAAGATTTCGTTTGATTTCATTGCCAAACCCTCCATTTCAATTTGTGATATGAAAAAAGCCGCCCATTTTCGGTACGGCTTGATTCCGTGGTTGTGTGCGGTTATAATTGAGTTATCAACTCCGCTAATTGCTCCATGACCGCCGCTTTCGGCCGCCCCGGTGTAATCGGGAGCCACTGCGGAACAGGCACGTCAAACGTAATCGCCGCATCAAAGCTGTTGATAAAAGCTACAATCTGTTCCACGGCTTTGCGCAGTTCGATAATGTGATATGTCCAGTTCTTGATTTGCGTTTTTCCCGGCACGATATCCTCCGTCCAAGCATAAGCAGTCAGGCCATAATATGCCCTAACATTGTTGACCGCTGTCCGAAGAGTGGCGATATGCGCAGCTTTGACGCGGGTTTCGCCGGGTATAATCTTATCGAACGGCGAAGCCGCCACACTGAAACTGCGAGACACCTCCGAGCTTTCGGCTTGCACCCCTTCATCTTTTGCCTTGACGGAAACGCTATGATTGCCGGGGGATAAAGCTTCATGCCGATATATGACGGAGGCGTTGTTGTTCAGCAAACCGCCGTAATCCTCCCAAATCCCGGAGGTTGTCTTGACGCACAATATCTGCCGTTCGCCGTCCGGCTCCGTTCCCATCGTAACGAGTATGCGTGGCTGTGTGTTGTAGATCGTCGCCCCGGCTTTCGGCGCGACAACGGTCGGTGTCGGCGGCGGATTGTTCTTCCGCACGGTGTTGCTTGTGCGGTACGCCGAAATGCAATCTAGCGTGTCGGTGGCGCAGATTCGGTATCTGGTGAACGCCGCCACCGCGCCGGGAGAATAGCTGTAACTTCCCGATGTCGCTGTGGTCGTCACGGTCGCTAGAGATGTCCATGCACCCCATGTAGAATTATCGTTTGATGTGGAAATTTGCAAAACGTAATTCTTAATCGTGCTTGTTCCCGCCGCCGCTCCGCTCCATGAAAAGGACAACTCACCGCTCTGAAAAATAGCGGGGCTGACCGTGAAACTGCTCGGAGCGGTCGGCAGTATATTTCTGCGGACGGAATTGCTCGATATTTTCCAACCCGAATAATAACTCGCACCAGCCGCGCCCCTTGTGCGAATCTGAAAGCGTCGGTAACTGCCGCGCGTGGCCGGCGGCGCGACAGACGCACTCCCCGATGTGGACGTTGAGGCGACCGTTGTCAAAGCCGTCCAATCTCCCCAAGCCGAACCGTCCGTCGATTCGCTGTACTGGATTTCATAGGACGAGATGGCATTGCCCGCGCCGGATACCGCCCCGCTCCATGAAAGGGTGACGTTTCCCTCGGATAATGTCGCGCCAACGCTTAATGAAGTCGGCGCACCCGTCGCCGTGATGTTGCAGTAAATGCTGTTGCTGATTTTCTCGCCGGAATAAACGTCCAAGGCGTCAATCGTCCATATTCCGAACTGGGTATATGTCCCCGGCGTTCGGGAAACCGCCGGCGTGTAACTGCCGCTTGAAGCCGCGAGATCGATAACCGCCAAAACTGTCCACGAACCCCAAGCCAAGTTGTCTGTTGATGTCCGGCTTGCGATTTGGTAGCCCTTGATAGAACTTGTGCCGCCCGACGCCCCGCTCCACGAGAGCGTGATAGTTTCACCGGAGTAATTGGCGGGTGCGGCGGCCGCAGCAGTCGGCATATTCGGCCATGTATTTTTGCGGACGGAGTTACTCGATACTTTCCAGCTCGAATAATACGAGCTTCCGGCAGAGCCTCGCGTCCTCACTTGGAATCTTCGGAAGTTGCCCCTTGTAGACGGCGGCGAGACTGTCCTGCTCCCCGATGCAGCCGTGGTTGTAACGGTAGCCAACGCCACCCAATCGCCCCATGTGGAGTTGTTTGCGGAGTCTGAATACTGGATTTCATAGGATGAGATACTGTTGTTTGTACCGTCCGCCGCGCCGCTCCATGAGAGCGTGACATCGCCCTCGGCAATGGTGTTATTCACCGATAATGCCGTAGGCGCACGGCAAGCGGTAGTCGCGGGTCCGATGCTGTCCAGCGTCCATGTGTTGCTGCGTGTCTGCGCGGCGGAGGCGTAGATTGCGGTGATGATTTCCACGCTGACCGAGGCGTTTCCGGCCGAATCGTGAGACACATAAAACTCCGAAATCGTGCCGGAAAAGTTTCGGGTTGACTGGCCGTTTCCGTTGCTTTCCCGCGCTCTCGAATACCTCTGCGTCCCCGCGACTTTGACCGTGGTGGGTCCCGTTGAGTACCATGTGTAACTTCCCGCCAAAGTCGTGACCGTGCCGGTAATCTTAGAGCGGCGGTTAGCGGCGTCTTTCGTCTGCGTCAGCGAAACTTGCAGATAGCGGCCGTCGTAGCTATGGGAATTTAAGGTATGTGTTAAAGCCATGCGTTACCCTCCTCATTCATACACCGCTCCGATGAGCGAATTGACCGTGCCACACAAAGCCGTATTTAGGCGCGTGTCGGTGACGTCGCCGCCGGAAATTGTCACCGCGCCCTTGCCAACGAGAATGTCGGCAATTCCCAATTCATGCACGTCGCTGCTGCGTGACAGGGCGGGAGCGGTCGGCACGGCGGCGGCTGTTCCCGTCAGGACATTCAGCGTAATGCTGCGGCTAATCATGGAAAGCCTTACCACAACCCGGTCAATGCGCGGGTTTGAGCCGTTCGCAGTGGTGAGCGGAAGATTCAGCGCAGCGGTGTTTTCATAGCGGTAGCCGTTAATCCACGCACTCCCCGCCGCCACGGAGACGGACAGCCCCGCCCCCGCCGTAACGCGCAGATTGTCGCTTCCATCGAACACGCCGTTGCTCACCAGACTGCCGAAATACGCGGCGAAGTCTGCGGCGTTGTATAGGCGATCCCCGCCGGAACTATTAAAGAACCCTGATTTTTCAGCCATTTTATACCACCTTTCTATGCCCGTGCGTATGACGCGCTCACCATGTAATACCCAACGGGAAGCGTCGTCCCGGACGCGGCGTTTTTCATCACACCGCCCGCGTCAATCGTAATCGGCACGGTCACTGTGGACGAGGGAACGGGAACGAGGACGCTCCGCACCGTGCTGTACGGACGGAAATTCGCGTCGGTGATGGTGAGAATCGTCGCCCCCGGAGCAACGCCTGCGGTCACTTGGATTTGAAAGCCGAGAACCACCACGCCTTTGTTTACATAGGAGTCGTTTGCGGCCGCCGCGCTGACGCCGGAACCCCATGTGATAGTGATGGACGTGTCCGCCTCCTGCGCCATTTTCGCCGTGGTCACCGCTCCGGCAGCCATTTTCAGTGACGTCACCGACAGGTCGGCGAGGTTGTTTGTCGAAACGGCATAGTCGCCGATTTTAACGTGGGTAATCTGCCCGTCCGCGATTTTTTGCGTGGTGACCGCGTAATTTGCGATGTCCGCCGTGGACACAGCCCCCGCCGTGAGTTTTGCGCTGGTGACGGAATTATCCGCCAGTTTCTCCGTTGTGACGGAGTTGTCTGGAATATCGCCGTCACCGCCCCCGCCGCCGGAGGACGCCGCGAGGAGCGAGGTTTTCATGCCGCTCATATCCGAGCGCATCTTTTGGGCGAGTGTCAACTCCGATTTACCGAATGTCACCGTCAGCGACAACCCCTCGGCGTCGTAGGTTTCCTCAATCTCGGTAATCCGCGCCGTCATGGACACGCCCCACGGCTTGGCGATGACTTTCACCACATCACCGAGATTGAAATCGGTCTTGTAGCGCAGGTTCCCATGCGGATTCACGCCCGCGTCGAAGCCGTATCGCGGCGCGAGTTCCGCAAGGCGGGACTGTCCGCGAAAGGTCAGCGTTTCGGTGTAATTGTCGGGAAAATCAGCCGACTGCAAGTCTCTCGCGTCCACGAAAACCTCCCGTCGGTGTTCGCCGGAGCCTTGCGCGATGGTGACAAACTGCCGCGCCTCGCCTTCCCCCTCGCCGCCGACAAGCGCGGTGTTGGCATAATCGTCCGCGCTCTCAACGTAGGTCTGCTCGGTGAGGTTTTCGTATTCCTTGGAAAAGACCGCCTGCGAATTGCCGCCTCGATACGGCGTGACCGTAAAAACGCCGATCGCCGGATTAAACACGGTCTTGATTCCGACGTCGGCGGACTCGCACAAGTCGCAGACCGCCTCCATCAGATTTTTGTACGAAATCTGCGTTGAAATCGGTATGCCGAACGATGATTGCTTGTAACTCAGACCTGCGATTTTGCGGCTTATGTCTGTCGGACTGAGGATATTCAGCGACAGCAGCGTCCCAATCGCCGCGCCTAAATCGCTGTTTGCGGTCACCCTGCCCCAGATGATTCGGCGGGCAAGGAGACTGGTGGCGAACCGCCCGCTTGCCGTGATGATTTCACGGTCTGTCTGCGACAACTCGACGCGCTCGATGATACCCGCCTCCTCGTCGTCCGACTTGTGGATGATGTTGCCTTCCTTTAATAAGGACACATTTTCCGGCGCGGCGATGGCTTTGAGTTCAAACGAACCGCACCGGCTGTATCGGCGCGTCCAGCGGAGGTATTCGTAGGACTCCACGATGCCGGAGAGTTGCCGATTGCCGTCATATATAAATAATTCCATACAGACCTCCTCATGCCGACAAAAACTGCGGACGGAAATAGATGCTGCACTCCAGCAACTCCATGTTGCTGTCGGCGTTATATCGGAGCGTGTTCACCCCCGGCGCAAGCTGAAAGAACGCCGAGCCTGTGTCCAGCAGATTGAACGCGTTGGTCTCCGTTTCACCCGCGATTTTCAAAACCCGCTTTCCCGCGAAATGCGTATGGACGCGGTACTCGTCCCCGGCGTTGACGGCGGCGAGCAGGCGGACAAACTCGCCCGTGTCCATATTGAGCAGTTCAGGATTTTGCACCGATCCGAGGGCGCGGAAGATGATGGTGCATCCGCACGGGACATCGCCGGGATTCTCAACCGTGATTATCTGCGACGGTTGCCGGACGCCAAACTCAATGCCGCTTGCCGGAATTTCCAACTCGAATGCAAACGCGGATTCCCACAACGCCAGTTCCTCCCGGACTTCCGTCATCGCCTCGAAAAACGGCGACGGGCAGAGTAGTGACACGAAGAAGCCGGGAATCCGCTCCCGCGACGATACCACGAACGCCGCCTCTTCCACCACGCAGGCAATTTGCCGCCCTCTGTAAATCAATACCCCGCGCTGTTTAGGACTGAACACCTGCAGAAACTGCCGCTGCCGTTCATGGGCTTCAGCGGGAGTTTTCGCCACGAGCGTACCCTCGATGGTGATGTTTCGCATATCCAGCGCGGAGGAAATATAAAACGTGCCGTCCTGCTCCGGCGCGCGAAAGGTGTTGACGGTCTGGCGGACGCCGCCCGTGCCGTCCAAGCGTTGGAGGAAATAGGGTTTTGCCTGACGGAGGGTCAGGCTTGCGCCGTTTTGGTTTGTGTAAGTGAGTTGCATCTCTAAATTCCCTCCAATGCCAGCTTTCTTGATAAATTCCGAAACTCCCGCGCCGCTTCCTTCTCGCTCAGAGCCTTTGGCGAGGTAATCGATACCGTTTGATGAACGACCGTCCCACCACTGTTTCCATTGCCCTTTACCAGTTCGCCACTGGCGGTTACGTTGGCGTGACCGTTCACGGTAAGGTCGGTCGGGATGGCGTTTTGCATATCTTCCGCCACATGGTTCATCTGCTCCTCGAAACCGATGCCAAGCCCCAGTGCCATGTTTTTACCGAGCTGGTCTCGGAATAATGTGGACGGGGAGTTGATGCCGAAGAAGTTCTTGATTTTGTCCATAATCCCGCCGAAGAAGCCGCTGATTTTATTCCACAACCACGCCCCCGCGTCGGAGATACCCTGCCACAGCCCCTTGATGAGGTTCAAACCCGCCTCGGCGAGTTTCGGCACAAAGCTGACGATGGCGTTCACCAACCCTGTGACAATGGCGGGTATCGCTTTCACAACTTCCACGATGATGGTCGGCAAATTGGCAATCAGCGACACCAAAAGTTGCACCCCTGCCATAATGATTTTATTAATATTGCCGATGATGGCGTTTACCAAACCTCCCACGATTTGCGGGATTGCCGCAACTATGGTAGTGATAATCTGCGGCAGTGCCTGAATCAGCGACACCAATAGCTTTATACCCGCCTCAATGATGAGTGGAATCGAGCCGACGACCGCCGATATTACGTTGTCGATAATCTTCGGTATCGCCGCCACAATGGTTTCGATGATTTGCGGCAATGCGGTAATCAGCGAGGTCAGCAGTTTAATCCCCGTCTCAATTATCTGCGGAATGGAATTGATAATGAAGTCCACGATTGCCATGATGACCGTCGGCAACGCGGCAATCAGCACGGGCAGTGCTTCCAAAATCCCCCCGGCAAGCCCGGTAACCAACTGAAGCGCGGCTTGCAATATCATAGGCAGGCTGTCAACAAGTCCTTGCACGATAGTCACCACCGCCTCGACCGCCGCCGGAATCAACTGCGGGAGCGCTTCGGCGATGCCCGTCACCAGCGAGGTCACAAGTTGCACCGCCGCGTTGATGAGCAGCGGCAGATTGTCGATAATCGCGCCAACGATGGTCATAACTGCCTGTACCGCCGCCGGAATGAGTTGCGGCAGCATTTGTAAAATCGCCGCCAGAACTTGGTTGAACAAGTCCGCAGTGGTGGAGAGAAGAGCGGGCAGCAAATCGCCCACCGCCAGTAAAATGCCGTTGAGCGCGGGCGGCAGAGCAGTGACGATGTTCTCAATCACGGGTATAATGTTTTTCACCACAGCCCCAAACGCCTCCACGAGATTGGCTGTGAGGTTTTGCATATCGGCGTTTGCGTTGCCAAGCCCCGCCGTGAACGAACCCAGCGCGGCTTGCATTAACCCCAGAGAGCCGCTGATGGTTTCGGTACTTTCCCGCGCGAAGTTGCCCGCGTATTGTTCCGTGTTCTCGAAAAACATCTGCATGGCGACTTCGGCCTTTTCGGCTTGGCTTGCCGAAGCCCAGACGAAGTCAAGCCCCTTGCTGACCGCATAGGCCTGTATGCTTGTAGCGTTCATAGCCACGCCGAGGTTATCCATCATGGTAAAATTCCCTTTGGCGGCGCCGGCCACGCTGTCCAGCGCGACCTGCATATCGATACCCATGACGCTCGCCATGTCCGCCGCGCGCTGCATCGCCTTTTCGGTGAGTTCCGCCGATTTTTGGACTTCGATGCCGCTGCCCTGAAACAAGGCGCCCATTTTGTTAGCCGTAGCCAGATACTGGCTTTGGGTCACGCCCATGTTTTTGTAGGCGTCCTCGCCGATTTTCTGCATATTCCCGGCGTACTGCTGAAAGACCGCTTCCGAGCCGCCGAGGTTCTGCTCCAACTCACCGAATTGCTGGACGACCTCTTTTCCCAGCTTAATCGCGGCGGCTCCGGCGGCGACGACCACCGCGCCCATTGCAACGCCCAGACCCTTCAAAATTCCGCCCAACTTCTCGAATTTGCCGCCCGCCTTGTCCGCGCTGTCCGCCGATTCGGTTACCTCGTCGCCGAAGTCGTCGGCTTGCTCACCCGCGTCGTCAAAACCGTCCCCGGCTTGGTCGAGCGCCTTGTCGGTGTCGGCGAGTTCGCGCTCCATGCCGTTGAGCTGCGCTTGCGCGTTGTTGAGCTGAACCGCCCACGCCTGCGTCCGCTTGTCATTCGCTCCGAAGGACTGCTCCGCGTTTTCAAGCGCGGCGCGAAGGGTTGTGATTTTCTCTTTCTGCGCGTCGATTTCTTTTGTCAGCACGCCTTTTCGGGCGGCGAGGGCTTGGACGGATTTATCGTTCTTATCAAACTGACTGGAAACGAGGTTCATCTCGCTCGCCAATACTTTGAACGACGCGTTGATATCCCGAATCGCGTTTTTGAACGCCGCCTCGCCTTCCAACGCCAATTTTACGCCGATGTCAGCCATGCCCTAACCCCCTTTTTATAAACTCGAACACGCGCCCCTTGCGCCGAAACTCGCGTGGCCGTCCCACGGCGGGTAGAGCGTACTGACCGTCCGCGACCCGCACCACGAGCCGTTGAAGTAGCTGCCACCCGCGATGAGGGCGCGGAAGTCGCCGAATGTCCACAGTTGCCCGTAACCGGGTACGACGTTTTGCCAGCCGTCCGTCCCGCTGCCCGTGGCGATGACATCCGCAAGCCACTCCCAGACGTTCCCGGCAAGCCCCTGCGGACTGCCGAGCGCGGCTTGAATCCATTCGTTGTAAGTCAGCAGACGCTTGCCGGACAGCATCAGCCGCTCCGAAAACTCATACCAATTGACGCTTGTGACGGGCAGGGCGTTGTATTCTGAGTGCAGACCGCCCGCGCCGTCCGGGGGTGCGCCTTCGCACTCGCTTGAAATATAGATATCCGCCCACACGCCGCCGGAAAGATACACCATGCCCTCCGGCGCGCACTTCGGGCGGTGGGCGTCCGTCCAAACGCTCCGGGGAGGATGCCATTGTAGGTATTCGCCTCCCAGTCCGCACCGCGAACCGCCCCCGCCGTGTTGACGGGCTGTAACGCCGAATTGGAACGGCGGTTGACGCCGTAGTGAAACCCGCCGATTTTGCGGTGGGACAAGGCGGCGTTGAGGGAGATGATGACTTCGTTCCCGTCAAGATAGACATAATAATCCTTACCCACGGCGAAACTGCCCGTATCGAGATTGCCCGCGCCGACCGCCGTTGGAACATCATTGCGATAGACGGTCAGGACATTATCGCCGGTGGCTTCGATGCGGATTGTTTCGGTGACAGACGGCGGCTCGCATGAGCAATCTCCGCCGGAGCCGCCGCTGCCAATCCCCTCCAGTAAATCCACAAGGTTGTACAGTTTACCGTCCTCGCCGATAACCCGCCCGGAGCGCGGGGAATAGGCGTTGATGTCATGCACGGCGGCCGAAACAGGCACAGCGTTCGCGTTCAGCAAATCCACGATGTTCACCACGCCGCCATCCTCGGCAAGCAAACGCCCGCTTTCGGGCGACATTGAACTTAAATCCATACGTTTTCACCTCACAAATCCGCGTCGATAATGTCGTCGATATACACTTCGCGCTTGGGCTTTTCCCAGCCCATGAACTGCTTGTGGCACGTCCACAAGTCGAGCAGATGACCGAGCGGCATGAGCCACACATCCCGCTCCGGCCGCCCAAGCTGAACCGTGCCGTAATATGCCAGACGGGCAAACAACTCGTCGTCGTTTACCCGTCCTGCGCGTTTTTTCCCTCGGTATCCTCGCTTTCGATGTGCCGCGCCGTCCCGCGCACCATCGCCTCCATGATGGCGTCCTTGAAGCCAGCGATTTCAAGCGGCGTGGTGAGTAAATCCACCATTTCCTCGGTGAGCAGTTCTTGTTTGTCTGCGGGATTCATGAGGTTGTGGGCGAGAATGGACTGGTTGGCAAGCATGGTGATGAGCCACGTTATCTCGTCCATCGCCAGTTCAAAATTCTCCTGCTTGAGCAGCTTGTCGCCGAGCGATTCCAAGCCGCCGTAGCGTTTGCCGATTTCTTTGGTAGCCCTCGTGGTGAGTACCAAATGATACGTTTTGCCGCCGATGGTGATGGCAGCGGCGCGTTCGTTATCAAGCATTATCCATTTCCTCCTCTCCCTCGCCCGAACCGTATGCCGGCTCGTAAACATCCGCGTACCAGTTGGAAATAACTGTCGAAGTCACGCCGGGGTCTCCTTCGGTGACCTCGCTTTTCCACGGATGTTTGCCCAGCCCGTCCGGTTTGTTGCGGCGCATGACCGTTCCCTCGATGGTTGGTGTCTGGAACGATATGCTGTCGCCTTTGGTCTGCAAATTCGCCGACGGAACGCCGAATTTGACCCGGTAAAACCAAAAGTAGCGGTAGTTTCCGTTAGATTTTAACGCGCGGAAACCCACCGCCACGGGCATTCCTATATCCTCGCTCGAGGACACCAGCACGCCGTTGTCGTCCGTCGCCGCCCCCGTGAGTTCCTGCACGGCGGCGCGTCCGATGTCGTCCACGCCGAGGGACAGCTTGCCTGACTTAAAGTCCTTGACGAGTTCCGCAATCGCGTCGTCGGCATAGAAAACCGCCTCCGACAGTTCGATGGACAAGTCGGCTTTGATGGCTTTCGCCAGCATGACGGGCGTGCCGTAGGTTTCCTCGCCGTTCGCGTCCTCGGTGATGGGCGCGTAAAACAGCCTGTCGAGTCCGATAGTCGCCATAATTTTCAATCCTCCAATCTGTAGATTTTCGCCGCGTCCACGGCGTATGCGTGGTAGCCGGTATCGGCTTCGTATTCGATATACCGCCGCTCTGTAACGGTGATTCCAGCCGCCAAGAGCGCGGACGTGATTTGCCGCGTCCGCCGGCGGTAGTTGCCTTTCGCGTACAGCGACAGCCGTACCTCCTGCGTTTCCATCTGCGGCATATCGTCCGCGAACAGCGGGAAACCGTCGGTGAGCGGCGTCAAGACGGCGTACTCGTCGGGAGGGACGCCTGAAAAATTTCCTGTCTCCACGGGCAGTTTCAACCCGTCCAGAATCGCGTTTAATTCCATCAGCAAACTCATAAATCCCCGACCTCCTCATCGAATTTGCGCGTCATCGCGTCGATCGCCGCTTGGCGGCTCTTGGTTTTAGCGGGCTTCATAAACGGGCGCGGACGCTGCCCGGACCGCCCGTATTCCAGCACCGTTGCGACTTTGGCGTTGGATGTTCCCGCGCCTCGGCGCGGCTCGGAAAAGCCGATTTTTACGTCATGCCCGCCTTTATTGTTGACTTTGGCGGGCGATAATCCGAGCGACCCAGCCAGTTCCCCGGTGGACTTGCCGGAGAGGACGCCGTTCAAATTCGAGCGCACTTTTTCAAGCACGACCTCGCCGCCCGCCTGTAAGACTTTTCCGGCGATTTCGTCCGTCCTGTCGCCCAGCCGCGAGAGTTTTTCCTCAATTTCATCGGGCAGCTTCACAGTCATACGCGCCATATCACCCGCTCCCTTCCACTTTTTTGGCGAGGACTTCCATGTACATCCCGCGCTGTTTCACGTCCTCGACCGATAAAATCTCATACCGACCCGTGTCGCAAGTGATAACCATTGACGGCGTTACCGTTAAATCGGGCAACTTGCGGAATCGGAATAACGCCGCAGCTTCCGAAAACTGCGCCATATTCGACCATTTCTCCGTGCTGTTTTTCGGCTCGAAGTAGGCGCGGATACTTGCCATGACTGTGTCGCCGTGGGTAACGAAGCCCTCGGCGTCCTTTGTCGGCGCGGTGCTTATGATGTCGCAGAACGTGTTCATTTTGCCGTAACTCATACCTCCCACCTCTTTTCCATAGCCAGCAGGCGGTGGACTGTATGCCACACCGCCTCGCTCGCGTGAGTATTGTCGGCGAAAAAGCCGCCCGTCGAGCCGTCCCTGCTTTCATACCAATGGCTCGAAAGAATAATCACCGCCTGTTCCGTGGACGGCGGGAGCGTTTTCCCGCACCGCTTTCGCTTTTGGTATGTCTTGGCGTAATCGAGAGCGGCGCGGATTATGGTTTTGAGCAACTCGTCGTCTTGGTCGTGCGTGAGGATAAGGTTCAGCTTCACTTTCGGAAGCAGGGTTTCAATCAAAGCGTCCATCCGCGCCGCCTCCCTTCATTAAATTTACGCGCCCATCTTGAGCAGTTGGATACCCTCGGAGAGGATGACTTTGCCGTCCACGCGCTCAGTGGCGATGAAACCGACCTGACCGTTTCCGGCGTAGAGTTCGTTAAGCCTTTGCACCGTGCGCCCCATGCGGTCTGCAATCCAGTAGTTGGAGAAATCGCCGAAAGCAATCGGCAGCGCGCTCGCGGTGGCGGCGGGTACATACGGCGAGGTATAAAGCGGGTAACCGAGCAGTCTGTCCGGCTGACCTGCCTGTACGCTCGGCTGCCAAAGGTACGCGCCGTTGCTGTCCTTTAACTTGCGGAGCGCGGAAACCGTGATGTCCCTCATAAGAAACGCGGCGTTCCTGCGGTACGGGCTTTTCAATGCGTAGACAAGGTCGATGAGGTTGTCTACGGTAATTGCCGTGGGCGATGTTGCGGTCACGCCGACCGTGCCGCCCTGCTCGGTGAATATGCCCGAAGGCTGCCCCGTGCCTGTGCCAACGCAGAATGCTTCCTCTTCAGCCACGCCAAAGGCTCTGGCGAACTCGGCGGCGATGTAGCTTTCGAGGTCGAACATGGAGTCCTGAAGCAGTTCGATACTGACTTTCACAAGGTCTGTCAGCTTGAAAGCGTCGATGGTTTTCTGGTCGAAAGTCGGCGTACTTTCGGTGATGGCGGCGTTCTCAGCCGTCCACTTGGCGGTCGTGTGCGTGGCGGCGATGGGGATTTTGCGCTCCGCCGAGGTCGTGATGGTCTTGGCGATGGAGCGGATGACGTTGGCTTCTTGCAAGCCCATAACGATTTGCCGCTCGAATTCCACGGGTACGAGATAACCGCCGTCGGTGTCGGGCGATGTACTCAGCACATTGTTGACGGGCATCTTGCCGCGCAAGACATTGCCGAAGTCCGCCTTGTACTCGTCAGAAGCCCGCCCCGTTTTGATTGTCTCGGATTTCTGCGGAGTGTTGGTGATAGGCGCGGATGTGGGTTTGCTGAGTTCCGCATCGAGCGCGGTCAGCTTGTTTTCCCGTTCGATTTCGCGCCCTAAAGCCATGATGTCGGCTTCCATCTTGGCGTAGACAGCCTCGTCCTCGGCGGAGAGTGTGCCGTTGTCGTCGCCCCTTTTGCCGTCGAGGAAAGCCCTCGCCATTGCGACAGCCTTGCCGCGCTTGTCATAGAGTTCCAAAAGTTTAGACATGAGAAATACCTCCTGTAATTAAATTAAGCCGCTCGGTGAGCGACTCGATTGTAGTTTTGTTGTTGATTGTCTGTGTTGCCACGGTCTTATTCGCCATTGGCGAATCGTCCTGCTTCTTTTCGTCGGTAATGATGCCGTCACAGAATCCGAGTGCGATTGCCTTGTGGACGTTCATCGGCGTTTCGTCGTTCATCAAATGTGAGATTTTTGTGCGCGACAGCCCTGTCTTGATTTCATAGGCGTTGACGATACATTCTTTTACCTCGTCAAGCAGCGCGCCCGCCCTCAGCATATCGTCCTTGTCGCCGACGGCGATAGTCCACGGATTATGGATGAGCATCATCGCCGTGGGTGACATCATCACCTTTGTTCCCGCCATAGCCACGACGGAAGCGGCGCTCGCGCACATTCCGTAAATCTTCACGGTGACGTCGCCCTGATAATCCATGAGCATGGTATAAATTTGCGACGCCGCGAATACGTCCCCGCCCGGACTGGAAATCCAAAGCGTGATGCTCCCCGTGCCGGAAAACAATTCGTCGCGGAACTGCCCCGGCGTACACTCGTCCCCGAACCATACGTCCTCGGCGATTTCGCCGTCGATGTACAGTTCCCGCCCGCCTGTGGTTTCGTCGCGGGCAAAGTTGTAGAATTTCCTACTCTTCATTTTTCCCATTGTGACCCTCCTCGATATTTTTCTGCGCCGCCGTGGTAATGGATATCATCGAGCCGTTGACAAGGTACTCGTCGCCGCCCTGTTCGGAGGATATACGGTTCATGTCCTCAAGTTCCCTGATATCGTTCGCCGACAACCAGCCGTTTTGCCGCGCCGTGGCATAACCCTGCATACGGCTTGCGTAATCGCCGCGCAGAAGTCCGTCCATGTTGAACTTTACGAACACCGAATCCCGCTCGCTCGGCAGAATCAGAGCCTGCTGTAAACTCTGTTCCCAGCGAGCCACCCACGGTCTTACCGAGTGCGTCACGAAGTCAATGGACTGATGTTCAATATTGCTGAATGTGGCTTTTTCGAGGTCGCCCACTAAATGCGGCGGCACTTTGAACAGGCGGCATATTTCGTTTGTAGTGAACTTGCGCGTTTCTAAAAACTGCGCTTGCTCCGGCGGTATGGACATAGCCGAGAACTTCGCGCCCTCCTCCAAAATCGCCACCTTGTGGGCTTTGGACGCGCCTTGATAGCCCGCGTTCCACGTTTCCTTGACGCGGTTGATATCCTTGACAGGCCCCGGAAACTCCAATACCCCGCCCGGATTCGCTCCGTTTGCGAAAAACGCCGCGCCGTATTCCTCAACGGCAAGAGCCGTCCCGATTGCCTGCTTCGCCATAGCAATCGGCGAGTAGCCGACAAGACCGTCAAAGCCGAGCGCGGGAATATGAAGCACATTCCAACGCCGCAATTTGACCTCGCCTTTCTCGGAACGGTAGGTATAGATGATTTCACCTTCGTTATCGCGGTCTACCGTCATATTGCTCGGTAAAAGCGGATACAGCGCCTTGACCTGCCCCTTTCCGTCGCGGATGATTTGCGAGTATGCGTTGCCGTATATTAAAAGATGCGCCATCAGCGTTTCCCGCCAGACGAACGACGTCATTTCAGCGTTCGGCGCGTCGTGCAGCAGACGGTAGAGCGGGTGCGCCGGCGTTCGCTCCTTGCTGCCGTCCGATTCGTAGCGGTATACGTGGAGCGGCAAACCGGCCACCGCCTCAGCGAGAACGCGGACGCAAGCGTAAACCGTTGTAACCGACAGCGCGGTCTTTTCATTGACCGCCTTTCCCGCCGCCGTGCCGCCGAAGAAGAACGGCGAGCCGCCGGAATAGTAGTCTTTGGGCTTATCCCGTGCCTTGAATAAACCTTTTAATTTTCCCATAAGCGATTACCTCCCTAGTCCAGCCACAGAATCCCGCGATGGTCGTATACGCTCTCGCCTGCGGCGTTGCCGCAACGGATAGCGCGGTCGAGCGCCATAACCATCCCCACGATTCCGTCAATTTTCTCCGCGCTGCGTTCTTTGTCAGGTTTTATGTTTCCGGCGGGGTCTGTGCGGACAAATACGTTATCCATCATCCACCGCAGGATTTCATTGCCGCCGTGGGCGATTTTCTCCGAAAGCGTCAGCCGCATGAGTTCCTTTGTCGGAGGCGACATCGAAGCGAAACCCTGCCCGAACGGTACGACGGTGAAACCGAGCCGCTCCAAATTCTGCGACATCTGCGTCGCGCCCCAGCGGTCGTAGGCAATCTCGCGGATGTTGTATTTTGCGCCCAGTTCGTCAATAAACTTTTCGATAAAGGCATAGTCCACTACATTCCCCTCGGTGGTTTTAAGAAGCCTCGTCCGCGCCCAAACGTCATAAGGGACGCTGTCGCGGCGAACGCGCCAGTCCACCGTTTCCTCTGGCAGCCAGAAATAGGGCAGAACGAAAAATGGCTCATCATCTGTCGGCGGGAACACCAGCACAAACGCCGTGATGTCGTTGGTGGAGGATAAGTCCAAACCTCCGTAGCAGACCCGACCTTCAAGCGAAACGGTGTCAACGGGGAAACCGCAAACATCCCATGCCTGCATATTCATCCACCGCACCGATTGTTTTACCCATTGGCAGAGCCGCAATTGCCGGAAGCTGTTCTCCTCGGCGGGATTTTGTTTCGCCGATTCACAGGCGGCGCGGACTTTATCAATACCCACAGTAACGTCAAGGCTTGGATTGG
Organism: Clostridiales bacterium UBA929; assembly: GCA_002293625.1. Classification (GTDB taxonomy): domain Bacteria; phylum Bacillota; class Clostridia; order Oscillospirales; family UBA929; genus UBA929. The sequence continues at coordinate 8,248 of DBDP01000045.1, read as the reverse complement.
CTTTTCGCCAGACCGCCTCATTTGTCCAGTCCTCGTCCGTTCCCGCTCCGTAGATGACGGGGTAGAATGTGGCGTCATGCTTGTTGCCCTCTAAAATCGCCTCGGCTTTTTTATGCTGTTCATAACAGACCGAGTGCGTGTCGTCGCCCGCCGTGGTGATGAGGAAATAGAGCGGCTGTTTCCGCGCGTCGCCGCTCCCTTTTGTCATAACGTCAAACAACTTTCGGTTGGGTTGTGTGTGGAGTTCGTCAAATATAAGCCCCGACACCGAAAAGCCGTGCTTGCTGTAGGCTTCAGCGGACAGCACTTGGTATACGCTGTTGGACGGACGGTAAACAAGACGCTTTTGTGATTCCAGTATTTTCACGCGCCGCGTCAGCGCGGGAGAAAGCCTAACCATATCAGCCGCCACGCTAAACACGATGCCCGCTTGCTGACGGTCGGCGGCGCAACCGTAGACCTCGGCGCGTTGTTCGCCGTCTGCACAGAGCAGATACAACGCGACTGCGGCGGCGAGTTCTGATTTTCCTTGCTTTTTCGGTACTTCGATGTACGCCGTGTTGAACTGCCGTGTGCCATCGGATTTAACCACGCCGAAGAGGTCACGGATTATGGTTTCCTGCCACGGCAGCAGTTTGAACGGCTTTCCCGCCCACTCGCCTTTGGTGTGGCACAGGCTTTCTATGAACATCACGGCGCGGTCGGCTTTGTCCGTGTCATAGCGTGAAGTTTCAAGCATAAACGCCGTAGGTTTATATTTTTCAAGCATCGTTTCACCTCCAGTCCTGAGCAAATAAAAAAGCCTCCCATCGGAAGCCCTACATTATATACTACGAGAGAAAGCCCCGGCGGGGCGCTCTCGGCTGTTTTCTGTTAGTTGAATTTCTGCAAGAGGCTTTCGTAAACGGCGCGTCCGCTTTCGTCAAGCCCGTCATAATCAAGGCCGCGGTCGTAATTGTAGAGGATTTTGCCGTCCTTGCGAATCTCCAGTTTGGAAATTCGCCCGTTGCCGCCGATGCCGAAGTGCGAGCCTTCCTCAAAGTGCTTACAGCAGTAGCTGTAGATTTCGCCCGTCTTGGGGCAGGAAATTGTACCCTTGCTCCACATCCTACCGCACCGCCTTTTCTTTGTTTTTGCTTGCCGCCAGCCCCGCCTCGTAAGCCTTCAGCATTACTTCTTTCAATCCCCAAACTGAAATGTCATGAAAATCAAGGCTGTCGCTGCCTTGCCGTTCCAGAGTGAATTCAAAGCGTTCTTGAACGATGTCCTCAAGGATTTTGTCTGCGTTTGTGGTAGTCTTGTTCACTTTCTTGCCCTCCGTTTTTCTTGGGTTTCAAGGGTTTTGTCCCCCTTGCATTGACATTATGCCGCGTCTGCGGACATATAGCAAGGCAATGATTATGGCAGTTCCGTTTCCCCTGTGAGGATATAATGGCTGTAGAGTTTCGTGTTGCCGGGCAGCCACGCCGCCAGTTCGTCAAACCCGCACTGCTCGGCGATGTCAACCACGTTGCGCCAGTGGAACATATTCGTAGCTCCGGTGATCCTCACCGCTTGGATTTCATTTTGCACCGTTTCGGGTATGGCCGGCATAATCCGTATTTCGTCATGCCCGATGATGGCGTTCAGCGACGAGCCGTTGTCCCACTTGACCATCAGGTTCAGCATATCGTCCACACCGACCACCGTGCCGCGCGTCCCTGCGGGGATGGGCGAATATTCATCGTCCATCCCGCTCGGAAGCACAACCCTCGTGCCTTGCGGATATTTGGCTCTGGCGGCTTCAATCTGCGCTTTGCTTGTGCCATACCGCGACTTCGGCGTTGCCGCCGCCTTTCGCGCCGCGAATCTTCCCGCTGCCCTGACCGAGGACATAAATCAGATGCTCCAGCGACAGGCGGCGCTCATCGGCGGACTGCTTCTCGTCGATACCGAACGGCAGGTTGCGGAGCGTCCCCGCCAACTGCTCCGTGCCAACAATGGTCGTGAAGCCGTTGCCCATGATGCGCAGCGGGTTTCCCCACACCGAGATTGCCGCCTTGAGCGCGGCCGATTTGCCCGACGCGGAGTTGTGCCACAGGTGAATGACGAAGGTGCGGACGCCGATTTTGCAGAGCAGCGGTGAGGCAAACGACGCCGACGTGATGAACCTCGCTATCGGGTTTTCGCGCAGTTTGCGCATCATGTCTTTCCAAACGGCATAATCGCCCTGTTCTGTGAGATTGCGGTACAGCGCCGCCGTGCCTTTGTCGTCCTCGAAGATAATCTCCTCGTTCAAGGCGTAGGGGAAAAACTGCGTATTGTCCACCCAGCCCAGCCGCCCGATTGACGACACGCGCGGTATGACGGCCTTGTTCGCCATTTCGTAGTCCGAGAGATAAGACACGCGAGGATTTCTTTTTCCAGCCGCCACGCGCTCTCGTAATTGACCACCGCCACTTGGAGCGGTGCGCCGTCAAGGTGACGGAGCGCGTCGGCCTTCTTTGTGCCGGAGCCGTTCAGCACGGCAAGCGTGTAGTCAAAACCCGCGAATTTACGGAACTCCTCATCCCAAACGCCGAGAATGGACAGCGGTGCGACGACGATGGCGCGGGAGATTTTGCCGCCGAGGTACAGTTGACCCGCCACGGCTATTGCCGTGATTGTCTTGCCTGTCCCCAGCTACATTTCCATAAGCAGAGCCGCGCCGCGGCTGCTCATGGAAGGGTGGTCATCACCTCCTTCGGTCAGCCCGAAAAGGCGGCCGACGAACGCGATGGCGTCCTTTTGGTGTTGGTAGGGCGTTGCCCTGATTGGGTATTGAGTCATAGCCGTATCTCCTTTGCTTTTTGAATTTGGAACTGTTGTCCCTTAAAACTGAGAGGGGACGTTTTGCGACGTTTGTCCGAACTTTTCTGAAAGATTTTTTGCAGGACGCTTCCCCTTTACCGAACATCTTTTTTTGCGGGGAGTTTTTCGCGGTCGGTTTCACGGCTCAGATAGCCGTCCAGTTTTCTGCCGAGCCGTCTTGTGATGATGTGGAACGCCCACAGAGTCTCGTTCAACTCGTGCAGAAAAGCCGTGTCCGGCGCTTGCTTTGCGGGATTCGTTTTCTCTCGGAACATCTCTTGCGCCTCCTTTCCGAGCGGCTTGTTTGCCCCTCTATAGCTGAGAGGGGACAAATCGGAGGCGTTGTCCGAACTTTTCTGAAGAAAACTTTTGAGACATTGACAACGCAAAAAACGCACAGCGTTTTGCTGTGCGCCAAAAAGCGGAGAACAGAGCGTTTTTCGGATGCGGCGATTGACAAAAGTGAATAATCTGGTATAATTGTGGATATACTCATTAACGTGAACCATTTTAAACGAAAGGGGTATACATGAATATGAGCGATGAACCAGAAGTACGGCGGCTTCCATTAGAACAACTCGAACATTTTAAGAACCATCCATTTGAAATCTACGACGAGAAACGTCTCGCCGATTTGGCGGCGAGCATCAAAACAAACGGCGTACTAACGCCCATCATTGTCAGACCAACCAACGAGGAAAACAAGTACGAAATACTAAGCGGACACAATCGCGCCGAGGCGTCAACACTTGCGGGCAAGACCGACATTCCCGCCGTTGTGCGAGACGATTTGAAAGACGACAACGAAAAAGCGTTACTCGTCGTAACGCTTACAAATTTGCAGCAGAGGGGTTTCGGAGAACTAACCCACTCCCAACGCGCCAAGGTCATTAAGCTGACTTATGATTCATTAAAACGCCAAGGGCAGCGCAACGACCTTATCGCCGAAGCCGACGAACTTTTAGGGAATAAAGGACTTCTTTCCGTTAACCAAAAGAAGTTGACGCCGAGGGACATCGTTGCCGCGCAGTTTGGATTGACGCCGAATAATATCGCGTATTATTTGCGGCTCGACAAGTTGATTAAGCCTTTGATTGAGCGTCTTGATAACGGCGAATTTGAATTGACTGTCGGCGAGAAATTAACGTACCTAAATAAAGATGAGCAGAAAATTCTTGAATCAATCGTAAAGAAAACAGGAGCGAAACTTACGATAGGCAAAGCGAAAGGGCTTGTGAACGCCGCCAAGAAACCGCCGCTTACCGCCGAAGCAGTCAATGAAATTTTATCCTACCGCCAAGTCCGCAAGTCAAATCACAGACTGTCGCTTGACTTGATGGAACTATATTTCGCGGACAAAGACCCTAACGAAGTCGACGACATTGTTACAAAGGCTCTTGAAGCCTATTTTCAAAACAATTCAAATTGACTTTGTAGATATTATTGTAAGAGTGCGGTTTTTCGCCGCGCTCTTATTATTTTACATATTTCTAATATATTTAGCTTTTTGCTATTGCATTCCTGATAAGGCTGTGTTATAATATGAGGTAAGGTGTCGCGCAGGCAAAAACGCCGTCGAAGGCGCCGCAATTTTAGGGTCCTTGACTGACTGCACGTAGGCGGGTCTTGGGTTGTCGGTAGCCGCTCGAAGGGGTGGCGAAAGGGCGAAGCTATGCAAACTTTGGATTTCGTGCCGGACGTGGAATTCGTCCGCGCCGCCAACTGGTATGTTGTATTCGTCAAGACGTTTGAGGAATACCGCTTCGCGGGGCGGCTTCAAGGTCAACTCGACGCGGACAAGTACGTGGTGTTTGTCCCCACCAAAGACCGCTCGTTTCGGAAGAAGCGGGAGTTCAAGCTGCACCGTGTTCTGCTCTTCCCCGGCTATGTTTTCGTAGCCTCGACCGACGACCCGGAAAAATGTTTTGAGACGCTTAAGCCGATAATCAGCGGCAATGAAGTAGCGTTCAAGCTGCTCGGCGACGGGGAAAACCGCCGATGCGCGGCCGTCGGCGAACGCGACAAGGCGTTGCTCGCGAGGCTGATGAACAAGGAGTTTCACATCGCGGCGATTGAGGCGGTCGAGATTGGACACAGCGTGGTTATCGCGGACGGCGCGATTGAGTTGCTTGAAGGATGCGTGAAGAAGATTAACAAGTACCGACAGACAGTAGACGTAGAGTTTGAGATGTTTGGGAGAAAACAAGTCGTGACGCTCGCGTTGGATGTGGTGGAGCGGAAGGTTTGAGAAAACTGCAAGATCATAAAAAACAAACAGGAAGGGGGACTGATATGCGACTTTCGATTGGAGTCTACGTTAGGCTTTTATCGCTGTGTTCGAATGACGAAACAAATGAACTTGACATCTTAAGCAGTCTCGTAAAATCAGCAGACCCCAGTCGTAGTTACGATATGAGGGATTTACAGTACGCACAAAGGTTAATTAAGTGCAAGAATAACCTTCGAAAGCCGCAATCGATGGAGCAGACGGAGAATCTTATCTTTGCTGACATCGTGCCTATCATTCGTCGTATTCGTTACACGGATATAGTTTCCGATTTTCAAAAACACATTGTTTCTTGCATCAAGAAAAGCAAGAAACAACAACTGCTTCTTGCCTTTCAAGACATTGTTAAAAAAGAAGGTGCAGTTGGCAAATCTGAGTTTACCAACTGCGTTGGCATGACAAAGGAAACATTTAGTACAGCTAATTCTCTAAATCTCCCCGAAGTATTGGCTGGATTGTTTTTGTATTCGTTTGAGGCCAAAGTCAGAGATGGGCTTGGGTGCGAGAAGGAGAAGAAAAATACTTGTGCCGTAACGGATACTAAAAATGAGCTTGTAAAGAAATACAATCCTAAGAAGCAGAGTGAAAATTCTGAATATTTAGCGGCATACTACGCAGCTATCGAAGAATGCAAAAATAATTGCGTTCTTCACTTGACGGATAGATATATTGACAGTTTCAATACTCTCGCCAACAGCATTATAATCACAGAAACAGCAAGCCCTCAAGAAAGCGACAAGACTCAAAATGATGTGAATAGTGCTTCTGACATCGGAATTCGAGAGAGGGAATTGGCGTATCTACATGGTGTTATCGCCTTGTGGAAAAGTCAACTTGCCGAAAAAGTCAACGTAAAAAAAGATGTTTCACTTGGTGGTATAGAATATGAAAATCTCTCTGACGGAATTGAAACGGAAATCTCGGATAGCGAGATTGATATTGGAGAAATACAAATTCATTCAGTAAAAATGCACTACCAGTTTGGATCTTCTCCGAAGCCTACAGACAATATATGTGAATGTGTTCATAATAACGATGGCAAGGTTGTTCTGTTAGGAGAACCGGGAGGCGGAAAGTCTGTCGCACTTTTGAAAATCGCTATCGAATATGCAAATAAGGCAATCGATGACGAGAACTCGCTTATTCCTGTACTTCTTCCACTTGGAGCGTATAAGGGTGACGAGACTATTAATGACTTCGCACTTGGATTCCTTGGAGAATTAGGGAAGTGTTATTCTCCGAAAAACTTTAATAAGCGTGTACTAAAAATATTCGATGCGTTGAACGAAACAATTGGCGACAAATTGGATTCTGTTATCTCCTATATTAAGAAGCAAGGTCGGTTTATTGTTTCTTGTCGCATTTTGGACTACGAAGAGTGGTTTTCGGGCGTTAAGGGTATCTCCACTATTGAAATTCTCCCACTTGACCCTGTCCGAATTTGCGATGCTGTCACCGATGAACTTTGGAGACAACTTGATGGAAATGAGCATATTATTAGTGCTTGGGAGAAAATAATTAGAGAATTAAGCGATGGCGAAGATGTATTTTGGTATTATAAACGTGATATCGCTTCTTCAGAAGAAGCTGAAATTTCAAGAGAATATCAGCGTAAACTTGAAAAAATCGAACTGTCCCCAAACGAATCACGCGCCTATGTCCATATGCTTAAAAATGGAGTTATGCCTCTTTGCCGTAATCCACTTATGCTATCAATAGCTTGTGGCTTGTATTCTAACAGCAGACTTCCGGATACTCGCGGCAAATTGATAAAAGAGTTTGTCCGGAAAAGTATAGAAGATGAACTCCAGAAAAGGAAAACAACAGACATTCGAGTCACGTTGCTCATAGCCGATGTCCTTAAAACATCTGCAAGAATTATCCAAGAAAAAGGACTTGGTACAGATACTTTAGACATAAACGACCTTATAAAATTGTGTGCAAGTCAAGAATCGTGCGATGTGTTTCTTGCTATAGACATTGCACGCAGTGCTGGGGTACTCGCAATTAATGTTACGGAAAAGCACAGCGTTAAGTTTTATCACCAATTGTTCCAAGAATACTATGCGAGCGTGGCATTGCAAGACATTGTTCGGGAAACAAATGTTCTCGATGAGGTATTTCTTTTCAACAAAGACAAATGGTGGGAATCCAATGGATGGGAAGAAACTGTTGTTTTGTTTGCTGAAACTGCCTCTGAGAGCAATTTTGATGATTTCTTGTTGTGGTTGGCGAGATTCCAGCCGCTACTGACAGTTAGATGTATTGGAAGCAACAGGAATTTCGCACCGAAACCAAAAACAATAGAGAAACTACGCTCCATGTGGCTTGCTCGTGTCAGTAAGGAAGTTAAATTGTCAGATAAGAAATTATCAATTGCCAAAACAGGAGATGCTTTATCTCGGATAGGAGATAAAAGAAAAGGTGTCGGAAAACATCAAACCTTGCCGGATATTGATTGGCGTGAAATCAATGCATTGCCGATTTGCGTGTCTAGGCATCTTATTACAGTAGACCAATTCAATGCTTTCATTGAAGATGGTGGCTATGATTATTCCATGGGATTCTGGAACGATATCGCTGACTTTGAAAGCAATGTTTCACAAATAATTGCTAAGGAGAAAGCTACCGATGGGTTGAATATGCCTGTTGTGGGGATCACTTGGTTTGAAGCGTGTGCTTTTTGCAATTGGTTATGTCAGAAAACCGGAGATAAGATTCGGCTACTAACATCTCAGGAATGGGAGATTCTTTTCGCACAATGCTTTAATACGACTGCGCTTAAAAAAATACCGATACAGATTTTCAATGTAGCCGAAAATCGTATAGAGCGTTTGACAGCGAGCGGCATATATTCGTTGTGCGAATTAACCGTAGCGGAAGATTTAATTGGAAATGCATGGGAATGGTGTGGCGATAGAGTGATTGCTGCTGATGATTATGACCCGATGGTAAGCGTTGACAAGGATATGATATCAACTCGAATCTTAAAAGGAGGGTCTTGGCGATGTAGTATTGAATACGCAACACCATCGTTTACGCTTTACTCATTTCCCTATTGCACCCGAAGCGATGCGGGTTTCCGCATTGTAAAATCAAGAAAATAATAAGACAATATGTAGTGACCGCCTA
>DBDP01000028.1 GCA_002293625.1 Clostridiales bacterium UBA929 | reverse complement strand
GGCTTTTTGGGGGAACTCAAGCGACTTTACCGTTGCCACACACCACAAATTGTGGTATAATACCCCTTGACAAAATAAGGGCGGTCTTCGCCCCTTTATCGGAAAGGAAGTCACAGAATGAGCGAACTGAAAATTCTCGGCGCGGGCGCGGTACCCAATATGCCTTGGCAGGACAAGCCCGCGAAGCCGGTCAACGGTCCCCTTTGGAGGTACACGGAGAACCCCGTGATCGGGCGCAACCCCATCCCCGGCGTGGCGCGTATCTTCAACAGTGCCGTCGTCGCCGTGGACGGGCGATTCGTCGGCGTATTCCGCGGCGAACAGACCGACGGGGTGCCGCACATTTACTGGGGTGAGAGCGAGGACGCCCTGCACTGGGACATTTCGCCGGAGAAGATTCCCTTTACGGATGAAAACGGCGAACCCTTCATGCCGCATTACGCCTACGACCCGCGCTTCTTGAAGGTGGAAGATACATACTACGCCATTTGGTGCCAAGACTTTTACGGAGCCGCGATCGGCATGGCAAAGACCACCGACTTCAAAACTTTTACCCGCCTTGAGAATCCGTTCATTCCTTACAACCGCAATGCCGTGTTGTTCCCGCGCAAGATCAACGGGAACTACATGCTGCTCTCCCGCCCGAGCGACAGCGGACACACGCCGTTCGGCGACATTTTCGTCAGCGAAAGCCCCGACCTTACCTACTGGGGCAAGCACCGCCATGTCATGGGGCGCGGCAGCGCGTGGTGGGAATCGGTCAAAATCGGCGGCGGCGCTGCCCCGATCGAGACGACCGAAGGCTGGCTGCTGTTCTACCACGGCGTATCGGGTACCTGCAACGGTTTCGTATACAGCATCGGCGGGGCGATTCTGGACATCGACAATCCGAGCATCGTCAAATACCGCTGCCGCCGCTTCCTGCTCACGCCGGAGGAGGATTTTGAGGAAAGGGGCTTTGTGCCGAACGTGGTGTTCCCCTGCGCGACCATCCACGACGCGGCGACCGGGCGCATCGCGGTGTACTACGGCGCGGCGGACAGCTACGTGGGGCTTGCGTTCACGACGCTTGACGAAGTCGTCTCTTTTATCAAAGAGCACAGCTCTCTGAGCGACGACGATAAAGATCTGGGTAAGAGATGAAATCAGTACGCGACACAGCCCTAAGAATGCTGGAGGGGAACATCCTCCCCTTTTGGCAGGGTCTGCGGGATGAGGAACACGGCGGCTTTTACGGGTTTATGGACATTGACCTGAACCTGTACAAACAGGCGGTCAAGGGCTGCATCCTAAACAGCCGGATTCTGTGGTTTTTTTCCGAGGCGGCGCGTGTTTTGAAGCGGGACGACCTGCTTCCCTATGCCCGCCACGCTTACGAATTCTTGGTCGGGCGCTGTATCGACCGTGAACACGGCGGTGTATACTGGTCGGTTACGTATGACGGGCAACCGTCTGACACGACCAAGCACACCTACAATCAAGCATTCGCCGTCTACGCCCTGTCGGCGTATTATGAGGCGGCTCACGACCGGGACGCGCTGTCGCTGGCAAAAGAGCTTTTTGGGCTGATCGAGAGTAAATGTACCATCCCGGGCGGGTACGGCGAAGCGTATGACCGTCTCTTCCGCCCGTCGGGCAACGAAAAGCTCTCCGAAAACGGCGTGATGGCGGAGCGGACGATGAACACGCTCCTGCATGTTTTTGAAGCCTACGGCGGTCTGTACCGCGCGGAGAAAGACCCCGCCGTGGCGCAAAAGATGCGCGGCATCTTGGATACCTTCGCGGATAGGATATACAACCCCGCAAAAGAGCGCCAGGAGGTTTTCTTTGACGCGGATTGGAACAGTTTGATTGACCTGACTTCCTACGGTCACGACATTGAAGCGTCGTGGCTTGTGGAATGGGGTTGCGAACTGCTGGGCGACGACGCCCTGCTGCGTAAAATACAGGCAATCTGCTCGAAACTCGCCGAAAACGTCCGCATCCGCGCTTTCCGCGAAGGTTCGCTGCGCAACGAATGCGAGCGCGGAACCGAGGACGAATCCCGCATTTGGTGGGTGCAGGCCGAAGCGGTCGTGGGGTTCCTCCATATGGCAGGGAAGCATCCGGGCAACCCCGAATACCGCCGGACGGCGGAGGAGATTCTCCGTTTCATAGAAGAAAAGATCGTCGACAAACGCGCCGGATCGGAATGGCTGAGCGAGGTGACCCCGAACGGGGATCATACCGCGAGGCGGAAGCCGGTCGTGGAGGAGTGGAAATGCCCCTACCACAACGGGCGGATGTGTTTAGAGATCGTAAGGGGAGAGCGTATGATACACCCCGAATACAAAAAGGTCGAGCGCCGGTATGAGCGCCTGATCCAAAGACCCAACGCGCCCGCGCCCCGCTCCAACGGCGTGTTTACCCGCTGGGAGCATCCCGTGCTGACGGCGCGGCATGTCCCGCCCTTTTGGAAATACGACGTAAACGCCGAAACCAACCCGCTATTTTTGGAGCGGCTGGGCGTCAACGCTGTTTTCAACGCGGGCGCGCTGAAGCTGAACGGCAAATATTATCTCGCCGCGAGGGTGGAGGGCAGCGACCGCAAGTCCTTCTTCGCCGTCGCCGAAAGCGATAAACCTACAGAGGGGTTTCGTTTTTGGGATCGTCCGGTGGAACTGCCCGACACCGAGCCGGATGAAACGAACGTATATGATATGCGCCTGACGGCGCATCAGGACGGCTGGATCTACGGCGTATTCTGCTCAGAGAGTAAAGACAGAAGCAGCGCCAGTCTGTCGGCGGCCGTCGCCGCCGCCGGAATCGCGCGAACCAAAGACTTAAAAACATGGGAACGTCTGCCGAATTTGGTGACGCTCCGTTCCCCGCAGCAGCGCAATGTGGCGCTGTTTCCGCGTTTCGTGAACGGCAAGTACGCCTTCTTCACCCGCCCGATGGACAGTTTCATCGACACCGGAAGCGGCGGCGGCATCGGGTTCGGAACCTGCGATGACATTACCCGCGCCGTGATTGATGAAGAGCGCATCACCAGCGCACGGCGTTACCATACGATCACGGAGGAAAAGAACGGCGCGGGCGCTGTCCCGATTTACACGCCGCGCGGCTGGATTCACATCGCCCACGGTGTGCGTAATACCGCCGCCGGGCTGCGCTACGTCATCTACGCGTTCGCCACCGATTTGGACGAGCCATGGCGCGTGACCGCCGAACCGGGCGGTTACCTGATCGCTCCGGCGCACTTCGAGCGCATCGGCGACGTTAGTAACGTGGTCTTTACCAACGGCGCGATCGACGACAAAGACGGCAGCGTATATATCTATTACGCCTCCTCCGATACCCGCCTGCACGTCGCCTCCACGACCGTGGAACGCCTGACGGACTATGTATTCGGCACCCCGCCCGACGCGTTGCGTTCGGCGGACTGCGTGAAGCAGAGAATGGCGCTGATCGAGCGAAACTTAGCCGTTTTGGGAAGGGGAGACAAAGAATGAGCGGAGCGTTGCGGCTTGCCGCCGTTTTTGGAAGTCATATGATTTTACAGCGCGATAAGCACTTTTCTGTTTGGGGAGAAGGTGCCGACGGCACCGAGGTTACCGTGCGGGTACGTGACACCGAGCGGTCGTGCGTCGTGCGAAACGGACGCTGGAGCGTCGCTCTGCCGCCGCAGGAGGTCGGGGAACCCTGCGTCCTGACGGTGAGCGGAAGCGGCGAAGAACTTCGGCTGGAGGATGTCTTGTTCGGCGACGTTTGGCTTGCCGGGGGGCAAAGCAATATGGAGTGGCCGCTCCGCGACGCTAAGGACGGGCAAAGGGAGATTGACGCGGCGCAAGACAATCTGCTGCGGTTTTACAACGTGCCGAGATGTCCCTATACCGGGGCGCGTCTGGAGGAAGCCGAGCGCGGCTCCCGCTGGCAAACGGGCACCGGCGATTTTTCGGCGGTCGCGTACTGGTTTTCAAAAGAGATTCGCGCAGAGACAGGCGTGCCGGTCGGCATTGTCGGCTGCAACTGGGGCGGCACGTCGGCGGCCGCTTGGATGAGCCGCGAACGGCTTTCGAAAATTGTTTCCGGGCGGCGGTATATCGAAGACTACATGGAGCGCGGCGGCAACAAAAGCGAAGAGGAATATGAGCGCGACATGGTCGAATACAACCGTATATACGATATTTGGAAAGAAAAAAGCGACGCCATGTGGGCGAAGAACCCCAAAACGCCGTGGCGGGAGATTATCGCGGAGTGCGGGGAAAACCCGTGGCCGCAGCCTCCGGGACCAAGCTCCCCCTTCCGCCCGAACGGTTTATACGAAACCATGCTTTCCCGCGTCGCGCCGCTCGCGCTGAAAGGCTTCCTCTATTATCAGGGAGAGGAAGACTGGAGCCGCAGCGAAGACTATTACGACTGGATGTGCGCGTTGATCGGTCAGTGGCGGGAGGATTTCAAGGACGATTCGCTGCCGTTTTTGTTTGTGCAGCTGCCGATGTACGACACCACCGAGAGCATTGAGAACGGCTGGGTCAGCGAGGACTGGCCGCGTTTGCGCGAAGCGCAGCTCCGCGTGTCGCGCTTTGTGAGGAACACGGGGCTTGCCGTCGTCCCCGACTGCGGGGAGCTGGACAACATCCACCCCACAGACAAAGAGCCGGTGGGACACCGGCTGGCGCTGCAAGCGTTGAAGAACGTGTACGGCAAAGCTATAGAGGCTGACGGTCCTTCCGTCCTGCACTTCGAACGTTCAGGCAGTGAAGTACGCGTTATCTTTGACCAAACGCTGGAGCTTCGCGGGAACGGGCTGTTCGAGCTTGCCGGCGGCGACGGAATCTTTTATGCTTGCGAACCTGTCAAGGTTGAAAAAGACACACTGGTTTTGTCGGCGAAAGAGGTCTTCGAACCGTGCGCCGTGCGTTACGCGTGGCGGGCGTACTGCGTAGCACAGCTATACGGAATCAACGGGCTTCCGGCTTCGCCGTTCCGGGGGACTCTATGATCGGGTTTGACAACGGGCTGTACCTGCAATTGCAGTCCCGGAAAATCTCCGAACGGATCGAGCAGTTCGGCGGAAAGCTCTATTTGGAATTCGGCGGAAAATTGTTTGACGATTATCATGCGAGCCGCGTCCTGCCCGGTTTTGAGCCGGACAGCAAGATACGGATGCTGCAGGAACTGCGCGACGAAGCGGAAATTGTGATTGTGATTTACGCGGGGGACATTGAGGAGAGCAAACGGCGCGGCGACTTGGGCATCACCTACGATCAAGAGGTGCTGCGTTTGATCGATGCGTTCCGCGCCTCGGGATTGACCGTCGGCAGCGTCGTCGTAACGCAGTATAGAAACCAGGAAGCGGCCGACCGCTTCCTCAAGCGTCTGGATGCGCTGGGCGTGAAAACCTACAAGCATTACCCGATTGAGGATTACCCCGCCAATGTGCAGCTTGTGCTGAGTGACGACGGGTTCGGGCGCAACGAGTATGTGGAAACCGAGCGCCGCCTCGTTGTCGTCACCGCGCCCGGCGGGGGCAGCGGAAAGATGGCCGTCTGCCTTTCGCAGCTATACCACGAACAGAAACGCGGGCATACCGCGGGGTACGCTAAATACGAGACCTTTCCCGTTTGGAGCCTGCCGCTTCAGCACCCGGTCAACTTGGCGTATGAAGCCTCCACCGCCGACCTGAACGACGTGATTATGATCGACCCGTACCATTTGGAGGCGCATGGGGAAACCGCCGTCAGCTATAACCGCGATATGGAGGTGTTCCCCGTTCTGCGTCTCATTTTTGAGCGGATTATGGGAACCTCGCCGTATAAAAGCCCGACCGATATGGGCGTGAATATGATCAGCTTTTGCGTCACCGACGACGAAGCCGTATGCGACGCGTCGAAACAGGAAATCATACGGAGATACTACGAGGCTCTCTGCGAGAGGCGTCAGGGCTTCGGCGGGCAGGAGGCGATCAGTAAACTGGAGCTTCTGATGCGTCAGGTAGGCGTAACACCCGAAAACCGCTCCGTGGTGGGAGCGGCGCTTGCGCGCTCCGAAGAGACCGGCGGTCCGTCCGTCGCCATCGAACTTCCCGACGGAAGGATCGTTACCGGCAAGACCACCCCGCTGCTCGGCGCGTCATCGGCGGCGCTGCTCAACGCGCTGAAGGCGCTGGGGCATATCCCCAAGCGGATGCGGCTTATCTCGCCCAACATCATCAAGCCGATACAACACCTTAAAATCAACCACATGGGTAACCGAAACCCGCGCCTGCATACCGACGAGGTTTTGATCGCGCTGACCATCAGCGCGGCTTCCAACAACCCCTCGGCGGAACTTGCGATGGAGCAGTTGGAGCATCTGCGGGACTGCGAAGCGCATTCGACCGTGCTGCTCTCGCGGGTCGACCAAAACACCTTCCGCCACCTCGGCGTCAACCTGACCTGCGAGGCTAAATATGAGACAACACAGCTATACCATCGGTAAAAACGCGTATGCATAATAGTATACGGAAAGGACTGTCACCCTTATGAATCCATCCTCTTACGCCGCGCGGCATCAAGCCTTTGTATCGCGCGGGCTGACCTTAAATATGACGCGCGGCATACCGTCAAAAGCACAGCTTGATTTATCGCGGGGACTGCTGACCTGCCTCGGCGACGACGATTACCTTTCTGAGAGCGGAGCGGACTGCCGTTCCTACGGCATTCTGGACGGTCTGCCCGAAATGCGGCGCGTCTTCGCCGACATTTTGGACTTAACGCCCGGTGAAGTCATCGTCGGCGGTAACTCCTCGCTCGCGCTGATGTTTGACAACATCGCGTCCAACATGTCGCGCGGGGTTCGGGAGAATGTTCCGTGGGCGGCGCAAGGGCATGTGCGTTTCCTCTGCCCGTCGCCGGGCTACGACCGGCACTTTACGATCTGCGACTACTTCCACATCGAGATGATCCCCATCGAAATGACGCCGGATGGGCCGGATATGGACGAGGTGGAGCGTCTCGTTTCCTCTGATCCTCTGATTAAGGGCATTTGGTGCGTGCCGGTGTTCTCCAACCCCGGCGGCGTCGTTTACTCCGAGGATACGGTCATGCGCTTCGCGCGGCTGAAACCTGCGGCGCATGATTTCCGCATATATTGGGACAATGCCTACGGTATCCATCAGTTTTCCTACGAGCGCCCGCGCATCCCAAACATCGTGCGCGAATGCGCGAAGGCGGGGCGGCCGGATATGCCGCTGGTGTTCATGTCCTTTTCCAAGGTGAGCTTCCCGGGTGCTGCGGTGTCCTGCCTCGCGTCAAGCGAGGAAAACTGCGCGTATATCAAAAAGCGCCTGTCGGCGCAGATGATCGGTCCTGACAAGCTGCGCCAGCTGATGCATGTCCGCTTCTTCGGGGGCGCGGAGGGCGTGTATGCCCATATGCGCCGCCACGCGGAGATTCTGCGACCCAAGTTCGCGCTGGTTGAGGAGACGCTGCGCCGCGAGTTGGGCGGGCTTCCCGGTTGCGACTGGGAAGCGCCGGAGGGCGGCTATTTTGTCAGTTTCAACGCGCCGGAGGGCTGCGCCAAACGGGTCGTCGCGCTTTGCGCCGAAGCGGGTGTCGCGCTGACGCCGG
>DBDP01000171.1 GCA_002293625.1 Clostridiales bacterium UBA929 | reverse complement strand
GGTGATCTCCACCGTCTGTACATTGTCGCCCAATGTATATCCATCCGGCGCGGCTGTTTCGGTAACGACGTACCAACCCGGCGATAGCGAGGGCAGATACGCCGACCCTTCGGTATCCGTGCGATAGACACCTATGAGCACACCCTCTTGGGTCTCCACGGTAAACTCCGCGCCTTCAAGAGGCTCCCGTGTGTCGGCGTCCACTTTGCGGATCAATAACCCCGCCATCGGCGCGTTCTCAAAGACGAGCTTCACAAACTGGTTGCTCGTAATCTCAAAATCTTGCGGGGTATCGTCTAAGACATACCCTTCCGGCGCTTTCGTTTCGGCGGCTTTATACCATCCGGGTACCAGCGTATCAAGGATGATCACGCCGTCCCCGTTGGTTTCGTATACCCCCACAATCTCGCCGCTCTGTTTGTAGACGGTGAACTTCGCGCCTTTCAACGGCTGTTTGCTTTGGCTGTCGATCTTGATGATCTGCGCTCCGCTGAGTTTCTTGTTGTAGAACTCCAGTGTATAGGTATTTCCGTAATCAACGGCTATCGTCTGAGATTGCTGTTCAAGGAGATACCCCTCCGGCGCTTTGGTTTCCTGTACGATATAGCTGTCTTTGGGAAGATAGGGTATCACGATCTGCCCGGTAATATCGGTGGTGTACTTTCCGTTACCGGTACCCACCACCGAACCGTCCGAAGAAGTAACCCTAAACTCCGCTCCGGCTAATGGTTCCCGTGTAACCGAATCGTATTTGAGGATTTTCAACATGGCGGACGGCTGGTTCTTGAATGACACTTTATATATCTTCCCGTCCAGCCCAACTTCTATCGTCTGCGGTGTGGTGTCGATGACGTAATGCTCCGGCGCTTCAATCTCGGTAATCACATAGCTCCCCGGCTTCACGTTTGGGATAAGGATTTCGCCGGAAGCGTCTGTTACATATTCGCCGTTCGTATTACCCACCACCGTACCGCTGCTGTCCGTTACCCTAAACCGCGCGTTGGGCATGGGCTCGTTTGTCTGTGTATCGACCTTCGTTATCAGGATCGCGCCATAGGGGATATTCGCGAAGGTGGCTTCTACAATAGATGTCCCGTCTGCTTTCAGCCATACTTGTTGTAGGGAGTTTTCGGATAGCATATAGTTTGCCGGTGCCTTGACTTCCTCCACGATGTACCCGCCCGGCGTTAAGCCGGTAATCACGATGGTGCCGCTGTTGTCGGTGGTGTACCGCCCAATCACCGTACCGGATGTGCCGCTGACGTTTTCGTTGAGTTGCCGAAGCTCGAACACAGCGCCGGACAGCAGCTCGCCCGTTACGGCGTTTGCTTTTCGTATTACGATACTGTTCAGCGGGTAATTGATGATCTCGTACCCGATGATGTAATCGTTGCCGGAGGTAACGCGCACATTGTTCCCGCTCACGTCACCCGCTTCTCCCGATTCGGCGAAGGTGGTGTAGGCGTTCTCACCCGGCGTGAGATAGCGGCGAATGGTCGGGTCGGGTGCGGGGTTATACCCCGGTGCGGGAAGCGTCTCGGTGATGGAGTACCAGCCGGGTTCCGCGTTCCGAAGGATAACCTTCCCGTTTTCGTCCGTGCGGTATGTTCCGATGATCTGCGTACCGCCTGATGATTTATCATGCTCTACCCGATAGGTGGTATCGGGGATTGGCTGATAGGTTAAGCCGTCTGTCTTGGTGATGATCAATGTAGGTTTACGGATATCCTCATAGATCAGCGTTTTTGTCTTGCCCCATTCAAGAGCAATCTCTTTCTTCTGCGGGTCGAGGATGTAACCGTCGGGAGCGAGGTTCTCTTCCACTGTATACACGGCTTCATCCAGATTCTCGATTAGGATTCTGCCGTCCTCGCCGGTGACGTATTCGCTTACCGTCTCACTCTCCGTCTTTTGCACCCTGAACGTCGCGCCGGAGAGCGGCTCGCGAGTTACGGCGTCCAGCTTCACGATTTCCAGTTTCGGGCGGCGGCGGTTATCAAACTTCACCTGTACCACTTCGCCCGCTTCCAGCAACACGTTCTTTTCCTCGTCCCGCTTCAAATAACCCTCCGGGGCGGCAAGCTCCCGAATGACGTACCAGCCCGGTTCAAGGTTTTCGAGGTGTATCATGCCGCTTTCATCCGTGAGTCCCTGCCATACGATCTGACCGCCGTTTTTCTCCACGGAGAACTCGGCATTCGGCAAAAACTCCCCGGTGGCTTCGTCTACTTTGAGGATATACAGTCCGGGTTTCGGAGCGTTCAAGAACACAAGCTGCTTCACGCCGTCCAGTATTTCGATTTCTTGCGGAGTTTCGTTCAGTACATACCCCTCCGGAACGCCTACTTCCTTCACAAGGTACACGCCGGGGTCTACGCTTATCATCACCTCGCCGTTTTCGTCCGTGGTGTAGCTGCCGATGAGTTGCGTATTGCGGTAGACCTCAAACGTAACGCCGGGTATAGGGATGCCCGTATTCGCGTCCATCTTCAGGATGTTCAGATACGGCTTTGCTTTGTTGGTTACGATCACTACGGGATCATCCTGTGTCGCGGGGTCATAGGGGTCAAAGTGGATGCCGTGTTTGGCGGTATCCAGCACATACCCCTGCGGCGCGGACGTTTCCTCGAACTCATAGTACCCGCTGCCGGTGACAAAACACTGCGCCGTGCCGGTTTCACCGGTTGAGACGCTTCCGAGCATTTGCCCGTCCTTATACACGTTAAATACGGCGTCGCTGAGGGGTTCTCCGCTCTCGCTCATCTTCACTAGTGTAATACCGGGCACACGGATGTTAAAAAACGTTATCGTTACGTCCGCCGTGCCGTCCCAATGGATGGTCTGAACGGCTGTGTCCTTCAAATACCCTTCCGGCGCGGACAGTTCGCGCACCTCATAGCTCCCGAACGGCAAATCCTCTGTACCGAGTTCGAGGATGCCGTCAAATTGGGTGGTGCCGGTGGTTACGAAGCTGCCGTCTATCTGCCGCAGTTCAAATACGGCATCCTGTAACACGCGGTTATTCTGTTGATCCAGTTTCTTGATGAAGACCTTTGCCGCGTTATCGTTTTGAATCGTTGCGTAAGTGGTGACATTCGCTCCGATTTCCACCGGCATGGGGTCACGGGGCGCGTATCCTTCCGGCGCGGTGGTTTCATAGAGTGTATAGCTGTCCGCGGGGTCTAGGTTCTCCCATGTGGCGATACCGTCCTCGCCGGTGGTTTGGCTTTCGGAGTAGCCGCTGTCCCCGCGAAGCTCAAAGACCGCGCCGGGGAGAGGGAAGCCTGTGCCGTCTGTTTTCGTGACCTGTAACGCTCCTTCTTCCCGTTCATCGCTCGACCAGATGAATTTGCCACCGGCGAACATCTCCCCAACGGAAGGGTCTGCGATTATGTAGCTCTGCTGTGTCTTGTTCTCGTTATGCGCGATGTACAGCTCATACTGCGTTACGTCCGCGCGGGCGACCAGCTCGATCTGCCCGGAAGGAGCGGCATTGTCCACGGGGATGCAGAGCTTGAATTTTCCGACATACTCCACGCCGTTTGCGTTCAGCCCCGTCTGCACCGGTCCCGCAGTGGGTACGAGGAATGCGGTGGAGCCGGACGCGTTCTGCTTCGTTTCCAGCGGTTCATTGGTATCCGCATTCACGAGGATCGTTCCCGTGACGCCATACGGGGTGATGTCGATGCAGTCCCCATTCGGCGTTGTGGGGGTGGCGCTGGATGTGTAGTAGATGACGGTGTAATAATCGGTGCCGTTGATGGTTTCGAGGTTGATCTCTAGAGTATCAGTCGCGAGACCTTCAAGACCATTTACATGAAACAGATCAAGAGTGTTGCCAATCACATTTTCTTGAACCCTCACAAACAGACCGCGCCACTGATTCCTCGTCCATGTGGCGGCACCCGCGAGGATAAGCTGGACGGCTTTATATACGCGTATCTGCTGCGCGTCTCCCGTGGGCGGGCTGATTCGCTGCGCCCCCGAAGCAAACTGCGTCCCTTCAACCGCGAGCTGACCGAGAGACGCCCATATCGCAAGCTGTGTGGCGTACATATACTCGGCTTCGGTTAAGCCGGTGAGGTTGTGCTTCGCAATGAAGTCCGAAAGAGCCACCTGCGGATAGCCGCAAGCGAACGCTCCCAATACTTTCGGGTTTGTTTCGTATCGGTTCTTGATCGGGAGCGACACGTTTTCCGGCACGGCTTTCAACCCGTGCGCGATGCAGTACGCGGGACCGGTGACGCCTTCCTTGTTGGCGGTATATTGCCAATAGGAGCCGCCGATTCGGTTTCCGTTTTGGTCGTTCAAGAAGTAGCCGCGTTCGCCCATCGTTACGGTAACCGCGGTGCTTTTGCTGGATTCGATGGTGGCGGCGGAAACTGCCGGAATGAACGACAAAGCGATGATAAATGTTAGGGCGAGGGATATGAGGCGGGTTGTTGACTTGTGCATTGGGTTTTCTCCTTCCAAAATGCAAAAAACAGGCCGTTTCCAGCCTGTTTTTTGGGTTGATTTGATATTAGGTTGCACGGGCGGTGGAATAGCTTTTTTATATGGTGCTTCCCGGGACAATTAACTCTTTAGCAAACTCAAGCCTCAGCGGGTCGTCCGGCTTGAAGCGGACGGTTTCAAGGAAAAGCCCGTCGTCTGTACGTTTGCTGTTGGTGGGATCGCAGTGCAGCCATCTTCCTTCTATATACGTCATCGTCCACGCGTGATTCTCTCCCGACACACTGACACAGGGGATACCGGCTCTTTCGCAGAGATACTGGAACGCGTAAGCGTATGTCCCGCAGGCTCCTTTAACAGGTTCAGACGAAGTGAAAACCGTTTGGATACCAGCCGCGGATTTTGCGTCATAGATAAGCCTGCTGCTGACAAACTGATTGAATAGGAGTATCTTCTCCCGATCAGACAAGGCTTTGGCGGCATCAAGGGTATCGAGTGTGGCTTGATCCAGTGAATAGTTCGTTTCGCCAACAGAAACAACGAAATAGTCCGGGTATAGATAGTAGCCTTCCGTATACGGTTCTACCTCAAAGCGGTACCAATACGCGCGGCTTATATCCGACATGACAGACATGAATGTTTGTCGGGATTCATAATCCTTCGCTACGGCACTTGCGTAGGAGTAGTACGGATTGAAGCGGTTGCTGTTGTTTTGTGGGATAATGCCGTCTCGGTCGAGGAACGTCTGCCGCAATGCGTTGTACATTCCGCGTGTCCAGCGGTCGTTGAAAATCGCGGGGTTGGCTTGCTGTGAGAAATCCTCCCGCGAGAGGTCTTTACCGTCTACCAGTTTATAGGTGAGTGCAGTGTCGCTGATACTGCCGGAACCGTCCGCGACGGTCTGCCCATGCGTCTGACGGAGCGCAGTTTTCGAGGAGCCGTCGTAGTTGCGGGTTTTATCGAAGAGAACGCAGTTTGTGGGTTGATCGAAAGCGACGTATATATTGACGGCTTCGGCGATGTCGCGGATACGCACGTAATTCTGCCCCGCGATGTTGTACGCCGTGAAGCTGATGGCGCTGCCGTCCAGCGTAAAGAGCTGCCCGGACGGTTTGGCTTCTGCTTGCTCGATGTGGTTTAACGTGATAGCCGCGCCTTCGTAGGGTTTCGTGAGGTCGATCTGCACGGTGTTGGCGGCGTTGATATACTCGATGTAGAAGTCGAGGGCGCTCGCGATGTCCCGCATACGGGAGTAGTTCTGCCCGGCGATGTTATACGACAGGATGGGTACCGTTTCTCCGTTCACTTTGAACGTTTGCGATGAGGGCTTGGCGATCACCGCGGCGGCGAAGGTGATTGTGGGGATAAAGAGGATTACGGCGACACAGACAGCGATGAACTTTTTCATGATCAAACACTCCTCTGTTGGATTATCCTGTCTGTATTCTACCATAGTGTCACAAAATAGGCAAAGGTGTAAATGGAGAATTGATTAGTAGGATATGCAGTTACACTTCCCGCAATTGCACTGCCCAGCGCAGTTCCGGCACATCCTCAATGCACGTTATCAGCGTCAGGAGGTTATCCGCAGACCAGCCGAGTTTGGAGTAATCATATTCGTCTATCTGCTCTTTGCTGAATACCGCATAGGTACGGCTTCCGTATTGGGTGGTGTAAGTCATTCTGTCGCCCGTCTGCATGTCCTTCACGAAGCTGAAGTACGGAGCCGAACCGCGATTGTGCCCGCACAGCGCGACATTGCCGTCCCAAGCGGAGGTAGCGGTAAAATGTCCGGCTCCCTTTTTCAGATTATCGAGCTGCTCCCCTTCGTACACCGTGATGGTTGTGCCGGTACGCTCTATATAAAGCGTCCCGATGGAACCGTCTTCGTAAAGCAGCGGCGCGGTATCGGCGGGTAACAGTGGGTTGGTAACAGGAAAATCAGGAGTGCCGCCCGTGTATCCGGCGTCTAGTGGTGCGTTATCATGGAACGGGCTGGAGGGGTCTGTTGGGATGTCGCCGGAACCGTAGAAATACGGCGGCGGGAGGTCTGCATTGTCTTTGTTGCGGCGGGTGTTCTCATTCATCGGGTCTGGAGATACGGGTTCGTCTCCGCTGGTGGGGGTGCCGAATACGTTATCGTCCCCGGTGGAGAAGTCGTAGTTATACGCGAATGCGGGGGTTGTCAGTGCCATGCAGAGGATGATCGCGATAATCTTTTTCATGATCAATACGCTCCTTCATTTAATAAACGGCTTGAATGGTTTCCGCTCCAAAATCGACTTCGATTCGGTAGGCATTGCCTTCGTAGGCGATCTTGTGGCTCAGGGTGTGTAACCCATGCCGAACCTCCACCGTCTGACCGTTCAGGGTTTTCGCTGTGAGTTTATCTATCTCGATGCCGAAACGCTCCCCGTTCAGCGGGGACAGGTCAATCAGTTTTCGGCTTGCGCTGATTTTATCCTTTGCCGCCAGTACACGAAAGTTGTCCCGGTATATCCGCACGTTGCGGCGGAGGAAGAAGTACGCTCCGCCACCAACGGCTACTACGATGATGATAACGAGCATGATGATAGGTATGAAAGACGCTGTGCTTTCCTCCGGCTCCGGTGACGGGGGTTCGGATGCCGGTGAAAATGTCGGAGAAGGCTTCGGGGACGGCGGTGGGTTGATCTCCTTCCCCGCAAAGTGCGCGGTGTAGACAGTGCTGCCGGTTACCGTCTTCGTAATCTCCCCGGTGTAACTCGCCGTTGTGATGTAGCCGGTGACAACCTTCCGGCTTGCTTTCGCTGTGTAGGTGGCAATGGCGCGGTAACTCTCCGGGATGTCCTGATAGTCTACGTTGATAGATTGCTGAACCTCCCACGAAACATCTTCCAATTGAAGCTCGCGCCCGTTGTCCGTGATGGTTTTCGGGATGAATGAGAGGTCGTTTGCGGATAAGTGCGGATACTCCCTTGTGGCGCTGACGGTATAGTTGCTGTTCTTGTATCCTTCCGCTTCGCATTTCACCGAGGCTAAGTCCAGCGTGAGGGTTCCGCTGAGACCGTCCGAGGCTTGGTAATCCAATGTAGGAGCCAGCAGCTTCACGATCTCGTTCATGTCGCCGGATTCGGTATGGAACTCCACCGATTCGGTATGATACCGTGTTTCGGTATCGCTGGTGCGCTGCTCGGTGATGTCGGTAAGGGTATACCGCCAGCCGTCCCGTTCAAAGGTTTCGCGCGGGATATCCGATGGATTTTGTTCCTCTGTGAGGATATAGGTCTTGAGGATTGTTCCGTCTTCCAGCGTCTGTACTTCGGCGGGGAACAGCTCCGAACCTTCGGGTTCGGCGGCGGCTGTCGTGAATCCGAAGCAGAGTAAGATGAGCGCCATTGAGACGGTAAGTCGTTTGGTTGCAGTGTGTTTCATAACATTTGATTCCTCCAAGAAATGAAAATACCAGCCCTAAAGACTGGTTTGATGTCACTCTAAAAACTCCCCGCTCCGGCTTGCGACACCGCGGCACAGCCGCCTGACGCTTCGCTCGTTCGCCTGCGGCGAACACGGAGTTTTATAGAGCTACGTTTGATTTGTGGGTTAACAAGAAGAGGGGGTGGGTGCAGGGAGGGGGAAACAGCAGACGCACTGACCATAGAAAACAAGGATACCCATTGACCCCTTTGCGTGGCGAATTACCGAGCGTCTTTGTTGCGGTTCTTCTGACGCTGCCAAAGCTCCAGCGCCTTGATGATGGTTTCCTCCACCGTCTTGGCGGACGTCTCCGCCGGGAAGAACCGCTTGATCTTTTCGCGAGGGATTCGGAATTGCTCCGCTTGATTCGGTTTTTCCTCTTGCATAATGCTTAGGATTACATCGTCGTTCAACCTCCCTTCGTCTGCGAATTTCCGCATTTTGATGGTCTGCGCGTGGGACGGGGTGCATTCCTCGCTGCCTATCGCCTCAAACACGATTTGCTGTTGTTCTTCCGGCAAATAGGAAAGCTCCACGGCGGGGCGCATAGCGATCTTCCCGGCGTCCACCAGTTCAAGGACTTGTGGGATAAGGCTTGTGAGGCGAATATAACGATGAATTTGGTTACGACTATCTCCTGACATTTGCGCCAATTCTTCATCAGACCGTAAATGCGTCCCCACTGGGGACAAATTTTCTTTACTTGGTCTGCCAGCTTGCCGCTTCATGGCTTCCAATCGCATCTTATACGATTTCGCCTTCTCGCTTGGCAGAATGACTTCCCGCTGGAGGTTACTGTCCACCATCGCGATGATCGCTTCATCCCGCGTCAGGGAACGGACGATACAGGGCATGGTGTCTACTCCGGCAAGCTCACACGCTTTCTTTCGCCGGTGTCCGCTGACCAGTTCATATCGTCCGTCCTCCTTCTGCCGAACGATGGCCGGAGTCTGTATCCCCACAGCTTTCACGCTGTCCGCCATCGCCTGCATGGATTCATCCATCTTCACCTGAAACGGGTGATCCGGGAATGCGTCTATCTCGGATAGGGGAATGTGGAGTACCTTCTCGCGCCCGGCGTCGTCTCGCTCCTCTTGTGTAGAAAAGAGGTCAGCGGCTGCGGGGAGGGGTAGTTTTTGATCTTGCTTCACCCTCCAGCACCTCCTTAACGAGCGCCGAGTACGCCTGCGCTACCTTGCTTCCTTTGTCGTAGGCGAAGATACTCTTTCCCGTTGCGCTGATTTCCGCCGCTTTGATCGCGACAGGGATTTGCGTTTTGAAGATTCGCAGGTGGTTTCCGTACTGCTGGCGTATGGTATCCGCCGTAACCCTTGCGAGGTTGGTTCGCATGTCAGCCAGCGTGAGTAAGATACCGTCTACCTTTAGATTGGGGTTGATCTGCTTTCTCACCTTCCCGACAGTTTTCATGAGCTGGGTCATACCCTTTGCGGGTAGGTACTGCGCTTGAACCGGCACGATGACGCTATCCGCAGCCGCCAATGCGTTGATCGTGAGCATGGAGAGGCTTGGCGGACAATCAATAATGATGTGGTCATAGTTGTCTTTGATACGGTTCAGAATGTTCCGCAGGGTATACTCGCGGCTCATCGCGGTGACTAAGCTCATTTCCACGCCGGACAGAGCGATGTTGGAGGGGAGTAAGTCTATCCCTTCCTTATGGTGAAGGATTGCGCTTACGGGGTCTGGGTCTTCGTCCCGGATGCTTCGTTCCATGATGTCGGCGAGTGTGACAGGCAGGTTGTCGCTGTCCGACCAACCGAGGGCGGTGGTTAGGTCTGCTTGTGGATCGCTATCCACAACCAAGACTTTCTTTCCCTCCATCGCCAGACCGACGCCGAGATTTTCTGAAACGTTTGTTTTGGTTACGTTATGTGAAGCTTCACATAAGGTACATAATGGAAAGTAAAACATTATGCTAAGTCCTCCCTTGACAGTGTAGTGTTTACTGGAAAAATCAAGGGAAGGACTTTGCATAATACATTGGTCACCTTCCGAGATTTTTCAACCAGTCCAGTAGATCATCATCTTTTTGCCATGCTGTTGTTTCAGAAACGGGCGTTGGACTGGGGTAAGCCTGTTCCAAAGCTTTGCGCTTGAAATGTTCGTCAGCGCGGGCATAACCCTCCGTAGTGCTGACATCGGCATGACCGAGCAGATCTCGGATATATACCAGATTTACGCCGGATTGCAAAAGATGCATCGCTTTTGAGTGCCGCAAGCAGTGGGGCGAAATTGAATCTGGCAGTGAGGCGGCTTCGGTCTTCCTCGCTTGCGACAGATATTTATCCAAAATATACGTCACCCCGGCTCGGGTAAGCTTTTTACCCACACGGTTACAAAATAAAGGATGACCGCCATGTGCGGTATACGCTCTGTCATACTCATCCAAATATCGACGCAACAACTTTTCTGTAGGAGTCATTATCGGGACAAGTCGGGCTTTGTTTCCTTTGCCAGTAAGCCGGATGACAGTGGGACTGGACAGACGAACATCATCTATTCTCAAATCCACCAGTTCCTGTACACGCGCACCGGTATCGTATAACAAGCTAAGAAGACACAGATCGCGCCGCCCGGCTGTAGTTTTTGCATCCGGCTCCCGAAGCAGTGCCTGCACGCCGTCTAATGTCAAATACGACACCACCTTTTTCTGCGTTTTTTTGTATGGGATCGCAAGAATCTCCTGACACCGGCTGAGAAACTCCGGCATATCAAATTGCAGATAACGGTAAAACGCATGAAGGGCGGCAAGTCGGTTGTTTCTTGTTCCAGCACAACAATTGCGTTCGTTTTCCAGCCATAGCAGAAACTGTTCAACAAGAGAATGGTCAATCTTCGCGAGTGTCAGCTTTTCAGGAGGCAGTTCCTGTTCATCTTTGCAGTATCTTAAAAACAGCGAAAAAGTGTCGCGATAGGAGCGGACAGTATTGATGCTTCCGCCGGATTGTCCGGGCAGATATATCCCTAAATAACGGCTGAGATGCAGGGCGAAATCAGTTTGCTTCATATGTGTCACCGCCCGGAATGGCATAAGCGCAGGTCTGCTCCACCTGCCTTACCACATCAGGGTAAACTTCTGCCGTTAGTCGGAGATACCGGGAAGTGGCGCTGAAGGATTTATGCCCCATAAAAACGGACAGCACCGGCAGCATAGCGGTTAAATCTTCGCCGATCTCCACCCATTTTTGCAGGGTATGAACGGCAAAAGTATGACGAATATCGTGCAGCCGGGGGCCGTTTCCCTTTCCTTTGTATGGAATCCCTCCATCCCATAGCATTTTACGAAACCTTTGATATACGGTATTCGGACTTAAAATAGTTCTGTCCGGTGCCATGAAAAGGAAATCATCTTCGCAAGCCCACGGGATAGTATCATTCGTGTATTTACGCAACAATTCTGTCAGCGAACTCGAAAGCGGGATCAGCCGGTCACGCCCGTTTTTTCCATCACGGATTGTCAGAACGCCGCGTTGCAAGTCCACATCACAGCATTTTAGGCTGACCGCCTCTGAAATCCGTAATCCGCACCCGTAGAGCAGCCGCATTAAAACCGGTAAAACCTTATGGATGTTTCGAGACTGCGGTATGGGACGTATGCCGTCCGAAGCCCGAAACAATTTTTCAATTTCCTCATGCGTGAAGATATATGGAGTAAAGCTTCCGGTGTTCCAATGAGATAGCGGAGGGGCGGCGTATACCTCGTATCCCATCTGTTTTAAGTACTTTCCAAATTGGTTCACACAACAAATCCGGTGCGTCCGGCTCTTTTTAGCCTCGCCTTCACGCGGAGATGTCCAATCTGTTACCAACTCTTTTGTTAACGTCGGTGCTGGGAGCTGATAATTTTCAGCGAACCGGCAAAAGCGGCTGAGAACTTTGGCTTCGCTGTAATACCTGTAACCCTGCGCCCGTTTGAACGCAATAAAATCATCGGCAAACGAGGAAAATATCCCGGTCATTTTTATCGGCGTTACTGTAATCATAGCCGCACCTCCAACGCACATTGGCGCAACTTGTCAATATCAATGGCAAGATAGGCGGCGGTGGTATTGGAGTTGGCGTGGCCTAAAATTTCTGAGATGACCGGCAGCGGAACATTTTCCTCTAATAGCCTGCTTGCCAAGCTGTGCCTTAGGGCATGGGGACCACGTTTTCTCTCTCCTACAACGATACCTGCTCTGCTGAGCCGGTTGGCAACCAAAGTATACATTCCGCTGGCCGTGCATGGCTGGACAGGGGTGTTGTGCTTCATGAAAATGCGTTGGCATTCGCATTTAGGTCTTCCGAACTTTAAGTAATCGATGACGGCGAGTCCCACATCTTCCAAAAGCGGCAGTGTCAATGGCTTCCCTGTTTTATGCTGTGTGAGTGAAATGCGGTTTTCTTCCCAGTTGATGTTCTCAAAGCTTAGGTTTACGACATCTCCGGAACGCAAGCCCAGCCGAGCGATGAGGAGCAATATGGCGTAATCCCGTTTCCCAATTGGGTTGCTGCGATCAACCGATTCAAGAAGCTTCATGACTTCTTCGCAGGAATATGCGGACGGTAGCCGGGATCGCTTTTCATAATGTACATTTGGTGCGTATGATGACAAATTTTCCGAGTGGTAGCCATTTTTAAAGCAAAACGCCATAAACTGCCGCACCGTGCGCATCATTTGATTCTTGCTTGCGTTAGAAAACCCGATGATGAAGCGCAAATATCCGTGGATATGTCCGCCTGTAATTTGCGGGATTCGTGTTGCAGACTGCGACTCTAAATAACTGAAAAAGCGTTCTAAATACAGGCTGACGGTACCCATGTTCTTCTCCACGATGCCCTCAAAGCGCCGGTATGCCAAAAAAGCGTCCGTTGCCGTGCGAAATGCTGCTGGAATCTCATACCCGGATTTCCGTTTTAATATCGCCGCGCCATGCAACTGAAACTCAGACAGCTTTCGCAGATGGCGTAATCGTTCCGCGTTATAGTGATTTGGCAGTTCATTTAAGTCAAAATCATATCTTGCCTGCAGAAATTTAACGCCGACTTCGGTCGAATACTCTTCCAGTCCCTCAGAATCCATGAATTTTAATAATTGATTGGCGGTGTATCTAAATTGACGAATCGAACATTTGCCGTAACCCCCTTTCTCCATACTCTCGCCCACCCGAGCAATGATTTGTCTTACTGCTGCTTGTCCCATTTCTCTGATACCTCCAAAATTATTTGCCTTTCGGCTCCTTTAATTTTGGAGTATTATGCGAAGTTGATCAAGACAAAAGTTCCTATTATTCGCCGTTTCCCCTTTCAACTTCGCATAATAGCTTGCTTTCCATTAGTTACGCCGCCTTTTTGGTTCGAGATCGCCGTAATTCTGCATGGCATTGTGGGTTTTTCCTCCTTCCGCTGGATAGAGTTAGCCGCCTGCGGACGAGTGACCGCAAGCGGCTATGTAAGACTTAGAGCTACTGAAAACACTTTTTTGACCCGAAGCGCCAAAGGCGCGAGTTATTTTCGGTACGAGTGCAGTCTTGTCGCAGAGCGTCCTACTTTCGAAGGCACAGACTGAATGGTAGGGTGCGCGTGGAATGTGACAGCAACCTGCCGGGTTTTGGAACAGCTCTAGTCTCTCTCCGGCGGCACTTCTCCGCCAGCGGCTTTCCACCCGGCTTTGAATGCCAAACGAACCAGTATGAATATCGCGTTGTGTGTCTGTTCGGATTCTTCGCTGTCTTGGAACTCAGAAAATGCTTTTTCATATTCCGACATTGCCTGTCCCCTCCCTTCGTCGCGATTGTACAGGAGGGAGGGCTGTGTTGCAAATGTGCGATTGAGCAGGGCATGAAAAAACCACCCGAAAATCTCGGATGGAGATTGTTACGAAGGTTATTATCTGTTATAATGACTGTAAAATCAATAGGAATGAGCAACATATGCGAATCTTGGTTGACGCCGACGCCTGCCCGGTCAAGCAGATTATTGTCCGGCTAGCGAAGCAGAGAAACATCCCCGTTACCATGCTGATTGACACATCCCATGAATTGAACGACGGGTACAGCACCATCATCACCGTTGATAAGCAGGCTGATAGCGTAGATTACGCGCTGATGGGGCTGCTTAGGCGTGAGGATGTTGTCGTGACGCAGGATTTTGGTCTTGCCGCGATGGTGCTGGGTAAAGGCGCAAAGGTCGTCAATCAAAACGGTCTTATTTTCACGAATGATAATATCGACAAACTGCTGATGGAGCGGCACATTGGTCAGAAGGTACGGAGAAGCGGTGGCAGAACCAAAGGTCCTGCCAAACGCACGAAAGAGGATGACGAACGGTTCGAGGCAGCGTTCCTAAAGCTGTTGTCTGAGAGTGACTGCAATGAACATCTATAAGAACCCAAACTGTAAAAAGGTCAGAGGAAGCCATGTCTTGGAGGTTTGCTGCGCTTACTGCAAATGTTTCATCGCGAATTATCAGAAAGTGGGCGAGAGCAATTTCGTAAAAATGTACAATGACAGGATCATCGACGGCTCAATTGATTTCTCACAATACCACGGAGCTATATTCTGCCCAAACTGCGGAGAGCGGATAGCGACGCGGTATATCACCAAGATGGACAAAAAGGAAGCCTATCGATTTGTTCCGTCCGCGTTCAATAAGAAGAAGGTTGGTCTGTAATTGCATTAATTGTTCTATCCGTAGAACCCAGCGAGGGGTATTACGATTTTGTCTCGCGTTAAAACGGTATCCGAAAAATCTCGGATGCCGTACAATCTAGTTGACAAAATGTTTGCTATGTCTCATAATTAAGTCGCATAGCAGTGTTGACGCACAGACACTGTTCCATGAGCCAAAAAGAAGCGGGAAAGCCA
>DBDP01000012.1 GCA_002293625.1 Clostridiales bacterium UBA929 | reverse complement strand
GAGATGGACGCGCCGAGACAGACGCGCGAGATCGGCCGGATGCTCGCGAGCGTAATCGAAGCGGCGCGGGAGTTGCCGGAGGGTGTGCGTACGGAAGTGATGAAAGCGGCGCGGGATATTGTGGAGAACCTCCGCTTCTCGGATCAGCTGAATCACTGCACCTCGTTCGCGCAGCTTCCGCTTATGCTGAACGGCGAGCGCACAACGGCGCAATTGTATGTTTTCAATGACAGTAAGGAGAAGAAGCGGATTGACCCGCATAACGCCACGGTGTTTGTGTCGCTCACGACTGCGAACCTTGGCACAGTCGAAGGCTTTGTGAAAGTGATCGGTACCGGCGTGGACGCCGACTTCTCGCTGCAAACGGAGGATGCGGCGCGTCTGTTCCGTGCGGGATTGCCGGAACTGGGTGCGATGCTGGAAGCGCAGGGATACCGTTTGGAGCGTGTCAACGCCACGGCGGAGACGCCGTCTCCGTCCACTCCCGCCAAGGTGGAGCGCGGTCATACAGTCCGGGCGGGGCGTTACCGCTTTGACCGCACGGTATAGCGGCGCTCGGGAGGCATTGCGTGGAGAAGAAAAAGACGCTTGAGGCGGTGGCGCTGGAGTACGACCCCGGACGGGGCGTTCCTTCTGTTGTGGCGCAGGGGAAAGGGTTTGTCGCAGAGAAGATCGTAGAGGCCGCGCGGGAACACAGCGTCCCCGTGCATGAAGACCCGGAACTCGCGAGCCTGCTCAATATGCTGCACATCGGGGAGGAGATTCCGCCGGAGCTGTATCAGGTGGTAGCCCAGATTTTAATTTATGTGGGGGAAATTGATAAAAAGGTATTGCTTGGACAGTGAAGTTGGTGTATACTGGTTTGTATACCGATCCGTTCCCGGCGGGGAATAAATTTATTTCTTTATGAGGAAGGGGAACCCGTATGAAATCATGGTTCAAAGTCATTTCAGGTCTGCTCATTTCCCTCGTCGTCGTCGGGGCCGTCACGATGCTCGCTATCAAGTATTTCGACGTCATCGTGCGGGGATTTGATTCGCTGCGCAACCAAGTCATCCGTAAAAAAGAACAGTTTTTCGGCGGCGACTGCTGCGATTACGGCGACGATGAAGACGAACTTATCGAAGCGGAAGAGCTGTAAGTTATCCATAACATTAAAGAGCTGCGCCGTATTTGGCACAGCTCTTTTTGTTTATAGGCAACAGGTCGCCTTCTGTTAATTTGGAGGCTTACAAACGCTGCACGGAGAGTAGGGGTGGGCAAAGCGGGCGTATAATCGGAGCTTGTTAAAATACCCGTTCTTGTGTTCCCGTCTCAGTCGGCAGAAATTTCAAATAACTCTGCCAATTTTCCAATCGGTAAATAGTTGGTTCCATCGTACCCAATGCTGAATGGGACTTTCGTTCCGTTTGAAAGCGTCAGCATGTCCCCCTGCTTCGCGACGTCAACGCCGTTCACCCGGATGTTGATTCCGTTTTGCGTGACGTCCAACATCTCGGCAAGCGAGGGCGAAATGGCGGAAAACACGATTGCCATGATTATCATTCCAATGGCAACGCTCTTGAAATTAAGTTTTTTCATTATACCTCTCCTGTTCTATTATTGTTTTGCAAAGACATCTTATCACAAAGAAACATAAAATACAATCCAATTTTCTATTACAATTAAAAATAATTGTTTATAATATATTAGGATGTTTTCCATAAAACAACGCATGGTTTCTTATACATAACTTCTCTTCACATACCCATTTCAAAAAATTTTCGAGATTCGCGCAATAAAACACGTTGTTCAGGCATTATACAAATGATTGGTGGTGATTCTCCGTTGCCGGCAGGGGAGATGAAATCGAAAACCAAAAGCGCCTCGGTCAGCGACGGCTTGATCGAGAGCATATCCAAAGGCGACAAAGAGGCGCTTGCCGAGCTGTACGAGGCGGCGAAGGCGGCGGTCTACGGCTTTGCCCTGTCTGTTTTGCGTAACGCGAGCGACGCGGAAGACGTCATGCAGGACACCTTCGTCAGAATCTATACTGCGGAGTACAAACCGCGCGGAAAACCGATGGCATGGATTCTGACCGTTACGCGCAACTTATGCCTGATGAAACTCCGCGCCGGAAAGCGCACCGAAACCCTTGATGAAAGCGCGTGGGAGACGCCCGACCCGCGGGATCACACCGGGACGTGGACAGACCGTATCGTTTTGAATGCGGCAATGACCGTGCTAACCGATGAGGAGCGGCAAATTGTTATCCTTCATGCCGTATCGGGGCTGAAGCACCGGGAGATTGCGTCACTGTTGCAAATTCCGCTGTCCACGGCGCTCTCGAAATACCGCAGAGCCTTGTCAAAACTGAGAAAACAATTGGAGGAGACTGATGATGAAGAATAAGCACATCGTAAAACGCCTCGGAACGGAGGTTGAAAACAGCACACCGGACATGCGTGACGCCATCCTCCGGCAATGCGAGCGGCAGGAAGGGAGTGTGTATGAAATGACAACTCAACCGACACAAAGGCGGAAAAGCGCTTGGGTAAGACGGCTCGCCGTCGCGGCGGCAGCCGTGTTTGTCGCGGGGTTCGGCGTGTGGTACGGCTACGGGCAGTTCGCGGTGGACGCCGTCATTGGGATTGACGTGAATCCGAGCATCGAGCTGAAAATCAACCGCTCGGAAAGCGTGTTGTCCGCAACCCCGCTCAACGAGGACGCGGAGGCTATCTTGGACGGCATGGATCTAAAGAACGTGGATTTGGACGTCGCGGTGAACGCACTGATCGGCTCCATGCTGAAAAACGGATATGTCAGCGAAATCAAGAATTCCGTGCTCATCTCGGTGGAGAAAGCCGACAGCGCGAAAAGCGCCGCGCTGCAGCAGCGGCTGTCCGAAGAAGTGGGCAGCCTGCTGGAAGCGTATTCGGTGGGCGGCGCCGTTCTCACCCAGACGGTTTCCGAGGATGAGCGTCTCCAGTCGCTTGCCGAACTATACGGCATCTCGATGGGGAAAGCCGCGCTGGTTGACCTGTTGGTCAGTCAAGACGCACGGCTTAAATACGCCGACATCGCCGCGCTGCCCATCAACGACATCAACCTGCTGCTCAGCGGAAGGCAGGATGGTATGCAGGGTGTTTCTTTAGAGGGAACGGCATCCAGCGGGGAGTATATCGGCGAGGAAAAAGCAAAACCCATCGCGCTTGTTGACGCGGGTATTGAGGAATCCGCGGCGACGTTCATCAAGGCGAAGCTGGACTTCGACGACGGACGCATGGTGTACGAAGTGGATTTCTACGCCGGAAGCAACGAATACGAATACGAAATCGACGCGCTGACCGGTGAGATTGTCAGCCGAGATATGGACACGGAAGGATTGCCGCCGGTTCCGTCAACCCCTTCGCCGTCAACGCCGCCTCCGACACCCGCGCCGAGCGTAAAACCCGTGACCCCGTCTCCCGTAATTCCGACGCCAACCCCCACGCCCACACCACCCCCTTCATCTGCGCCGGATGTACCGTCCGCAAAGCCCTCCCCCTCCGAAACAACGTACATCGGTGAGGAGCAGGCAAAAGCCATCGCGCTGACACACGCGGGGCTTACGGAAGCCGATGTTACCCATATGTCGGTGAAGCTGGAGCGCGACGACGGATATATGACTTACGAGGTGGAGTTCCGTCAGGGCAGGATTGAGTATGAGTACGAGATAGATTCCCTCACCGGCGACATTTTGGAATGGGACAGCGACTACGACGACTGATCCCCGCCCGGCGGAGCTCCTAATAAATGTCTGCAAAACGGCGGAAACACAAAAAAGCCTGCGTCCTCATGAACCGAACCAGTAAACCGGACAATAGACAAGAACCCCCCTGTTGTAGGTTAACTACAACGGGGGGGCGCTGTCATTCCTCAAACTCACCCGCCAGCGGCGTATACGTCCCTGTAACCTCGATGACATTATCGTCCGGATCGGTCAGTTGGAAATAGTAATACGGGCTGACATTGTACACATATTTTATTTTGGTGAGGTTTTCCGAGATGTTAAGGCTCTTGACCCTTTCATATTCGCGCCGCAAATCTTCATCCCAAAAATTAAGAACAAACTTGTGCGTGTTGGGAGCAAGCGCGATACTTTGTAAGCTATCCATTGATTCCGAACGCGCACCCTTATGTTCGACCTTGTCAGAATGATCAGGGGGGTGTTAATCAAATAGCTA
>DBDP01000010.1:3277-5515 GCA_002293625.1 Clostridiales bacterium UBA929 | reverse complement strand
AAAGGCAGAGCCAAAAATACCACAACGAATACCATGGGCGCTTCTTTTCAGAAACATGGTCGCCATAATTCTTAATCCGGCTTTGCAACCAAGCAAAATCGTCTGACACGGCGGTTAAGAAACGCAAAACGATAAGGGACGTGTCAAAACACTCCCCCAAACCGTCGTCCCAATAGCCAAAGCAGGTGGTTTTCAGCCTGTCAAGCGTTTTGCTTACCATGTCCCGCACGTTTGAATCGTCGGGCGCGAACAGGCGAAGCAGGCGCAGTATTTCAAGCTCGTACATATTCGCGGAGAAGATGTGCGTTTTCGGCGTTTGGTTATAAATCGTTTTGAGTTTCTTCCCGCCGTTATACGGTGGTATGTAGAAAACCGGGTACATCCGCCGCCCTTCGCGGTCGATGTTGCCGGGGTATTTTACGCCGCGGTAAAACCGCTCCGCTTGCTCCGGCGTACTCCGCGCAAAGAGCAACCGGCGAACGATATTCGCTTTTTGCGGGGCGGTCAGATTGCCGCCCTTAATGAGGTAGTGGTTGGTCTTAACCATCAATTCATGGGCGTCCATGTGATAACCGTACCCTCTCCATCCAATAGGTTGAAATCACTTCGTTGTATAATTTCGCCTTCTTATTTTCCCCGGCATTCATATGCCCTCCGAAGACAACATAACTATCCGGCTTCTCCGTAACCATATGCAGCGGGAACTGATACCGCCCGTTTTCGTTCTTATACCGGCTAAGATACGTAAGCACCATAGCGAACCATGCCGATTCCCTCGCGGCTTTGAAATGCGACAGCACAAACACGGTAAACAGGAGCGAGACAAGGTCGCCTTTGTCGTAGGAGCCGTCTTGGAAATTCAATAAAAACGGCTTGTAAATGATTGCTTTTGCGCTGTATGAGCCACCGGGTGCGTAGAAATACCCATACCTGCGCCCGATGCCATCATAACCTTCGCCGAACAGCCATGCGGCGATCATTTCCGCTTTCCCGCGCTCTGCCGCGCTCAAAAAGGGGAGCATCCCCGCGAACAGGATGAAATCGTGTATGTCGGGCAGCGCGATATGACCATCCGCGTAGAGTTCCGGGTCAATGACAAGCGCTCGCCATTCCTTTTTCACGCCTTTGAGCGCCGAGGCGTCAACGTAAATATCGTACCGTTTTTGTTTTGTAAAAGCGTACAGGACATCAAGCCTCTTGCGGACGATGTGGATTATTACGGAAGGGTCGTCATGGTATCCCATAAACGGCAGAAAACAGGCAAGCACTTTTTGGTGGTCGCGGAAGTGATAGAGCTTTTCAAAACTCAGCCCGGCGGAGGGTTCGTCCTGAACGCGCCGTTTTATATAACGCAAAATAAACGCCGCGTATTCGGCGAAGCGTGGGAGATTCTTGGATAAGCCTAAAATCCAGCATTTCCCCAAGATATTCTCCATTCGGTAATCATGGCTGCCGTGGATCGCGCCGATGTCATCCGCCCGTGACCGCTCCGCAAGGCGCGACAACCACACCGACACCTCGCCGTTTTGCGGCAGGAGTTCGGCGTCCCCCTCTCTGTGAGCGAGATTATAGCGTATCGGTGTATCTGCGTTTATAAGTAGCCAGTCCCGATTCATCCCGCACATAAATAGGCACTACTCGACAACTTTCGGTGTTTTCTTCGCCGTCAGCTCTTTTGCCATGCATGTCGCCGAGCATCCGCCAATAATCCTCGCCGCCCCGGTCAATGGCTTTACACGCTTCTTTTACTGTCATTCTTGAAGCTCCTTAATACGCCTGACAATCAGGGCAAAAGTAAATATTCCCGCCCATATACGCCTCGCGTTTCAGCCCGCCGCCGCAGGCGGGACACGGGTACGGCAGCGTCTTGCTCGACAGGACGGAGCGGTAGCCACCCGGTTTACCGAATAGGTCGCGCTCGGTATCGCGCCCGCCGCCGTCCCGCATCTCAATCAATGTGGTTTTTATGCTCGCGAACAGTCTCTCCGTCTCGCTCTCTGTTAATGTCACCAGCTTGCGCTTCGGGTGAATGCGGGCGTTCCAAAGGGTATCGTGCAGCACGCCGTTGCCGAACCCCGGAATTCGCTGCTCGGTGGCAAGAAACGCTTTGACGCTGACGCTCTCCTTCAAGCCGTCCCGCAGCCCGTTGAAATAAGCGAAATCAAAGTCATCGGTATACGGCGAGGGTTTTTCCTTCGCGATGTTGTAGTACCAGTCGTCTTTGCTCCCTTTTTCAAA
>DBDP01000010.1:0-3272 GCA_002293625.1 Clostridiales bacterium UBA929 | reverse complement strand
TCAAACTCCAGCAGCAGCTGGTGCTTCTCCGGGCGCTTGTCCCCGGCGGCGAGATAGCGGGTGCGCACGCCGTCGTTGAACGAGATACGCATTTCCCCCGCCCATATCTCCGGCAGCCCTCCATAGGCGGCGGAGCCGGTGACCGTCCTTCCGGCGAGTTTTAGGTTGTAATCGGCGGGGTCGCCGGTGTACCAAGCGAACCCGTGAGGATGATGGTTCGCGACGGCGCTTTTTATCGTCTTGCCGGTCAGCGTTTTGTTGATTTGCTCGGCAAGTACACAGGCTTCGGGCAGTTCAATCATTTTTCGCACGCTCCTTGTTCATCCAAAATTCATCCTGCGCCTTCATCATCGCCTTGACTTCCTCCACATGCTCAGGCGCAAGCGGCGGCAGCTCAATTAACTCGATACCGCAGCGAAATACCATTTTTCCGTCCGGGTATGTGTATGTATAACCCTCGTCGCCCTTGCACCGCCCGCAACCGTAGCAGCCGGTATATTTGAAATTAAAAGCCTCGTTCTTGTTTTTGAGACCGAATCGGAACGGCTCCGAGTATTCGGGCGTCGCAAAGAATACCAAGCGAAGCTGGGCTTTACCCTCTTGATGGATTTGGTAGTTCACCGGCGGCTTTGTAAAACCGGGATGGAGTCTCAGCAGGGTGCGGCTTACCCTTGACTTTGAAAACGCAAGCTCGTCGCCGTTTTCGTTTTTTGCTGTTTTCTGCGATTTTTGAATCGGTTTTGGGGTGTAGCCGAGTTCCAACGCGTATTCCACGATAGGACGGTATATCCGTTTGTCCTCATCATCCATATGTGAAACACATGCGTCAATCAGCGCTTGATATTTCTCCCTTTTTGTCATTTCACTTGTCACTCCCGTTCTAAAACGGCATCGAGAACGCCTTGCCGGACACCCAAGACCGAATGGAACAGCGCGATGTTACTCATTTTGACTCCCCCTCGCCCTTATTGTATCAATCATATCATGACAACAGCATGTCAGGGTTTAATACTTTTCAACAACTTTTTGGGCTTTTTGCCGGATTATTTTCCGCACGTGTTCCGGCTCCAGCACTTCGATGTACTCCCCGAACGACAGGAGGAAGCCGTATACCCACTCGTCCTCCGGCCATTCCGACGCCACAATGTAGCTGCCGTCCGGCTGCCGCGTAACGGCATCGTCGCAAAACTCGTCATGCACCCGGTACGCCATCTCCGGCGCGATGCGGAGAGTCAGCGCGACGTCTTTCACCGCGGGGCGTTCCGCCGGTTCGGGTTTGGGTGTTGTTTTTAATATGTCCCGCTCGGCAAAAAGTTCATGCGTCACCGTGAGGTTTTTAACCCGCGTCAGTTTGAACAGACGAATATCCTGCCGTGTCAGGCAGAACGCTTTTAGATACCACGCTTTAGACTTAAACCAAAGCTGCGCCGGTTCCACGCGGCGGCGCGTTTTTTCACCGAAGGAGCTGTAGTAGTCGAACTCGGCGATTCGCCGTTCCAAAATCGCGGTCTTGAAACCGTTGAAAAGCTGCCCGTTGCCGTAGCTCCAATCGGAGAAATCCACCTCCAGCCAGTTTGCCGCGCTCTTGTTGAACACAGCCGACAGCTTTTGCAGCACCTGCCCCGTCTCCGGCGTCTTTACGCTGGACAGCCCTTGCAGGGTGGACAGAATCACGTCCTGCTCCGCCTCGCTCAAGATGGACTTACTCAGCACGAAGTCGGGCAGCAGGCTGATGCCGCCGCCCTTGCCCTGTTCGGTGTACACCGGGATTCCGGCAAGGCTCAGGGTGTCGATGTCCCGGTAAATCGTGCGCTGCGACACGCCGAATCGTTCGGCGAGTTCCCGCGCGGTCACGATCTTTTGCCGCAGCAGCACATACACGATTTCCAAAAGCCGGTTGATTTGCATACCTACCCCCCATGTAGGGCGTGAACCCTCGGCACGCCGCCGGGTTCACCCTATCTCTATGTAGGGACGATCGCCCCGATCGTCCGCCGGGTTTACGAAACGGTAATCACGGCGCGTCTGGGAAGCCGCGCCCTACACAATAATATACTATATAACCAGACAACAGCGTGTCATATTTATTAAAATACACGGAGAGGGGGCATCAGCCCCCTCTCAAACCGTAATTATGCTTTAATCTTCCGTAGGAACAAGAATCCAGCGCCCGCGAGCAAGAACGCTCCGATGGCGAGAAGCAGGAGGTTTCCGTCGGCGGTTTTTGGGGACGGCGTCGGATCGTCCGGTTCATCGGGTGTTTCCGGCGTGGTCGGGGTGCTGACCGGCGAACCGGCCGGCTTACCCGCCTCGTAGACTTCGCTGTTTGCTTCGGACGCGAAGACGGTGGTCTTTAGGCTCTCCAGCGTGAAATTTTTCAGATGCGCTTTCAACTCTTCGGGATAGGAGGACGGATCGAGCGGCGTTCCGTACAGTTCGTACTCGATCCAAGCGAACAGTTTTACCAAATCCTCTTTCTCTATGCCGTGCAGGTCGATGTGCATATTTATCGCGGCGTTGTCCTCAATACCCAGCAGCTCAAACACAGGCCGTACAGATTCGTAGCAGTACCACAAACCCGGAGGGCTGTTCCACATATCGCTGTTGATACCGGTCACCATATACAGGTAACGGTCGTTTGACGCGCTGAGCGCCGCGAGGAAGTGTTGATCGAACGGGCAATGCTCGTAAGTATTGAAGCCTTTATACATCTCGTTGAA
Organism: Clostridiales bacterium UBA929; assembly: GCA_002293625.1. Lineage (GTDB taxonomy): Bacteria > Bacillota > Clostridia > Oscillospirales > UBA929 > UBA929. The sequence goes on along the minus strand of DBDP01000010.1, from coordinate 552 downwards.
CCAGCCGGTGCCGCGCAGACCGGAGATGTCCTCCGTGCCGCCGGTACTCGTCCACGCGGAATGGTCGCCGACGTTTTCAGCCTTCGGGCTGTTGTCATAGAAAGGACGCAGGTCATAGGTGCGGAGGTTTGACTTATAGCGCCCGATCGTCAGACCGCCGAAGCCGGAGCATACCGGCATGGTGACAAGGAAACGCTCCTCGAACGCCCCCGCGACCGCGGCTCCCTTCCCGTAGCGCGATACGCCGGTAATCATCGTGACCTCCGTGCTGAGGTTCAGTTCGGCGGCGGCACCCGCTTCCAGCGCGTCAAGGATCTTGCTCGCGCCCCACGCCCACGCCATCAGCCCCCCTGTCTGCTGCGGCCATGTGGTTCCGTAGGGGTACAGGTTATAGAACTGCCCTGTGTGCGTGGTATCGTCCGCCGCGATAACGGTCGGCACGAAGGTGACGGTGGCGTACCCCTGCTGATTTGCGTAGTCCGCCTGTCCGACGCCGCCAAGCCCGACGATCACAGGCCAGCCTCCGGCGGGCGCTGTGCCACCCGGCGCGCT
>DBDP01000031.1:5887-13379 GCA_002293625.1 Clostridiales bacterium UBA929 | reverse complement strand
TGCTGTTAATCCTGCGCGCGCTGCCGGTTTGGCTGCTGCTGCCCGCGCTGCCGATGGCGCTCGCGGCGCTTGTTTCCATGCTCTTTACCCGCCTGACGGCGCTCGCGAAGCACCGCGACAGGCTGCTGATGGTCTTCGGCTTCGTGCTGACGCTGGCGCTGGTGGTGGGGCAGTCTTTACTTTCGGGGCGGCTGGCTCCCATACTGAGCGACCCCGCAAAGGTTGGGGCAATGCTGACCGCCAGCAGCGAATGGCTGGGAGCGGTCACGCGGGCGTTCCCGCCCGCCGGGTGGTGCGCCAACGCGCTGATCGGGACAAACGCCGCGCCTGTCAGTTTTGGGTTTCTCGGTTTGATCGTGTCGGCTTCGCTTGGGCTTGCCGTTTGTCTTTTGTTAAGCCGCCGTCTCTATTATAAAGGGGTTTTGGCGCAATTGGAAGCCCCAAAAGGCAAGAAAAAGGGCTTTAAGCGGGAAGGCGTCAAAGCCGGAAGCCCGCTTCGCGCCTATTTTGTAAAAGAACTGCGCATCATCCTGCGCTGCCCGGTGTACGCGCTGAATATCCTAGTCACCCTGATCGTTCTGCCGCTGATGATCTTCATCGTGATGACCACCGGGTCGTCTGGTTTGTCCGCCGGAACGGAAGCGTTGCAATCGCTGATTCAATCGATCGGCGGTGCGGGCGGCGAGAGGTTCTACCTGATTGCGGGCGGTGTCGTGATGGCGGCGGGCGTGATGGCGTCAACCGGCGTTTCAACCAGCTTTTCGCGGGAGGGCGCCGCGCTGTGGGTATCGCAGACCGTGCCTGTGCCTGTGGAGACGCAGGTCGCGGCGCGGCTGCTCTGCGGGTTTGTCCTTGCCCTTACCAGCGGGTTTCTGACGCTCGTGGCGATGGGTATTTTTCTGGGGGTTACCGTTCCGCAAATGATCTTCGGGCTAGTCGCCGGTTCGTGCGCTCTGTTCCCGCTTCTGGCGGCGGCATTGATCCCGGACGCGCTCCGCCCAAAACGGAAATGGAACAGCGAAGCCGAAGCGATGAAGCAGAATTTCAATTCCTTTTTGGGGATGTTGCTGGATATAGGGATTGCGTTCGCGATCGGGTTTGCGGCGTATCTGCTGCAAAACATTATGGAGGTATGGCTTGCCGGAGCGCTGGTCGCGGTCGTCTCCCTCGCCGTCGGGTACGCGCTCTACCGCTACGTCTCGCGCCTCGCGGTAAACATGATGAAAACAGTGGATGGATAAAAGGTAAACTCAAGTTCGCCGCAGGCGAACGAGCGAAGCGGGTGTTTTTCGAGGTTACCATAACAAGAAAAAGATACCGCCTATATTTCACAAAACTCGGGTTACAATACTCTTGGACGGTGAAAGACGCTTTCAGACCGGTGCCTCGAATGAAACGCATCTTAGGTTTTTTTGACAGAGTAATTCGGTTTGGCGAATGGTTAAAGCAAAGGCGGACAACGCACAAGGTCGTTAGACCAAAGTTACGAATGAACCGCTTAAAGCCGCCCACGTACCGAAGTTAAACACTCACGGACAAAAAGAGGTTAAGGCTCCCTGTACGGGAGCCTCCTCTTTTTTTATTTTTCACCGGCAGCCGCGGCGAATCACAGGGACGGTACACTCTTTTTTCTCTGTGAGGGTACCTTTCCCCGGCGCGGTGTATGTTACCGTTGTGAGGGTACTTAACGAATAGGTGGCATGGCAACCGATTTCGCCGTGCAAAATAACCGTCTTTGTTTCGCCGACCGGAATGCTGCCGAGGGTGATTTTGCCCGGCCACGGCTGCCAGCCCTTGGCATAATAATAGCGAACCTGAGAGAGTTCCGTCTCTTCGGTCAATACAACGTCAATGGCTTCCGCCGTCCCGGTATTCGCGATTTTAATTGTAAACAGGATGCCGCAGGAAGGGGACGCGGTGCAGGGGCAAGCCGTTTTCTTCAGGGTAATGCGGGGTTCGGTTGCGGGGGTATCGGGCGGCGGCGGTGGTGGCGGCGGAGGTTGGGGAGGCTCCACCGTTGTTTGCAGGGTCGCGCTGTTGTTGCCGGACGCCGGGTCGGCGGTGGCGCTGCTGACGCTCGCGGTGTTGCTGATGCTGCCGGTGGCAGTAGCAGATACCACGGTGCGTAACAGCGTGTTGGAAAAAGCGCCGTTCGCGATTGTTCCCAGCGTCAAGCTTCCGTTCCAAGGCCGCCAAGACGCGCCGTTGTCGGCGGAGAACTCCGCGTTTGTCAGCGCGGAAGGTAAAGTATCGGTCAGCACGACGGATTTTGCCGCGTCGGGACCGCCGTTTCTTACGGCGAGGGTATAGTTGATCGTGTCGCCCGGACGCACCATTGACTTATCCGCTTGCTTGGCGAGAGACAGGTCGGCCGATGGTGGCGGCGGCGGTGGGGGAATCTCCACCGTCGTTTGCAGGGTCGCGCTGTTGTTGCCGGATGTCGGATCGGCGGTGGCGCTGCTGACACTCGCGGTGTTGCTGATGCTGCCGGTGGCAGTAGCAGATACCACGGCGCGTAACAGCGTGTTGGAAGAAGCGCCGTTCGCGATTGTTCCCAGTGCCAAGCTGCCGTTCCACGGCTGCCAAGAAGCGCCGTTATTGCTAGAATACTCTGCATTTGTCAGAGAGGACGGTACGTTATCGGTCAGAACGACCGAATCAGCGGCGTCGGGACCGCTGTTGCGGACGGTGAGGGTGTAGTTGATCGTGTCGCCCGGACGCACCGAGCTTTGGTTTGCCTGTTTGATAAGAGCCAGCTCCGCCGAAGCCTGACGCGGAATCTCCACCGATGTTTGCAGGGTTGCGCTGTTGTTGCCGGTGTTTGGGTCGGCGGTGGCGCTCCTGACGCTCGCGGTGTTGCTGATGCTGCCGGATGCCGAAGAAGCGACAATACCGCGTAACAACGCTACGGAAGAAGTGCCGTTTGCCATCGTTCCCAACGCCAAGCTGCCGTTCCACGGCTGCCAAGACGCGCCGTTGTTGGTGGAATACTCAGCATTTGTCAGTGAGGACGGAACGTTATCGGTCAGCACGACGGAGGCCGCCGCGTTGGGGCCGCCGTTTCTTACCGTGAGAGTGTAGGTAAGCGTGTCGCCCGGACGAACCATTGATTGACCTGCCTGCTTCGTGACGGACAAATCCGCCGAGGGCGGGGTGGGAACTTGCACCGTTGTTTGCAAGCTTGCGCGGTTGTTGTCGGGCGTGGGGTCGGTTGTGGCGCTGCTGATGCTCGCGGTGTTGCTGATGCTGCCGGACGCCGAAGACGCGACGACGCCGCGCAAAAGCGTGACGGAAGAAGCGTCGCTTGCCATTGTACCCAGCGCCAAACTGCCGTTCCACGGCTGCCAAGACGCGCCATTGTCCGCGGAGTATTCCGCGTTTTGCAGCGCGGACGGGACGGCATCGGTCAGTACGACGGCGTCAGCCGCGTCGGGACCGCTGTTTCTTACGGTGAGGGTATAGGTGAGCGTGTCGCCCGGGCGCACTGTCGTCTGGCTTGCCTGTTTGGTAAGGGACAAATCAGCCGACGGTTCGGCAGAAGTTGAGATCGGCACTTCCACATACGAGCGGGTGTTGCCCGAAACCGGGTCGGGGGTAAAGCTGTCCACACGGGCGGTGTTCCCGACGAAGCCGGTGGCGGTGGGGGAAACGACGGCGCGCAGAAGGATCGTAGAAGACGCTCCGTTTGCCATCCTACCCAGTGCCAGACTGCTGTTCCACGGCTGCCAAGAAGCGCCGTTATTTGTGGAGTATTCCGCGTTTTGCAGCGTAAGCGGAATATTGTCGGTCACCGTGACGCCGCGCGCCTCACCGGGTCCCGAATTGGTTGTGGTGATGGTGTAGACGATCGTTTCCCCCGGTCTGACCGAAGCGCGGTCTGCCCGCTTGGTAATCCCGAGGTTCGCGACAGAATCCACGGGGAGTTCGGAGGTGCTGCTGTTGTTTTGGTTATCCGGGTCTATCGTGGAAGCGGTCACGGTCGCCGTGTTGCTTATTGTGTTGCCCGCTGTGGAAGCGACGGTGCCCCGAACCAGTACATAGTAAGTTGAGCCGCTCGCCATGGCTTCCCGCCGAAACTCCCCGTTCCATGTGTTCCAAGTTGTGCCGTTCGTGCTGTATTCCGGGTTTTGCAGCGATGAGGGGACTTGGTCGGTTAACACGATGTTCCGGGCTATGCCGGGGCCGTTGTTTGTGATCGCGAGTTCATAGACAACCTGTTCGCCGATGGACGCGATTTCGATTTCGGACGTTTTTGCGACGGATATATCCGCCGGAACCTCAACAGGACCGTTTAAGATGTCCTGCCCGGTGATATCCGCGCCGGATACCGTCGTGTTGAGGGGGTTCGGCGTGGTGGCGTCCAGCCGGTTTGCTGCCGGAGAGGCACTGGGCGCGAAGTCGATGGGAGGGGTCGAGGCCACCGCGGGGTTGCCAACTTGCGCCTGCGAGAAGTCGCCGGGCGACGTACCGGCCGGCGTTCCGTAAGCCTCAACAATCCGGTATGTGCCGTCGGGAACATTCTGAAACGTATATCGCCCGTTTGCGTCCGTGGTGACGGCAAGCATCGTGTTTGTGGTTGAATTTTGCAAAACGACGGGAACGCCGGAAATCCCTGGCATGGAGGGCGATGATACGCCTGTGCGCAGGCGGTCAAACAACAGCGCCCCCGATACGGTAGCCATACGATTTCCTCCTTTATTCTGATTTTTTACCTCCGTATATCTGTTTGGAGCCTGTAAATAGGCGAAGAATTCCGGGTGCGATAAAGAGGTACAATACAATATATTCTGACGTTGATTTTTAAGTTACCGGGCGGTTTTGGGGAACATCTCCCGGTGCGCGCGAAATCCCCCCTTCCGGCGGAGGGGGGTATGTAGGGGAACCACGGACGCGCAATGCGCGCCCTTACCGTTTCCGCAACCGTTTTTCCATCATTTCCCTTACGTGCGTGCCGTCCAGCGCGACGGCGTCCTCTATGTTATATAAAGAAAAGCAATATCCGCCTTCTAGTACGTAAAACATGCCGAATGTGGAAAATGTATATATCCCTTCATCAAACAAACCGTCGTTTATCTCCTTTCCCCCCGGTATGTTTATAATCATCTCCATGCCTTCATTCAGAAAAGGAACAACGCTACCCCATTGCCCGTTGATGGAGATTCTTATCTTTCCTCCTTCGCGAAACACTCCGCCGGTATCTTGTATGACCTCCAGCTCACCTTGTCTATATCGAAATGTATTGATAACGCTTTCTGTCACCCTCGCGTATACAAAGGTTTCCGACCTCTCTATCACTGTATCCAGCGTCGGAATTATCATGTTAATCAATTGCGGCACAGGGGAGCGCAGCGGGTACTCCGCCCGAAGCTCCGCCGCCCGCTCCGCCGAAAGCCGTTCGGGAATGGGTTCGGGTTCGTTCGGTAAACCGAACGCCGCGAACAGCGCGGCGGATAGGACGAGCGCAAAACACGCCGCAATGATGATGATTCGCTTTTTCACGGAAATCACCCCGGTTTTGGGATTGATGCCACTATTGTACCATAGGCGATAACGGCTGTCTACAAAATGGCAATTCCCCGCCAAACGGCGGGGGATTATCTCTCGTTATCGTCTCCGCAGTTGCTTTTCCATCAGTTCTCGCACATGCGCGCCGTCCAACGCGACGGCGTCTTTCATGTCATATGCGGAGAAACAGTAACCTTCTTCGGTTACATAGAACATGCCGAACGAGCTGAAGCCGTATTTTCCGCCGCGCCCTTCTACCGGTTCTGCAGTAATATGTGTGACGATCTCTTCCCCCTTCTTTAATTCGGGAAACATCATTTGTGTGAGGACGTTGGCAGATACCGTTATTACATCGCCTTTTTTGAAAGAGGCTTCGGTATCATTGACGATCTCCAGTGTGTACCCAAAAAAACGATGCTGTCCGCTATAGGCTCCATCTGAAACGGATAGTTTGAACTCGGGAATCGCTTCAACAACCTTCGCGTGAATGAATAACCCTTTTTCGTTGTTTATAACATGATCCAATGGAGGCACAACCATCGACAACCTGCTCGATAATCTTGAAATTAGTGGCAGCTCCTCCCGTAGTATATCTGCTTTTTCCTCCGAAAGCCGTTCGGGTATAGGCTCTATTTCGCTCGGTAAGCCGAATGCCACGAACAGCGCGGCGGACAGCACGAGTGCAAAACATGCCGCAATGATGATGATTCGCTTTTTCATGTCCGTACCCCCTAATATTTAGCCTGAATATCGCTGATATCATGTTGCTTGGGCGTGCTTAATCCGTAGGAAGACATCTGCATTACAGACGATGATAGCGTGGGAAAATATATATCGTCTGAATGCCCTAGTCCCAATGCATGCCCAACTTCATGACATATAACGCCTTGAACGCTGACACCTAAACTACTGTATTGGTATGTATACGGCGTAAGTAGGATGTTGGCAGAGCTGATTCGCCCCGTAGAATAAAGCGCATCCATAGCTGTTTCGATATAATTATTATTTACATCGAATATTTCAGCAAATCCGAAGGTATACAGCTCGAGATCATCAAAAAGCAAGTACCATAGTGAGGTAGACGAATTGTGAAGTGTGAGATTCCCTGATGTTGCATTCGTCCATGTTACTCTGTTTGTACTGGTTGCCCAGCTATTGATCGCGTAGTAATAGTCATTGTATGTATAGAAACCGGTTAGATTGCTTTTAACACGTAGATACGCACCTCCGCTACGCACATCATCCCACTTTAATGGAATCGGTATGTAGTTGCTTCCGGATTTTTGATAGAATATCTCATGCGCGAATGTTTCAATGGAGAACAGCCCCAAAAGTAGAACCGCGATGCAGAGAGCGAGAACTCGTTTCATCATAACTTATTTATCTCCTTTGAATTTGTTGTCGGCGATAGGAATTTCACAAAGCACCCTCATAGACATCACCCGTCCTCTTTCTCGCACAAATATGCGAATATATTACCTGATCACCTCTATGTGTCTAGTGTATCATTGTGGTGGAACAATGTCAAGTGTATTATAACGAATTATTTGCAAAATACTTGTCGATGGCGACGCTCCCTACAAACCCATGTTCGCCGTACTGGCGATCGTCCCCGACCGCCAGTGAGATCTATGCGTCGTGTGAACATTGCGAGCGACCGCCCCCGTCACGCCCCACGGTCTATTGGCAACTCGAAAGTGACAAAACTGTCACTTTATTTTTGCGCCGCAGTCACCGTACAGTCACTTTCCCGTGGTATACTCTGCTCATACAAAGATCGGGAGGTTACAATTTATGAGCATTTTGCAAGTAAGCAATCTGGTAAAAATCTACGGCAAGGGAGATACCACCGTCACGGCGCTCGGCGGCGTCAGTTTCAGCGTGGAGAAGGGGGAGTTCGTCGCGATCGTCGGAGCTTCGGGTTCGGGCAAGTCCACGCTGATGCACTTGATCGGCGGTGTTGACCGCCCGACGTCGGGCAGCGTCA
>DBDP01000031.1:0-5854 GCA_002293625.1 Clostridiales bacterium UBA929 | reverse complement strand
TATCTATCAGTTTTATAACCTCATCCCCACATTGACCGCCGAGGAGAACATCATGCTCCCCCGCTTGCTGGATAAACGCAAGCCGGACAAAGAGAAACTTCGCGCCATTTTGGAAACAACGGGTCTGACCGACCGCGCGGGGCATCTGCCGAACGAATTGTCCGGCGGACAGCAGCAGCGCGTTTCGATTGGGCGCGCGCTGATCAACGACCCCGCCCTGATTCTGGCGGACGAGCCGACCGGCAACCTTGACAGCAAGTCCAGCAAAGAAATCATCGACCTGCTGAAACTCTCAAACAAGAAATACAACCAAACGTTAATCATCATCACCCACGATGAGAAAATCGCGCTCCAAGCCGACCGCGTGATCACCGTCGCGGACGGGATGATTCTGCGGGATGAAACGGTACGCTCATGAACGTACTGCGAATGGTCGCGTTGGCCGAGCTGAAAAAGAACCGGGCGCGCACGTTCGCGGCTTCCGCCGGCGCAGCGCTCTCCAGTCTAATGCTGACGGTTACTGTGTGCGTTTTTACATCTTTGCAACACTATTACGCGCTCAACGGCGTAACCGATAGTAAGTTCTATGCGGTAGTCGGCGGCATATCCCTCGCGTTTCTCGCTTTGTTTGCTACGGTATCGATCGTACTGATCCGAACGTCGTTCGTCATCTCGGTCAGCGAACGCACGCGGGAACTGGGTATTCTGGCCTCGGTCGGCGCGACGCAAAAGCAAATAAAACGTTCCGTTTTGACCGAGAGCCTGTATATAAGCGCGTTCGGTATTCCGGCGGGCATCGGGCTTGGTATCGGTTTGCTGGCGCTGGCGCTGCATATTATCCGGCCCATGGTTCGGGAAGGTTTGCCGGGACATGGCGACCTCACGCTGTATATCTCCGTTCCCTACCTGATCGGAATCGCGCTGTTGGGACTCGGAACGATCCTTCTCTCGGCAAACGCTCCGGCACGGCGGGCGGCCAAGCAACCGGCCATTGAGGCGATCCGAATGACGGCGGACGTGAAAATCCGGGCGAGAGACTTGAAAGTATCGCGCCTGACACAAAAACTGTTCGGCTTCCCCGGCGCGCTCGCGATGAAAAACATCCGCCGGAACCGGAGGCGGTATCGCGGCACGCTGACCGCGCTGTTCATGAGCTTTGTGCTGTTTGTCATGGCGGGCGCGGCGGGTTGGTCTGCCGAACGGAGGCTGACATACGACCTAAACCTTGATCCCCGCGACATAAGCGTGACGCTTCCGCATGATTACGCCGGGCGCGACGCGTTGTTCGCGAAGCTATCGGCTGTCGGCGGCGTGACCGAGGCGGTGGCGGTGCTGAGTACCGGGACGGTCAATCTAACGTATGCCGCAAAGGATATGAATCCCGATTACATGGAGCGTGAAAATCTGCGCCCTGATGATATGACTTTTTTGCACGCGGAGGTTTACATCTATAACGACGCGTATTTCCGGCGATACACCGAACGGGAAGGCTTTGATTTCGCGCCCGTCTTGCTGTATACGGTGGACAGCGAGATGGCCTATCCGGGATACACCGTTTTTCTGCCCGGAACGGAGGTGGGACTGCGAACATATTCAGATCCCGGGTTGACTTTTACGGCGAACCAGATTACCGCAACTCCTTTGTTCGGGTTGATTCCCGCCGGCGGAATGCGGGCAGAGGTTTACTTGCCGTTGTCTTTGGTTGATGAGTACCCGATTTTTAAGACACAATCGGATTATCGTACTTATGAATTTTCATTCATGGCGTCCGATCCGGAACGCGCGTATACCGAGATGCAGCAAATTGCCGCCGCCGAGGGTTCCCTGGGCATTAGCGTAACGGATCAATACAACGCAGAAGTTCCAAGACAGAACCTTGTCGCCATTCTGCTCGCCATTTTGTACAGTTTTGCCGGGTTTTTAACCCTGCTCGCAGTCGCCAACGTGTTTATCAGCGTATCAGCCGATGTCGCCCTGCGGCGGCGGGAACTGACCGCGCTACGCGCGGTGGGGTTGGACGATCGCTCGATGAACGGGATGATGCTGTTCGAATGCGCGTTTTACGGCATCAAGACGCTGATTTACGGACTTCCGGTGACGTTCGCGTTGAATTACGCCCTATTTTGGCTGATTGAAAAGGGGCTTGCCGGGCGGTTTTCGCTGCCGTGGTGGAGCTATCTCGCGGGGATAGCGGGAATATTTGCGGTAATGGCGCTGACGGCCGCTTACGCCATACGCAAATTTAGAAAAATGAACACGATGGAGGACATGTATACATGAGACTGACAGCGAAATTGGCTCTCACGCAAATCGAGAAGAGCAAAACGCGCACACTTTGGACGATGCTGGGCATCATCCTCTGCGTCGCGATGGTGACGGCGATCTGCGGTTTCGCGGCAAGCGGCATGGCGACGTTTGAAGCCGTATCCGAAGGGCGGGAGCAGGATCAAGTAAACCGCATCATGATTATGCTTGCTTCGGTTTTCGGCGGCATCGTCGCGCTGGCGTCGGTAATCGTCGTGAGTAACGCGTTCCGCGCATCGGCGGGAGAGCGCACAAGCCAATTCGGAATTTTGAAAAGCACCGGCGCGACCAAACGGCAGATCGCCGCCACCGTGATGTACGAGGGCGTGTTCTTCTCCTCGGTGGGAATCCCGCTGGGGGTGCTGCTCGGTATACTGATTCAGTTTACGGGGCTGTCGATCGCGAACCACCTACTGGGGTACATCAACGACTTTTTCGCGGAAGACACGGCTCTTGTGTTGATGTTCACCGTCTCGCCGATGGCGATTCTCGCGTCGGTTATTGTTTCGTTTGCAACCGTAATGCTCTCGGCGTGGCTTCCGGCGCGGCGAGCATCGAAAATCCCCGCAATAGACGCTATCCGGCGTTCCGGCGAGATAAAACTAAAGAAAAAAAGTGTAAAAACCTCACGGCTGACCCATCTCCTGTTCGGCGTGGAGGGCACGCTCGCGGCAAAATCCCTCAAGCGCAGCCGCCGGAACTTCCGCGCGACCGTTGTTTCGATCACCATCAGCATTGTGATGCTGCTTGCGGCGGCGAGCCTGCATATCCATATGTCGCAGCTGCTGGATGCGGCGGTGACGGGCGTTGACGCCACCGCGCTGATGGTATTGCACGGCGGAGAAGGAGAAAAAGGGCTGACCCACGAGGAAGCCGAGCGCTTAACAGCGCGGCTGCTGGAATATGAGGGCGTTTCCGTGTATGCCGTCGGGACGGACATATCCCACACGGCGGTCATCGACAGCACAGAGTATGAGGTGCAGATGATCGCGGTCGACCGCCTGCATTACGAGGAACTGTGCCGGCAAGCGGGTGTACCCGCCGGGAGCGGTATCGTTTATAACTCGTGGCGCGTGGCGGAGGGCGAAAAAAGGATCGCCACAAGACCGTTTGACCATTTGGCGGGAGAGACGCTCACCGTCACCTCCGAAAGCGGGAAAACGCTGGAATACCCGTCCGTCGGGCTGCTGAACGACGTCCCGAACGAGATTCAGATGTCGCTCGGCACCGAGAACCTGAACCTAATCGTCCCCGAAATCCCCGATCCCACAACGATGTACGCATGGTTCGCGCTGGCGGAAGACGCGGCGGACTTCCTGGTTCACGCGCAAAACGCGGGGCAAGAACTGTTCCCGGAGCAATCGATAGGGTATATAAATTACCAAGAGGAGTCAATGGTTGAAATGCGGATATCAAACCTTGTCTCCGTGTTCGTCTACGGGTTTGTGGGCTTACTGATTCTGATCGCGCTTACAAACGTCGTCAGCACCATCTCCACCAACGTGCGTCTGCGGCGTCGGGAGTTCGCCGTGCTGCAAAGCACCGGCATGACGCGGGGCGGTATCGGGCGTATGTTGACGCTGGAGAGCATCCTCTGCTCCGTCCGCGCATTACTGTTCGGGTTGCCGGTCGGGATTCTCGCGGCGTGGCTCGTGTTCCTCGGCGTGACGGAAGGCGATTACCAATTCCCGTTTACCGTGCCGTGGGTCGCAATCGCGGAGTGCGTCCTCGGCGTGTTCGCCGTGACCTTTATATCAATGCGCTTCGCCGCCTCGCGCCTTCGCAAGCAGAACACCGTGGAGACCATCCGCACGGAGGATGGGGTGTAGGGGGTTTTTCCCGGTGTTTGCAAGAAAACCGCCCTGCCGAATCCGGCGGGGCATTTTCGATGATAATGATTGACGAAACCGACAATACAATGGTAAAATACACATGAGCATGGACGGTGTCTGGCGGTCTTTGTCCTCCGCGAGGAGGTGATGCGATGCAGTACATAGTCGAGGTTCGGAAGCTACTTCAAGCCTTGGCGTCACTCATCCGCGTCATAAAAGCAAAGTAACCGCCCCGAGTCAAGGTAGCGGTTACTTTATTATAGAGTAATCTTCTGAGGCGAAGACCGTTGAGGTGCCGCCCCTCTGCTCGCAGTATACCACGGCGGGAGCGAGTACGTCAAGGGTGCTGTGTGATTTTTCATTTATTTTGCATTTTTGAAGAAGCCACAAAAGCTGTTATCAATATAAATTACTAACCCCGCCGGATTCCGGCGGGGTGTTTTTAACGCTTGACAATATCGCACGATGGTGATACAATAACCGTGCGATATTGCGAAGACGGAGGGACAATCATGGTAATCACAGCGACCGAATTGAAAACGAACATCGGCAAATACTTGTCTCTTGCATTGACGGAAGACATTCTCATCACAAAGAACGGAAAGAGCATTGTAAAGCTCACGAACTTGCAAGACGATAAGCTGGCGGTGTTGGATTCTCTGATCGGCGTAATCCCGGATAGCGGAATGACGCTTGAGGAAGCAAAAGCGGAAAGGCTGGTTCGCGGGTGAAGGTGATATTGGACACCAATGTTGTGCTGGATACGCTTTTGAAACGAGAGGGCTTCCATCAAGCGGCATATGAAGTGATCAAACTGTCCATCCAAAATAAAATTGAGGCTGTTCTGCCCGCAAGCACTATTACGGATATTCACTATATCATGAGCCGAAGCGATAAAGCAAAAACCAAGCCTGTTTTGAAAGCGTTTGTGGGACTGCTTGGGATGTGTGACGTTGTTCCGGCGGATATAGACGCCGCGTTCGCTTCGGGCATGGAGGGCTTTGAAGACGCGGTTTTGGCGTCCGTGGCGAATCGCGTTAAAGCGGATTATATTATCACCCGCGACAAGTCGGGCTTTCTCCGCTCGCCTGTTCCCGCTATTGCGCCGGAAGAGCTCATTGCATTACTCGTAAAATAAGCAAAGTAACCGCCCCATCGGATTCCGGCGGTGCGTTTTTCGATGAAAACTTGAGTTCCCCCAAAAGCCAAGGCAGTGAATCTGAACCTCAAGGTTTTGTTTTTCTTGACAACGTGACGCGAAGCGTCTATAATACCGTTGAAGTCTTTCGTTTGACACAAGGAGAGGTGTCCGAGCGGCCGAAGGAGCACGACTGGAAATCGTGTGTACGCAAAAACGTACCATGGGTTCAAATCCCATCCTCTCCGCCAATTAAGAACAAATGCGAACCCTGCCCGATGTTTTTTTGTCGGAGAGGCGTTCGCGTTTGTTTTTTAGGCTGGGCTGATTGAAAAACTAACCGGTATGCGGTATACTGGATTTGCAATAACTGAAGGGAGGTTCTCGCATGCATTTGGGTTCAATATACCTGATAGTAAATGACTTTGACAAATCGATCGATTTCTACGAAAAACTGCTTGGAATACCTGTAACAAGCAAGAATATGAGTCGGTTCGCGCAATTTGTTTTCGAGGGTCATAATATTTCGATAATGAACGGACACTTTGATACTGATCATGGGGGTGTTTACAATATAGCT
>DBDP01000096.1:17771-17973 GCA_002293625.1 Clostridiales bacterium UBA929 | reverse complement strand
CACATCCCGTAGGGACGATCGCCCCCGATCGTCCGCGCCCCGCCGTAGGGTACAACGGGCGGGATGACCCCGCCCCATCGTAGCCCCCTTCGATTCGAAGGGGATGTCGGCGCGTTGTGTTTTTACACGGCGTGCCGGGGGCGTCACGCCCTACGGGGGAACGCGGGGGACGTTTTGTGTAACGGACGCGCAATGCGCGCCC
>DBDP01000096.1:854-17730 GCA_002293625.1 Clostridiales bacterium UBA929 | reverse complement strand
CACGCCGAAGGCTGGCGGATTCCCGCCTGTTTACCTTACGACATGCGCCGCAAAAATGCAGCGTGACCGATTCCGGGATTGCCGATGGAAAGACGCACCGCCCCTCTTGAAAAAGGGAGGGAAAGGTGGTATACTGAGCAAAGCTCTCGCGGCGCCGGTAAAACGGTTGTGTAAGGTGGTCACTTCACCTTCACAGGGTCGAGGTGTGTCCGCACCAAGACCTGCTGCGTGGGCGGCTTTTTGCGCGCTTCGCGCGAAGCCGGCTCCCAAGTTTGAGGTTATTTTACAATAGTTGATAGGATTTGTCAAGAAATATTTTCCGCCCGTCGTACTCCCCGGCTCCTAATGGCCGGGGCTTTTATTTTACATGGATGTAACGAAATAAAATGCCGCGCACAAGATATTTTGCGGCTATTCCGAATTATGGCTTGACATATTTATTTTTATGAGGTATTATTAAGATATGAAGAAGAAAACGATCATACGTCGCTTAATTTTCATCTCCGTTCCTCTGATATTTCTTCTCGCGTATATCATCTACAGAATCCCTACCAAGCTGGAGGGGGTTTTTACGGTATATAATGAGGAAGGCGAGGCGTTCGATGCGGATGCTTCCCTCCGCTGGCGTCATTACTTAATGTCCCCCGATGTGATTAACGGAACCGTTACGTTTCAAGGCGAGACTTACGAGAGTATGGACTTGTTTTCAAAAAGGGTCAGCGATTCACAGCCGGACGGAAATACGGATTTTTTTGATTTTTTCGCCGGAATATGGAACAATGTGAAAGAGAAATGGAGCGGGGAGATTATTTTCGATTTTCTTACCACCGCTAAAGATTTTAACCAGTACTTTTACGGGGAGCATAAACGAATGCGCATCATTTCCCCGCAGAATATTAGGGAAGGGAGGATGGAGTTCTTTGTAGGTGTTCATCCGGCGTTTGACCTCAGCAACCCACAGCAATACACTGAAAGCGTCTTTTACACTACAGAGAAACCCTTAATTACTGAAATCCCCATTGGAGACATAACCCTCCTATGGCCTAGCCTGTATGACGGGTCGGTCAGCGATACCGTGAACGACAATGACGCGAATAACAGCATCGCAAGGTTATGTTCTGACCTCGATACGTTTATCGACCTATGCCCGGACGCCGGATTCGCTTACGGAAAGGACACGCCTTCCTACACAAGCGAGTGATTTGAGGATAACGCCGTTATCGTGCTGGCTTTCTTTCACGGTTCATGGGGTGACGGACGTATTTCTGAACCGGGGATAGAATTAGACAAACTGTCTGTGGACAACGGGACTGTGCTTGCAAATTTCGCCTATAGACATGGCGCTATCCATTACGATGTAACCCCTTACAGCTTCATCATCGAGGTGGAGAAAGAGCATTTGGGCGGCGCAGAAACTGTGACAATGGATCTAACGAATTTAGGCGGTTAATTTATTTATCGCGCTCACCTTTTCCACCGTGTAGCCGTCATTTGTTAATAAGTCCACGATGCCGCCCTCACCCAGCATGTGCGCAAGCCCCACCACATAAAAGACGTTCTTCCCCTCCGACATATACCGCTTCGCGGCGTCCGCCATCTTCACGTTGCGGCGCGTCAGCATCGCGTCTTCATATTCGGCGGCGACCTCGTCCGGCACTTTTTCGGTATCATCTTCATTGATGAAAAGATTGGTCAGTACGAGTTCATCCCCCGCTTTCCAAAGCGTGTACAGAAGCCGCAGCGACGTCTCCGCTTCCTCCAGATTCAGGGCGCTCTCCAGCAGGTGCGCCTGAAGCGGCGGGGAGAAGCCCAGCAGCATATCGATTTGCTCGGGTGCCGACTCAATCTCTAAAATTTCTTTGCCGCGCCTTTTCGCATCGGTTAGGAAATGCGTATCCAAACCATATTCCGCCTCGAGACCGGAGCGTTGCAGAACAACTCCTTCCAGCGCCGAAATCCACATGGCCGGACGGTACATATCGAGCATCGAAAGAGGGATACCCAATTCCTCTTCTATTTCAGACGCAACGCCTTTCGCGCGTTCCGCCAGCTCCGCGCCGACCTCATCGGCAATCGTTTGACCGGCGGGGTACTGCATTTTTGCCGCCAGCTCCATTTGCGCCGTGATGTCTTGCTCAAATGCCTGTATATCAGCTTCCACCGCAAGAGAGTCGCTGCTTAAAAACGCTTCGTTTACATACCCCGGAAGCGGGTACAAACCCTCCTCGGCAGCATGGATCGAACCGAACAGGTGCATCGTTTGCCCGTCTGGTGACGTGACCTTCCACAATAGCGGAGCTGCGGACGGTTTTACTATGCACCCGCCGAGCAGGGTTATCGCGAGCAGCAGTGCCGTGAAAAGGGCAAACGTCCGGAGGGTTTTTTTGTTTTTCATGGGTTTTCTCCTTAATCGCGATATATTTGTAGGGGCGAATCGTATTCGCCCGCNNTCCCCGGTAGGGACGACCGCCCTCGGTCGTCCGCGTGACATCCCCCGCCGCTGCCGGATGGGGGCATGTAGGGTGCGCCGACCCGGCGCACCGCCATTTCCTTCATCCTCGGTCGTCCGCGTGACATCCCCCGCCGCCCGATGGGCGGCACCCCCTTCCGACGGAAGGGGGTTACGGGGATGAGAAATGTGGCGGCGTGCCGAGGGCGTCACGCCCTACGGGGACGGGAGAACGGCGGGCGATTGCGAATCGCCCCTACGATCGGTCCACAATTCCCAGTCTTTTTTGTATCAGTTTCACGGCGGCGGCGCCTTCGCGGTGACCTTCGTCGTGCAGCGCGAGCAGTTTCTTCACGTCCCGCCCGGTGCGGGAAACGTTGACCGGCTCCCTCGGGCGGATGATGATCGCTTTCCCCTCCCGTTCCAGCCGCTCACACAGCTCCAGCTGGCGGTTGTATACAAGGTGGCGCTCCCGCAGCGCCCGCCGGAACCCGGGCGTCTTCGCGAGGCGGAGCGTCAGCGGGCTTAGGGGCTTTTTTCGGTAGCCTTTGTTTTGGGTCAGCACGATGACATGGAACGTGTTGCCGTCGTCCAGCGACTTGTCGATCGGGATGGGTGACGAAACGCCGCCATCCGACAGGCGGTAACCTTCAAACTCTATCGGCGGCGTGACGAACGGCACCGAGCAGGACGCCCGCACGACGGTAAAATGCTTATCGATCCGCCCCTTCGGGAACCAAAGGGACTGCCCCGTTTCGCAGTCGGTGACGCCGGTGAAAAACGTGACCTTCGCTTGCCGGAACATCTCATCGTCGAAGAACAAATGCTTCCTCGGAACGTCGCCGAAGATGAAGTCCATACCGATAAAGGATCCCCGCAGCATATTGCCGTAGCTGATGTAGCGGGGATTGCCGGCAAAATGCTCCACAAGGGCGCGGTTCCGCAGCTTCTGACCCGATATATACGAAAGCGCGTTGGCGGCACCCGCCGACACCCCGACAATATACGGAAACATCCACCCCGCGTCCATAAACGCCTCAAACACGCCGGCACTGTAATACCCGCGCGTACCGCCGCCCTCGCACACCAGCGCCGTCCCTTTCGGCAGCATGGTTTGGTACGGCTCCCCCTTGATGACCGGCCTGGTATACTGTATACTGTCCATATCGCCACCCCTAAATAAGTATACCACAGCGGTGTAATATTTTCTATATAAAGGGTTTCATTTATGGAAAGAAAATATGTAGAACCTCTTGTTTCTTGCGCATAATTATGCTATAATAACAGCATAATAAATGAGAGGTGATCCCAATGCCGCAAATCAGACCGATAACCGATCTGCGAAACACGTCCGAAATCTCTGAATTGTGCCACAATAAGCCGGAACCCATCTTCATCACGAAAAACGGCTACGGCGATATGGTCATCATGAGTATGGAAACGTATGAGCGCAACATGGCTCTTTCCGAGATTTACGAGAAGCTGGCCGTCGCGGAAAAGCAGATCCAAAACGACGAACTGCTTGACGGGGAGGAAGTTTTCGCGAAATTGAGGGCAAAATATGGGTTATAAGCTCACTGTTTCGCCTGCCGCGAGGGATGATCTTGACGGGATTTTCGAATACATAGCCAAAAAGTTATACGCGCCGTCGGCGGCACAAAATTTAATAGGAAAACTCGAAAAAGCCTTCCTTTCCCTTCGTGACGCCCCCTACCGCTGCGAGCTGTCTAGAAACGCGCTTCTTGCGGATAAAGGCTACCGGAAACTGGTAGTGAATCATTATATTGCGCTTTATTTGGTGGACGACACGGCAAAGAGAATTATTGTTGCGCGTGTTTTTTACGGCGCGATGGATTACGGGAAATTTATTTAATGAAAAGGAATGGATTTTATGCACACATATCAAAACCCCGTGATTAAAGGCTTCAACCCCGATCCCAGCATCTGCCGCGTGGGGGAGGATTTCTTCCTCGTGACCTCCACCTTCGAGTATTTCCCGGGAGTTCCCGTTTACCACAGTAAAAACCTCGCCGACTGGAACCTGATCGGGCATTGTCTGACCCGCCGGGAACAATTGGAACTGGGCGGCGCGCGCCCGTCCGGCGGCATATACGCGCCCACCATACGCCACCATAACGGATTGTTTTATATGACGACGACCAACGTCTCGCACAGGGGCAATTTCATCGTCACGGCGCGTGACCCCGCCGGACCGTGGTCAGACCCTGTCTGGATCCGGCAGGGCGGCATCGACCCGTCGCTCTTCTTCGACGCCGACGGCGCGGTGTACTTTACCTCGACCGGCTCGGACGAAGGGGAAGGCGGCATCTTCCTCTGCTCCCTGCACCCCGAAACGCTTGAACAGCAGACGAAGTCCGTCCGCCTGACGGAAGGGAGCGGCGGACGCTTCATTGAAGCCCCGCATCTGTATAAATTTGGGAAATATTACTATTTGTTGTTGGCCGAAGGCGGCACCGAGTTCGGGCATATGGTCACGGTGTTCCGCAGCCGCAGCGTTTCGGGTCCTTACGAATCCTGCCCCCACAACCCGATCCTCTCCCACCGGGGCGCGCCCGCGCAAAACAGCCCCATCCAATGCACGGGACACGCCGATTTGACCGATGACCAAAACGGCAACTGGTGGATGGTGGCGCTCGCGACGCGCCCGCTGCCGGGCGTCATGCTGCATAACTTGGGGAGGGAGACGTTCCTCGCGCCGGTTACGTGGGAGGACGACTGGCCGGTGGTGAAAAACCCGCTGTCGCTTTCGATGTCCGCGCCGCTACCCGCCGCGCCGGAAGGGCGTGACGGGGACTTTACCGACGATTTTACCGCTAGTAAGCCGGAGTATGTGAGTATCCGAAATCCCGATCCGAGCCGAATCATCCGCGACGCGGGAGCGAAAACTCTGACGCTGCGCGGCAACAGCGCCGCGCTTCGGGACGCGGACGGTGAGCCTCCCGTCTTCCTCGGTATCCGGCAGACGGAGTTCTCGATGGTCGCGGAGGTTGAGGTCAGCGTTCCGGCGGACGGCGCGACGGGCGGTCTCGCCGCCTACTACGGTCCCGGTTACCACTACGCCGTGTATTTATCAAACGGTAACGGACAGATTTTCGCGCAGGCTTTGCGAAGGGTTCATGAGATTGAAGAGGTTTCGAAGCCGCTCCCGCTGTCGGGTCAGTCGGCAAAACTGCGCATCGTCACGGGGAGCGATGTTTACCGCTTGGGTATCGCGGACGAAAACGGCGCGTTTACAGAGCTTGCGCGCGGCGTGAGCGCGGGGCTTTGCACCGAGGGTACGTTTTCGATGACCTTTACGGGGACGATGCTCGGGATGTTCTGCGAGAGCGGGGAAGCTGTGTTCCGGGGATTTTCGGTGCGGGAGGGGGTTTCACCCCTTCGCGTTGGGGATTGAGATCGTCAGGCGCAAGCCGCCGTCTTCCTCTTCTTTATCGAAACTGGCGTCCACGCCGGAGCGGCGCATGGTGTCAATCGCGTGGGAGATGGTGTTTAGGAAAAGCCGCACATCCTTGAATACATACAGGGTGCGGATGCTGCGTTTCGCATCGGACTCCGGCGCGGCGGGGGGGATGGCGCGGGTCAGGAGCTGCTCCACATACGCCTCGGTCTGCGCGACGTTCAGCTTCTCCAGCGCAACATGTTCTATCGCTTCCAGACGCGCCTCCAATCCCTCTATGCGGAGTAAGCAGCGGGCGTGGCGTTCCGTGAGACCGTGTTTACGGATCGCCGCGGTCACCTCTTGAGGATGGCGCAGCAGGCGGAGCTTGTTCGCGATGGCCGACTGGCTCCTGCCGAGCCGCCGCGCGGCTTCGTCTTGGGACAACCCGAACTGACGAATCAAAGATTGAATCCCCTCGGCTTCCTCAAAAAAGTCCAGATCACACCGCTGGAGGTTCTCCACCAGCGCTATAATACTGCTCTGCTTTTCTGTGGCGTCAAGCAGGATGCAGGGTACTTCTTTCATTCCGGCGAGCTTTGAGGCGCGCAGACGCCGTTCTCCCGCCACCAGTTCAAACCCGCCAAGCGGGGATTTCCGCACCGTCAGAGGTTGAAGCACCCCGAACTGGCGGATGCTCTCCGACAGTTCGTTCAGCCCGTCCTCGTCAAACACCTTCCTCGGTTGATGCGGATTCCGCCGGATATCTTCGGTCTTGATCATATGTACCCGACGGTTCTCCATCAGCCCGTAACGCTTGCCCATCGCCATACCGGCTCCGCCCTTTCGTACCGTTTTATGTTACCCTGATTGTAACGGAAAACTTGGTCAGTTTCCATCGCTTCCTGTCGGTTAATTTATTAAATTTGTGTTTTTGTCATTTACAAGACCCCACCAGCTGCGGTATAATATGTTAGCTTTGTTTACATAACCAAGGAGGATCCCTTATGATGCCCAAACGAATCGCCGCGTGGCTTTTATGCCTGTCTCTGCTGCTCCCGCTGCCGACGCTCGCCGACGCGCCTTTTATGGGCGGGGGACATACATATATCCGCTCCCATACATACACTCCCGCCGAAAATACCCGCTACACCGTCAACACCTTGCGTCATACCGCCGCCGGCGCGGAAGAGGAGCATATCCTCTCTTTTTTGCCGAACGCCGGACTGCTTCCTGTACTCGTGACCTCCGACAGCCTGTACGGCGGGGGTATCACCCTCAAGGAAGCGGCAGACAAACTCCGGGCGCGGGGCTTGGATGTTGTGGGCGGCGTAAACGGCAGTTTTTTTAACTCGGACATGTCTCCGATCGGGCTGCAGATTCGCGACGGCGTCCTAACGTCGATGGGCGGCTCTTGGCAGCCGGCCGTCGGGTTTACAGCCGACGGTTCCGCCGTCTTCGGCTCACCCGGTTACGGTATCACGGTGACGGGTGTCAACGGATCGGTGAAGGTTGACCGTCTGAACCAGTCACGCCAAAACGATCAGGTTTTTCTTTATTCACGCGATTTCAGCACGACGACCCGTACGACGCTTGAGGGGTTGCATGTCGTTATCGCGGCGGAGGGAAAATTGATCCCGGGAAATAGTTTATACGGAAAAGTAACCCGCGTACTCTCCGGCAAAGACCCCGCTCTGATTGGCGTTAATGAGTATGTTTTATCCGCGAATACCCAAAGCGCGATCGATCGCTTCAGTTTTCTGAAGGAAGGCGACGACGTTCTGCTATCCGTCACATGCGCCGACGCGCGCTGGGTGGGCGTCTCGGCGGCTGTCGGAGGGCTTCAGACGCTTGTGAAAGAGGGGGAAGTTTTACCCGTTGAAGAAGCGTCCCGCGCGCCGCGCACCGCCGTGGGGGTTACAGCGGAGGGGGAGGTTCTCTTCTATACCGTGGATGGCCGCCAATCCGGCTACAGCGCCGGTCTGACGTATAAAGAATTAGCGTTGCGCATGGCCGAACTCGGTTGTGTAGACGCGTTTAATTTAGACGGAGGCGGTTCGACCGTCATGTCTGTTCGAATGCCCGGCGAACTCTCCGCAAAGGTCGTAAATAAACCTTCGGACGGCTCCCCGCGCCGGTGTGCCGATTTTATTCTCTTTTGCAATGTCCTGCCCCCGTCCGACGGGCGGGCGGCGCATCTGTTCCCCACGCCCGCCTATGTTACGATGATGCCTGGTTCTACGGCGGATTTTTCCCTGCTTGCAACGGACGACGCCTACCGATACGTACCCCTTCCGCCGGATCCTGTAACGGCGTTCCCGTATGACGGAGCGTTCGGTATCACGAACGGGACGTCGTTCACCGCCGCCCTGCCCGGACAAACGGTGCTGGATTTTTACGCGGGTAATGCTTTTGGGTCGGCGCAAATAAATATTACGTCTGTGCTGGACACGATTACCCTTACGGCTAACGAGCAGCCTGTCAGCGATCTCACGCTCGCTCCCGGTGAGATTGTGCAGCTCGGGGCTTCGGGTTCGTTGAACGGGTTGCCGGTTTTGTCTTCCGCGCGCAGTTTTCTTTGGACGGTTGAGGGGGATATCGGAAGCGTTTCTCCTGACGGTTTGTTTACCGCTTCGTTAGGGATGGGGGTAAAGGGGCGCATCGTGGTTTCCGGCGGCGGTCTGACAGCGGAAATCAACGTGTCGATTAACGCGGATCCCATCATTATCGAGGATTTTGAAAACGGACTCGGTTTGTTGCAAGCCGGCAGCGAAGGTTTTTCCGCCGGTATTACACAAGATGCTTTCATTATAGAACGGGGACGTTCGGCGGCGGAAATCACCTATAAAATCCACGATGTCTGGTACACATCTGTTTCCGCCCTGCTGGAAAAGGAGTTGAAATCCTCTCCGAGGACGCTCTCCGCGCTGGTAACCGGCGACGGTTCTGGGCATGAGCTTTTCGCGGAGATTATGACGGCGGAGGGTCAAGAAAGCCGTGTTTTCTTCGGTGCGCTTGATTTTACCGACGCGAGATATCTATCCGCCGTGCTTCCGGCAAATACGTTGTATATTAAAAAGATCGGTTTGGTTCCGGTGATCGGCGGTGTCGTCAACGGGACGTTTTACATCCATGAGATATTCGCTCATTGGTCGGAGCCGATTCTTAACGAGTACCCCGCGATTGTAATCGGCGTGCCTGTTAAAAACGATAGTACTCTGATGTTTCCCCTCTCGGTAAAAGATTCAACAGAAAACCTTCCTAAAAACGTAACTGTGCGTTGGGACGGCGAAACTTTGTCTGAAATTAAGTGGGAAGACGGACACGCGGAAATAAAGGTTCCTCTGCCAAAAGATGGTCTTCATATTCTCTCCGTTGACACGGAGGACGAATATGGGAGACGTTCCCGCTCTGTCAGCGCCGAAGATTTTGGAAAAACGGAAAATCCGCTGCACGACGTGGAAGACCAGTGGTATGCCGGATATGTAAATTTTTTAGACAGGAAGGGAATCCTCGATACCGATGAAATCTTCGGTTTGCGCTATTTTCGCCCGCAAAATGAGGCGACCCGCCTTGAGGTTATGACGATGATCGCGCGTGCCTTGAATCTTAATTTATCTTCTTATGGAGGCATAACACTCCCGTTCGCTGATATAGGTTCTCTCAGTGAAGAAGAATTGGCTGTTGTGAAAGCCATTTATGCGGAAGGAATTATCTCCGGAAAAGCCAGAGACGGAGCTTTGTATATAGACCCTCACAGCGTGATGTCCCACGCGGAAATCTTTACGATTCTCTATAACACCCTGCCGCAGGGGTATGAACGAGACGACCTTTCTTTCTTCGCGGACGCGGGAACCGTTCCCGCTTATGCCCGCCGGGCAACGCAGACGCTTGTAGGGATGCAAGTCGTACGGGGCAGCGGGGGAAATCTTGGATTTCGGTCTTCTATGTCCCGCGCAGAGGTAGCGAGCTTGGTTTGTCGGTTTTTCTATTGAGATTCGGTTATTTCGTCTATATACAAACATATAAGTATATGATATACTAGTGACCGTTGTTACGGCGGTGGATTTCGGGAAAAGAGCCGTAAGTGTTGAGAAATCTAAAAAATGCAACGGTGCGACTTGTGGAAAACCAAAGAGGTTTTCCATACTTATAAACAAGAAGAAAAACCCATTTTATGCGGCGGTCTGAAAAGATATGAACATATCCACAAAATGTGCATGACTTGCGTTGTGCGGGGAGGGTACCTGGTGTGTCTATGGAAGCGGTGCTGGCTGTTGATGCGGCGCAGCGTAAAGCGGAGGAAATGATCGGGGAGCAGATTAAAAAAGCGAAGAGCGTTTTGGAAGAGGCGGAGGAAGCGGCAGCCGCGAAGCTCGCGGAGGTCAAGTGTTTGGCTGCGGAAAGAAACGCGGAGGTTGTGAAGTCCGCCGAAGGTGAAGCGGTAGCCGAGACAGAAAAGATACTCCGTAAAGCCGATGAAGAATGCGAGAAACTGCGCGCTTCAGCGGGCGGCAAGCTGGAAGCAGCCGCGGATCGGATCGCGGAAAGGATCGTGGGCGGTTAATGGCGATTGTTCGGATGAAGCGGTTTCGGCTGCTGGCACCGGAGAAGGACAGGAGCCAGCTGCTTGACCTGCTGCAAAGACTCGGCTGCGTTCAGGTGGAGGCGCAGACGGAAAGGGCGGGCGATGAGGAGTGGTCGAAGCTCGTCTCGCGTCCCGAAACGACTTTGGAGGAAACGAAGCAAAAGATAAGCGCCGTTAAAAACGCGTTGGACGTTCTTTCGAAATACACGAAAGACTCCATGATAAAAAAGCTGTTTACGGCGAGGCCGGAAATGACGCTCTCGGAGCTGCAAAAGCCGGCGTTCCTTGAGGAAATTCAAAAAGACGCCGGGGAGATTTTGGAGTGCGCGCGGCACATTTCGGAACTGTCGGCGGAACGAGGGCGGACAGAGGCGCGACTCGCGGCGCTCGCCCCGTGGCGCAAGCTGGATATTCCGCTCGATTATAAGGGAAGCAAGGTTTTGGCGTTTTGCCCGGGCATATGCCCGGCGGCTGCCGATATGGGCGAATTGCAGAGGATACTGCGGGAGGAAGCATCTGCCGCTGAGGCGTTTATTATCAGCCGGAGCGACACGGAGAGTTATGTGGTCGTTCTCTATCATCCGGACACCGAAGAGGAAACGATGGTCTTGTTAAAATCTTTCGGGTTTTCCCGGATGGAGTTTAAGGACATAGAGGGAACGGCGGAACAAAACATAGTGATGCTGAACGAACGGATCCGAGAAGCGGAAACGGAGGTTCAATCCGCGCAAAAAGGGCTGTCCGATTTCGCGCCGAGGATCAGCGACCTGCGGCAGGCGATGGACGCCCTGACGGTGCGCCTGCAGCGCGAGGAAGCCGCCGAAAAGCTGCTCGTGTGCGGAAGCGTGTTTTATCTGGACGGCTGGGCGCCGGAGAAGGTGGTTCCGGCTTTGGAAAAGATATTGAGCCGCTATGAGTGCGCATATGAGAGCCGCGGTCCAGAGCAGGGAGAGGAACCCCCCGTGTTGCTGCAATCGGGCGGCAGGCTGCGCAAGATCGTGGAGTCTATGTCGATGGTGACGGGGATGTATGCCCTGCCGAAATACGACAACATCGACCCGAACCCGCTGATCGCGCCGTTTTACATCCTCTTTTTCGGCATGATGTACGCAGACGTGGCTTACGGGCTTATCCTCGCGGCGCTTGGATATATCGTTACACGAAAGAGCCGGCCCAAAGGGATGATGGAGCAGGCGTTCCGCCTGATGCAGTTCTGCGGATTGTCCGCCGCCGTTTTCGGGTTTGTGTTCGGCGGATTCTTCTCGGATATCGTTTCCGTCGTCGGGCAGACATTCTTCGGCGCTTCCGACGCCGCAGGAAACCCCACGTGGGCATTCCCGACGCTTTGGGTCAACCCAATGGACAGCGAGAACAACGGACCTATGACGGTTTTGATCTTTGCGCTGGTACTCGGCGCGATCCAGCTCATCACGGGTATGGTCATTAAAATGTACATCATGATCCGGGACGGGCATCCCGTCGCGGCGGTGCTGGAAACCGTGCCGTGGTGGTGCTTCTTCGCATCCATCGCGATGACGGTGTTGGTCGGCGGCGTGTACTGGATCATCGGCGGCCTTGTGCTGCTCGTGCTGACGCAGGGATACGAGAAGAAGGGATTTTTAAAGAAACTGTTCGGCGGGGTAACGAAACTGTACGACATCACAAGCTACCTCTCCGACATCCTCTCCTATTCGCGCCTGATGGCGCTTGGACTTGCCGGCGGCGTCATCGGGAGCGTGTTCAACCAGTTAAGCTCGATGCCGGCGACGATTCCCGTGGCGGGACCGATCATCTTCCTTGTCATTTTCCTCGCCGGTCACGCCTTCAACTTTACGATTAACATCATCGGAACTTACGTCCACGCCGCAAGGCTTCAATATATCGAGTACTTCTCCAAGTTCTATGATTCCCCCGGCGAGGCGTTCAAACCCCTGTACGCCGGGACGAAGTACGTCGATATCATTGAACGGGACGAAGCCCCCAAAAAAGCGTAAGCAATAAAAAGAAATAAGGAGTCGGTTAAACATGGAATTCCTCAGTTTCCTCAACAGCGGATGGGTTCTCGCAATGCTGGGCGCATCCCTCGCCGTCGGTCTCGCGTGCGTCGGTTCGGCCAAAGGCACGGGTCTCGTGGGTGAAGCTGCGTCCGGGCTTTTGAGCGAGGACAACAGCAAATTCGGTTCCCTCTTGGTTTTGCAGATCCTCCCCGGTACGCAGGGTCTCTATGGCTTCGTCGTATGGTTTATCGCAACCATGATGAAGATTCCGGAACTGCAGGCACAGGCGGGCGGCATCACGCTGGAGCAGGGTGCGGCGATCTTTGCCGCATGTCTCCCGATCGCGATCGCGGGTCTGCTTTCTGCCATCGCGCAGGGGCGCGTCGCCGCGGCGGGCGTCTCGATCATCGCGAAGAAACCCGAAGCGCAGGGCAACTCCCTCGTTATGTGTATCGTCGTTGAGTTTTACGCCATCATTTCCCTCCTCGCGTCTCTGCTGATGATCATCAATGTGAGTGCCTCCTAAAAAACAGATGTCAGTGAGGAAGTGATTACTTGACCGGTATCGAAAAGATCATCGGGCGCATAGAAGCCGACGCGCTCTTGGTAGCGGAGCGGATCCTCTCCGAAGCCCGCGAACGCGCGAACGCGGCGGCGGCGGAAACCCAAAAGAAAGCCGAAACGCTGATGGCGGAGCTTACGCAGAAGGGCGAAGCCGAGGCTTCGGAGCGCCGTAAACGCGCGGCCGGCGTAGCCGAGCTGGAAGCGCGGAAGAAATTGCTGGAAACAAAGCAGAGCATCATCGGTGAGGCGTTTGCCGCCGCCCGGGAAAAATTGATGAAGCTGCCCGCGAAAACGCTGACGCCGGTACTCGCTCGTCTCGCGGCGGAAGCGTCCCGCACGGGTTCTGAAAAGATCGTCCTGACGGCTAAAGACCGTGATGCGGTCGGGAGCGACGTTGTAAAAGCCGCGAACAAGCTCTTAAAAGACGCCGGAAAACCGGCCGCCTTGACCCTCTCGGATACCGTCTTGGACGGGAGCGCCGCCGGAGGCGTTTTGCTGACGGGTGAAAACATAGAGGTCAACGGCACCTTTGCAGCACTCTTGGAAAATCTGCGCGGCGAAATGGCACCGGAGATCGCCGGGATTTTGTTTGCGGCAGAATAAACAACCCAAGACGGTATACCGATACAAAACGTAACGCCAAACGGTATATACAGGACAACAAGCGGTTTAAAATCCGGACGATCGGGGGCGATCGTCCCTACGAAAAGATTACAAGAAATGGCAGTATTAAAGTTTTTGAAGATTCCAAAGAAACTTTAGAGTTTCTTAGGTCGCCGGAGGCAGATAGAATG
This sequence comes from Clostridiales bacterium UBA929, assembly GCA_002293625.1. Lineage (GTDB taxonomy): Bacteria > Bacillota > Clostridia > Oscillospirales > UBA929 > UBA929. Next base: position 3,941 of record DBDP01000096.1, on the reverse strand, counting down.
CCAATTAAAGACACCGACTTTTTAACCGCGACGATGGTCGTGCGCGCGCTGGAGCGGACGCTTTTTAACAAAGAGCGTACGGCGCGGCTCTGCGAAGCGCGTTCCGACGACGAAGCGCTGCGCCTGCTGGCGGAATGCGGCTACGGGACGATGCAGGCGCTGACCGCCGAAGGGCTGGAAGAAGCTCTGAAAATGTCACGCGCCGGCCTTTATGAAATGTTAAGCAAGCATCTGCAAGGCGACTACGCCGTTATGCTGGACGTTTTCCGCGTGCTGACCGATTACCACAACGTGAAAGCCCTGATCAAGGGCGGCGAAAACCAACAGCTGCTGGATCTGGGGCGCGTTCCGGTGAAAGAGCTGATCGTTCAGCACAACGAATACGCTTTCGCGAGACTGCCGGGGGCGTTGGGGGACGCGGCGCGCGGCGCGCGGGAAACGCTGGCTCGAACCGAAGACCCGCAGGCGGCCGACTTCCAGCTGGATACGTCATGCCTTCGCGAGATGCTTGCGCTGGCGGAGAAGTCGGACAGCGGGTTTTTACTGGGGTATGTACGCCTGTATATCGACGTGTATAATCTGCGTTCGCTGGTTCGCGCGCAGCGTATCGGCAAGGGCGCGGATTTCCTGCGTCTGATTTTGGCACCGGGCGGCAACGCCCCTCTCTCGCGTCTCGCGGCGGCACAGCAAAGCGGTACGCCGATTGAGGAATTGTTCAGTTCTTTAGCTCAAGCCGCGGAGGCGGGGAGTTTGGCGGCGCGGGGCGAGGGCAGCCTGACGGAGTTTGAAAAACTATGTGATAATGCTTTGATAACGTATGCCCGGGCTGCGCGTAAAATCGCGTTCGGGGAAGCGCCGCTGATCGGGTACCTGCTGGAGCGGGAAGCCGAGATGACGATGCTGCGCACCGTGATCGGCGGGCGGTTGGGCGGAGTTCCGGCGGAACAAATAAAGGAAAGGCTGCGTGCCGCGTATGGATAAGATAGCCGTATTGGGAGACCGCGGCAGCGTTTTGGGCTTCCGCGCGCTGGGTTTGGATACCCATTTCGCGGACAGCGCGGAGGAAGCCGCGCCGGTTCTTAAAAAACTGGCGGGGGAAGCCGCGATTATCTACATCACCGAGCAACTGGCAGCGGGGCTGGCGGAGGAAATTGCCGCCTATAAAGACAGCGTCCTCCCCGCGATAATCCCCATTCCCGGGCGGCAAGGCTCGATGGGGATGGGCATGGCCGCGCTGAAGAGCGCGGTGGAACGCGCCGTCGGCGCCGATATTCTGTGAGGAGGAAACAATCTTGGGCAAAATCGTAAAGGTATCGGGACCGCTGGTTGTGGCGGACGGTTTGGCCGACGCCAATATGTTCGACGTGGTGCGCGTGGGGAGCCAGCGCCTGATCGGCGAAATCATTGAAATGCGCGGCGATAAGGCTTCCATACAGGTCTATGAGGAGACAAGCGGACTGGGTCCCGGCGACGAGGTCGAGACGACCGGCGCGCCGCTCAGCGTGGAGCTTGGCCCCGGCCTGATAGAAATGATCTACGACGGCATACAGCGTCCGCTGGAGGCGATTAAAGCTGTCGCCGGAGACGTGATTGACCGCGGTATCGAGGTGCCGAGCATCTCCCGCGACACGATGTGGACGTTCGTACCCGCCGTGAAAGCCGGAGACGAGGTGCGTTCGGGAGACGTACTCGGAACCGTGCAGGAAACGGTCGTCGTCGAGCATCGGATAATTGTGCCAAACGGCATATCGGGCAAGATAAAGAAGATAGAAAGCGGCTCATTTTCCGTAACGGATACAATTTGCGTCATAGATAAAGGCGGGTCGGAGATCCCGCTAACGATGATGCAGAAATGGCCGGTGCGCGTCGGGCGTCCGTATAAGGAGAAGATCCCGCCGAACGTTCCGATGCTGACCGGGCAGAGAACGATAGACACCCTCTTCCCGATCGCGAAGGGCGGAACCGCCGCTGTCCCCGGCCCGTTCGGGAGCGGCAAGACGGTGGTGCAGCACCAGCTAGCGAAGTGGAGCGACGTGGACATCGTGGTCTACATCGGCTGCGGCGAGCGCGGCAACGAAATGACCGACGTGCTGCGCGAGTTCCCCGAGATCAAAGACCCGCGTACCGGCGAAAGCCTGATGAAGCGCACGGTACTCATTGCCAATACCTCCGACATGCCGGTGGCCGCCCGCGAGGCGTCCATCTACACCGGCATCACGATTGCGGAATACTTCCGCGACATGGGTTACGACGTCGCGGTTATCGCAGACTCCACCTCCCGCTGGGCGGAGGCGCTCCGCGAGATGTCGGGACGCCTTGAGGAAATGCCCGGTGAGGAAGGTTACCCCGCCTACCTCGCCTCGCGCATGGCGCAGTTCTATGAGCGCGCCGGACGCGTTTATACAATCAGCTCCGGGGAACGGATCGGATCGGTAACGGCGGTCGGCGCGGTGTCGCCTCCGGGCGGCGACCTCTCCGAGCCGGTCAGCCAGGCGACGATGCGTATTGTCAAAGTGTTCTGGGCGCTGGACAGTTCACTCGCGTACCGCCGCCACTTCCCCGCGATCAACTGGCTGAACTCCTACAGCTTATACCTCGACCGCCTGAGCGGCTGGTTTGACGAAAATATCAACCCCGAATACGCGGCGCAGCGCGGGCGCGCGATGTCAATATTGCAAAACGAGGCGGAGCTGGACGAGATCGTCCGCTTGGTCGGCGTAGACAGCCTTTCGCCCGCCGACCGCCTGACGATGGAAGTCGCCCGCCATATCCGCGAGGACTTTTTGCAGCAGGACGCGTTCGGCGAGGTAGACGCGTATTCGCCGAATAAGCGGCAGTTCCGGCTGCTGCGGCTTGTGCTGAATTACCAAGACCTCGCGGCGGAAGCGATGGAGCGCGGCGCGGACATGAAAAAGCTCTTTGAGCTTCCCGCTCTGGAGGATCTGGGGCAGACGAAATTCACGCCGACGGAACAATACGAAGCGGCATACGATAAAATCGAGCGCGACCTCAAGGCGCAGATCGCCGCGCTGACCGGCGAGGAGGGCTGACGATGATAAAGGAATACAGGACGATACAGGAAGTCGC
>DBDP01000096.1:0-839 GCA_002293625.1 Clostridiales bacterium UBA929 | reverse complement strand
GAGCTGCCGAACGGGAGCCGCCGCCGCTGCAAGGTGCTGGAGGTAAACGGCTCCGACGCGCTGGTTCAGCTCTTTGAGAGCGCCGCCGGAATCAATCTCCGCGATTCAAAGGTGCGGTTTTTCGGACGCAGCCTTGAGCTGGCCGTATCGCAGGATATGCTGGGGCGCGTATTCGACGGGCTGGGCAACCCCTCCGACGGAGGACCCGACATCCTGCCCGACGCGCGGCGCGATATCAACGGCCTGCCGATGAATCCCGCCGCCCGCGACTACCCGACCGAGTTTATCCAAACCGGCGTTTCGTCGATCGACGGGCTGAATACGCTGGTGCGCGGCCAAAAGCTGCCTATCTTCTCCGGCTCCGGCCTGCCGCACGCGAACCTCGCGGCGCAGATCGCGCGTCAGGCGAAAGTGCTGGGCGGCGAGAGCAACTTCGCCGTCGTATTCGCCGCCATCGGCATCACCTTCGAGGAAGCCGAGTTTTTTATCTCCGACTTCAAGCGCACCGGCGCGATCGACCGCACCGTGCTGTTTATAAACCTCGCCTCCGACCCCGCGATCGAGCGTATCGCGACGCCGCGCGTGGCGCTGACCGCCGCGGAATATCTCGCGTTCGACAAGGGGATGCATGTTTTAACCATCCTGACCGATATCACCAACTACGCCGAGGCGCTGCGCGAAGTGTCGGCAGCCCGTAAGGAAGTGCCGGGACGGCGCGGCTATCCGGGCTACCTCTATACCGACCTCGCGACGATGTACGAACGCGCCGGACGGCGTATCGGCAACGAGGGTTCGATCACGATGATTCCCATCCTCTCCATGCCGGAGGACGACAAGAC
>DBDP01000029.1 GCA_002293625.1 Clostridiales bacterium UBA929 | reverse complement strand
GCGATGCGCCGGTGGTTGTGGACAATTGCTACTGCGAGTTTGTTGAGACGGAAGAACCGTGCGAAGCAGACCTGATCGCCGGCTCGCTGATCAAAAACCCCGGCGGGGGACTTGCGCCGTGCGGCGGTTACGTCGCGGGGCGGCGGGAACTCGTGGATAAAGCGGCGGTCGCGCTGAACGGGGTCGGGCGGGAATGCGGCGCGAACCCCGGCGGTAACCGTTTGATTTTTCAAGGTTTGTTCCAAGCGCCGCACACCGTGGCGCAGGCGCTGAAGACAGCGGCGTTTGCCGCAGCCATGCTGCAAGAACTCGGTTATGATGTTTCGCCGCTGCCGCAAGAGGCGAGGTGCGACATCATCCAGGCGATTCGTTTCGGCGCGCCGGAACCGCTGTTAACGTTTGCCCGGGGAATACAGGCGGGCAGCCCGGTGGACAGTTTTGCCGCTCCCGAACCGTGGGACATGCCGGGGTACCATGACCGCGTGGTGATGGCGGCGGGGACGTTTGTGCAGGGCGCTTCAATAGAGCTATCCTGCGACGCGCCGATTCGACCGCCCTATACGGCGTACTTGCAGGGCGGCTTGACTTATGAGGCGGGAAAACTGGGGATCCTGACAGCGCTGGAGTTATTATGCGCGTCTTAGGTATCGACCCGGGTCTCGCGATTGTGGGATTCGGGGTGCTGGACTGCGGGAAGGGAAGTCCGGCGCATGTCCGGCACGGCGTGATCCGTACTCCGGCGGGTGAGAAGCTGGAGCGGCGGCTGCTGACGGTCTATGAGGATTTTACCGAGCTTTTGGAAACGTTTAAGCCCGACGCGCTGGGCATAGAGGAACTGTATTTTCAGAAGAACGTCAATACAGGTCTGCCGGTTGCGCACAGCCGCGGCGTGATATTGATGGCGGCGGCGCGTCACGGACTGCCGGTCGCGGAATACTCACCGCAACAGGTGAAGCTGGCCGTCACGGGTTACGGAAACGCGGAAAAAAAACAGGTGATGGAGATGACGCGGACGCTGCTGCGCCTGTCGCGTATGCCCCGTCCCGACGACGCCGCCGACGCGTTGGCGGTCGCGATATGTCACGCCTATGCGGCGGGGTCGGTGGTGGGGAAGCTCAACAAAATACCGTGTTCGCCGTAAGCGAACGAGCGATGTAGGGCGCGTTGTTAATCCCTGTAAAGGAGAAATGCTTACAATGATTTACGCCGTCAGCGGAACGGTAGAACACACCGAACCGTACCTTGCCGTGATTGATACCGATGGGGTATCCTACGCCGTCAGTACGTCTCTGCAAACGCTTTCCCGCATCAAGAAGGGCGAACAGGCGCGCCTGTTTACGCACCTGCATCTACGCGAGGCGGTTTGCGAATTGTACGGTTTTGCCTCGCGGGAGGAACTTACATCTTTCCGGCTGCTGATCGGGATTTCGGGCGTGGGGCCGAAGGCAGCGATCTCCATTCTGTCGGTCGGGACGCCGGAGAAGCTGGCGCTGGCTGTGATTACCGGCGATGAGAAGGCGCTAACCGGAGCACCGGGCGTGGGGAAGAAACTCGCCCAGCGCATCATCTTGGAGTTGAAGGACAAACTCTCGCGCGACACGGCGGCGGTTTCCGCCGCTGGCGGCGGAAGCAGTATGTTTGAGACAGCGGGCGACACGTTCACCGAGGCGCAGGCCGCGCTGTGTGTGCTGGGATATTCCCCGGTGGAAGCGGCGATGGCCATAAAGGGGCTGGACGAAACCCTGCCGGTAGAAGAAATTATCCGTCAAGCGTTAAAGCGTATGTCTCTGTGACATCCCCCGGCGGCGTTGCCGCCACCCCCTTCGGATCAAAGGGGGCTTGTGTAGGGGGACGCCGTCCTCGGCGTCCCGCATACCCCGCATCACCCTCTATATACGGAGGTAAATAATGCCAATCGATTTTGACGACCGCGAAGAGATCCAAGAAGAACAGGAAGAACGCCTGCTGGCGCGGACGCTGACCTCGGCGGACGACAACGAGGGCAGTCTGCGTCCGCGCGTTCTCGCGGAATACATAGGGCAGGAGAAGCTCAAGGATAACCTGAACATCTTCATAGAGGCGGCGAAGAAGCGGCGGGAACCGTTGGATCATGTGCTGCTGTACGGACCGCCCGGACTGGGCAAGACGACCCTCGCCGGCGTTATCGCGAACGAAATGGGCGTCAATATCCGTATCACTTCGGGTCCGGCGATTGAAAAGGCGGGCGACCTCGCGGCGCTCCTCACAAACCTAGACGACATGGACATCCTCTTTGTCGATGAGATACACCGTCTGAACCGTTCGGTGGAGGAGGTTCTCTACCCCGCGATGGAGGATTGTGCGCTCGATATCATTCTCGGCAAAGGTCCGGCGGCGCGTTCGATCCGCGTGGATTTGCGGAGATTTACCTTGATCGGCGCGACGACGCGGGCGGGGCAGATTACCGCGCCGCTGCGCGACCGTTTTGGCATGGTGACAAGGCTTGACCTATACACCACTGAGGAACTTGCCAAGATCGTTACACGCAGCGCGGGTATTTTGAAGGTGGAGATCCAGCCGGACGGCGCGCGGGAGATCGCCGCGCGCTCGCGCGGTACGCCGCGTATCGCGAACCGTATTTTAAAGCGGGTGCGGGATTACGCGCAGGTTCGTGCGGACGGCGTGATTACTCGAGAAGTCGCCGATGAGTCGCTGAAGCGTTTGGACATCGACGGAATCGGTCTTGACGCGGTTGACCGGCGGATGCTGGAAGCCATTGTCTATAACTTCGGAGGAGGACCGGTGGGGCTGGAAACGCTGGCCGCCAATATCGGCGAGGAATCGGTCACGATTGAGGACGTATATGAGCCGTACTTGATGCAATTGGGCTTTTTGGCGCGCACCCCGCGCGGACGCTGCGTCACCGACAAAGCATATAAGCACTTAGGCGTGAAACCAATTGATAACGGACAATTGACAATGGACAATTAAGTTCTGCATATGATTAAGGTATATTCTGTTAATCGGAGGGGTGCGTTTGGGACGGTTATTCGGTACGGACGGGGTTCGCGGCATCGCGAATGAGACGCTAAACGCCAAGCTGGCGTTTTCGCTGGGGCAAGCGGCGGCGGCGGTTTTGACGGAGGAATCACACAGCAGACCGGTTATACTTATCGGCAAAGACACCCGTATCTCCGGCGACATGCTGGAGGCGGCGCTTGCCGCGGGGGTCGCGGCGGCGGGTGCGGACGCGCTTTTGGCGGGTGTCATTCCGACTCCCGGCGTGGCCTTCCTTACAAGGCGACACGCGGATGCGGGCGTCGTTATTTCGGCGTCGCATAACCCGTTTGAGTACAACGGGATAAAGATTTTCAACAAGGACGGTTACAAACTCTCCGACACGCTGGAAGATCGGATTGAGGCTTTGATGAAAGACGGTCTGCCGCCGAAAACCGGCGGCGAAATCGGGCGTATCCGATCGTTTGAGCAAGCGGCGGAACAGTACGCGGACTATTTAGCCTCCTGCGTACCGCTTGATTTGTCGGGTATGCGCATCGCGCTGGACTGCGCCAACGGAGCGGCTTCGGAGACGGCGGAGGCGTTGTTTCGGCGCATGAATCCGGCGGAGCTAATCGTGATTAACAGCCAGCCGAACGGTGTGAACATTAACGACCGCTGCGGTTCCACACATATGGATACGTTGCGGCGGCTTGTGGTTGAACGGCAATGCGACATCGGGTTCGCGTTTGACGGCGACGCCGACCGCTGTCTCTGCGTGGATGCGGACGGGAACCTAATTGACGGCGACCGCGTTATGGCGATTTGCGCGATGCATGAGCGGGAAAAGGGACGTCAAGGCGCGTTTGTCGCGACCGTGATGAGCAATTTCGGTTTGCATGTTTGGGCGCGGGAAAACGGCATAGAGATGGTTTGCGCGCCGGTGGGCGACCGTTACGTTCTGGAAGAGATGCAGAAGGGCGGATATGTGCTGGGTGGGGAGCAATCGGGACACCTGATTTTCCTGCGGCACTCTACCACGGGCGACGGTCAGCTAACCGCTCTGATGCTGCTTTCGGTAATGCGGGAAACGAAAAAGGGTCTTGCCGAGCTGTGCGAAAAAATACCCAAATACCCGCAAATCCTTCTTAACGTGCCGGTACGGTGGGAGGACAAAGCGACGCTCGCGGAACGCCCCGCCGTTTTGGAAGCCGTGGAGGAAGCGGAGAAAACCTTGGGCGCGGACGGGCGCGTGCTGGTGCGTCCCTCGGGTACCGAAGCGCTTGTGCGCGTGATGGTCGAGGGCAGGGAAGAGGCGGTGATTGACCGATTGGCGCAAACGATCGCCGACGCGGTGAAAAACGTATAATCCATGTAGGGCGTGACGCCTTCGGCACGCCGCTAATAATTTCATTTCATGTTAATCAGGGACGATCAGGGGCGATCGTCCCTACTGGCGGTGCGCTTGGTTCCAACACCGCCGGGGATTCGCCCGTGAAGGTGAGCGTCAGACGGTGCATTGCCCGTGTACAGGCGACGTAAAGCAGGTTCCTGTCGTGGTCGGTGCTGTAATCGTTTGTTTTCGCGAGTATGCCGAGCGAGGCGCAGCCCTCGCCTATCCTCCCTGTTCGGGTTTTTTATGGTGTCACTCTAAAAACTCCCCGCTCCGGCTCGCGACACCGCGTCATAGACGCCTGCTCGCGAGCGCTGCGCTCGTTCGCCTGCGGCGAACATGGAGTTTTGTAGAGCTTCTTTATTTGCCAAATGTAATCTTGATGTTGAAGAAATCGGGGTTCAAATAGATAACGCCGCCCGTATCCGTAGGTGGCGCATTGGGTTCCGGCGACGGTTCGGGCGTCGGCGTTGGGTCGGTCGTTGGGACGGTGCCAATCGGGTCGCCGTTGCCGTTGGTGATCGTCATGTCGCCGAACGGGTTATCGTCCCCGCCTCCGGACATATCTCCGCCGCCCGGATTTCCGCAATTACCGGCGCATAGGGTTGAGCAGAGATAGCCGCACCATTCCCCGCAGGCTCCGCGTTCCCCGTTATTCGGATCGGTACGCGGATCAACATAGAGATCAGTGCGCGTCTGCTGATAGGTATAGCTGTTCTCGCCCGGTGCGAGGTAAAGCCGCTGCACGGGGTTGGTTGGAAGACTGTATCCCGGCGCGGGCTTTGTTTCGGTCAGGATATACCAGCCGGGGAGAACGTGCGGAAGGACGATCAAACCGCATTTGGTTTTCACCGTCCCCAAGCCCACGACACCGCCGTTTTCGCTTTCATATTCGATTTTATATGTAGCGTCGCTGATACCGCGCCCGGTAAGCCCGTTCCGCTTAATGAAGATGAGCGTCGGTTTCAACAGGTTTTCAAAGACCAGTTCGGTCGGTTCCCGCCATTTCAGCAGAACCTCCCGCGTGTTATTGTCGCTCAGAAGGTATTTATCGGGCGGCGTGATTTCCGTAACGCGGTAGATTTCTTCCGAAAGAAGATACCCTGTTGCCGGGGACAGCTCAATTCTGCCGTTGGTGTCGGTAAGGAACTCGCCGACCGTTTCACCCTCAACGCGCTGCACGCGGAACTTCACCCCCTCCAACGGTTCGCCGGTTACGAGGTCGCGTTTTTGGATTGTCAGTACCGGTCGCGGGCGGTTGAAGAACACCAATTGCTTGTTATCCCCGCCACTTAACAGAATCTCTTTGCGCTCGCCGTCTCTGAAGTATCCGTATGGTTCGTCTGTTTCCTGTATCGAATAGATACCGGGGTCTAAGTCCGTCCAAACGATTTCACCATTGGAATCCGTTACAAGCGTCTCGCTCCACGTCTCTCCTTCGGTCTTCCAAAGACGGAAACCCGCGCCCGCGAGAGGTTCTCCCGTTAGTTCGTCGTATTTACGGATGGTAAGCGTGGGTTTTCGGATGTTGGCGAACCGTACCTCCACAACGGCGTCCCCTTCAAGGTATACGTCCTTTGCCGTATTCACAATGAGGTAGCCGTCCGGCGCAGCCGTTTCCGTGACGGTATACCAACCCTCTTCCAAATCGGACAGATGAATTTGACCGTTTCCGTCCGTCTGCCCTTCATAGACAATCGCGCCGCCTTTCCGCGCTACGGTAAACTCGGCGTTCGCGAGAGCCTCGCCGGTGGTTTCGTCGTATTTGGTGATTGTAAGCCCCGGCTTCTTCGCGTTGGTGAATACAAGCGTCTGAACCTTGCCCCACGTTAGCCGGATGTCCTTATGCTGCGTGTCGAGAAGATACCCCTCCGGCGCGGCGATCTCCTCTACGGAATAGATCGCTTCGTCCAAGTCGGGGATCAAGACCGTGCCGTCCGCGCCGGTGACGTATTCCCCGACCGTGCCGCCTTCGGTGTTCCATACGCGAAACTTCGCGCCGGACAGGGGCTGTTTCGTCTGCGCGTCCACCTTGACGATTTCAAGCGCCGGGCGGCGGCGGTTATCGAACTTGATTTCCGCCGTTTCACCGGCGGGAAGGAAAACATCCTTGCTCCCGTCTCGGATAAGGTAGCCGCTGGGTGCGGCAAGCTCGGTCACGGTGTACCAGCCCTCCGGCAAATCGGTGACTGTAATAATACCGTCTTCGGGGGTTACGCCTTCATAGATAATGGAGCCACCTTTGTGAGCGACAGAAAACTCCGCGCCCGCCAGCGGTAACCCGGTGTCCTCGTCTACCTTCTTCACGATCAATCCCGGCAGTTTCTTGTTTTCGAAGGTCAGAGTCGGGGTGTACGATCCGGCTTCGCGGGGAACGTCTATCGTCTTGACAGGGTTTTCGTCTAAGGTATACCCCGCGGGCGGCGTAACCTCGCGCACCGTAAAGCTGCCCGGTTCGAGGTCAAGGGCGATCACGCCGTCTACGGTGGTGTATGTGCCGATCACCTCGGTTTCGTGGACTTCGAGCCATTCCCATATGTCGTCCCAATCCTCCCCGTCCGGGTTCGGGTCTTCGGTATCGTCTTCGTCCGGGTCTACAAGACGACGTTCCCAATGGGAGTTGCGGATGATCTCAAACTCCGCGCCGTCCAAAGGGATGTTCGTACCGTACTCCACCTTGACGATTTCCAATTTCCCTTCTTCCAATTCCGGCGGCGGGGGAGGCGGCGAAGCGGACGGTGATGTCGTTGGCTCCGGCGGATCCGGTGGATCGTCCGGCGTGATGGAATAGATGTGCATTCCGAGGTAGTTGATGATGGTATCCCACGGCTGCTTGACATCGGTTGCGCCCGTCCAAGCGTCCCAGCCGAGTTCGCCGTGTTCGAGGAAGAATGCGTTCGCGAGGGTGTTATTGATTAAGGTATACCCTGTGGATTCGCCGTGCGG